>CAMCCX010000065.1 GCA_945873305.1 Akkermansia muciniphila
AACATTCCAGATCTCCCGGCAGAGCGGGGCGAGCCGGTTGACAAGGTCGCGGGGCACGGCCTCGCCGCCGATGAGGATTTTCAGGTCGGGTTTTCCGGACCAGCCGGACTCCAACAGCAGCCGCCAGGTGGCGGGCGTGGCTTGCAGCACGGTGATCCCGCGGCGGGCGATGGCGTCGGCGAGGAGTTGGCCGTCGAGCGTGGTTTCCCGGGTGGCGATGACGGTTTCCGCGCCGGTGGTGAGCGGCAGGAAGATTTCCAAACCGAAGATGTCGAACGACAGCGTGGTGACGGATAGAAGGACGTCGTCCGGCGTCAGGCCGGGCTCGCGGCGCATCGAGTTGAGGAAATTCACCACCGCGCGGTGCGGGATGCGCACGCCCTTCGGCCGGCCGGTGGAACCGGAGGTGAAGATGACATACGCGGTGTCTTCCGGGTTGGATTCGACCGGTCTGAAGGAACCGGGCGTGCTGGAGGACTCGTCCACTAGCAGGACCGTGGCGTTCGACGGCGGCAGTTCTCGATGGATCGAGGATTGCGAAACGATGACCGGCATGTGGGCGTCCTCGACCATGAAACCGAGGCGCTCCGCCGGGAACGCGGGGTCCATCGGCACGTAGGCCGCGCCGCATTTCAGGATGGCGAGCAGGCCGGTGGCGATGGCGCACGAGCGTTCCAAATGGATGCCGACGAGGTCGCCGCGTTTCACGCCCGCGGCCTGGAGCCGGGCGGCGAGGGCGTTGGAAGCTGATTCGAGGGCGGCGTAAGTTAGGACTTCATCGCCGCAGCGGACGGCGTTGCGGGTTGGAACTTCGCCGACCTTGGCGGAAACGAGCGAGTGCAGCGTGGCGGCGCGCGGATAGTCGCGCGCGGTGGTGTTCCACGTACCGAGAGTCAGGATTTTTTCCTCCGCTCCGAGGATCGGCAATGCGGCGAGCGGGGTTTCGCCGTCGGCGATGACGCTTTCTATCAATTGCTCGAAGGCGCAGAGCCAGCGGCGGATGGTGGCCTTGTCGTGGAGGTCGGTGTTATACTCGCACTCGACGATAAGGCGCTCGTCGGTTTGGACGAGATTGAAGAACAGGTCGAAATTGACGAACTGCTTCGGGTTGGTCTCGGCGTCGATTTTCAAGCCGTCGAGATGGATCTGGTCGATGCCGGATTTGTCGATGTTGAACATCACCGACACGAGTGGCAGGCGGCTGGTGTCGCGCGGCAAAGTGAGCTTCTGCAACAGCGAGCCGAAGGTGTAATTCTGGTGGTCGTAAGCTTCGAGAACCTGCTCCTTCACCTCGACGGCGAACTCGCGGAAGGCGCGTCCGCCGGATGGCTGGAGGCGCAGCGGCAGGAAGTTCAGGCAGTGGTCTATCAGTTCGTCGCGGCCGACGCGGGTTTGGCCGGCGGATGGCACGCCGATGACGAGATCGTCCTGCTCAGTGATGCGGTGTAGCAGGGTGGCGAACGAGGAAAGCAGCGTGGCGAAAAGCGTGCCGCCGAGCTTGGGCGAGGCTTTTTTCAAGCGGGCGTAGCGCTCGGGATCGAGCGTGATCGCCTCCATCGCTCCGGCGTAGGTTTTCACCTGCGGTCGCGGGCGGTCGGTCGGGAGCTCGAGCACGGGCGCGCCGTTGGCAAATTTGCTCACCCAGAAACTCTCGGCGGCGATGACCTCGGAGCTGTGTCCTGCGGCTGCTTCCAGCCGGGCGTATTCCGCGAAGGACATGGCTGGCGGCAGTTTCGGCAAGTGCCCGGCCTTGCGGGCGTTGTAGGCGGTGGCCAGTTCGGCGAGGATCATGCCGAAGGACCAGCCGTCGCAGACGAGGTGGTGGGCGGTGAAAATGACCTCGTGCCGCGCGTCTGACAGGCGGACCAGATGGAGTCGGAACAACGGGCCGTTCGTGAGATCGAAGGGCATCGAGCTCTCCGCGTTTTTGATGAGCGAAAGCGGGAGCAAGGCCGAGGGCGAATGGAGGTCGAGGTTGGAGAAATCGTGTTCCATGATTTCCACCGAGCGTGCGGATGGATGGAAATGCTGGTGGCTGCCGTCTTCGGAAAAGGTGCTGCGGAGCGCGGGATGGCGGACGATGAGATCGTTGAGTGCTGCCTTGAGCGCGGGTGTGTCGAGCGCGCCGTCGAGACAGATGATGTTGGATTCGTTGAACGAGCAGTTCGCGTCGTCGCCCATTTGCACGGCGTGGAAAATCTCGCGCTGCGCCTCGGTGGTCGGCGCGCTGTCGAAGCGCAGGAACGCCACGGGCGCCTCGCCAACTCCCTCGGGCGAGGCGGGTAGAAATCCGGCGGTCTGCATTTCCGCGACGGCTTCGGTGAAGGCCCTGACCACTTTGTCGAGGTCTTCGTCGGTGTGCGCGGTGGTGAAATACAGCGGCCGGCCTTCCCATACGTGGACGCCTTTTTCCCGCAGGAAATACCAGAGCAGGCTCGCGTATTTGAGGTCCGGCGCGTGTTCGATCACCGCGTAGGCGCTGAAATGCGGCAGCCGGATCGGCACCCTGATCGCCTCGAAATGTTCGTTGAGCGTGCGGCAGAAACGGCCGACCCGTTCCTCCATGTCGATCTGCAGGCGCGGGCCTTCGCCCATCAGATGCTCGACGACGCGCCACGCGGCGGCGAGCGCCAACGGGTGTCTAACGAAGGTTCCGGCGAAGAAAGTCACGCCGACTTCCGGGAAGCTGTCGTCGCCATAATTCCACGCGCCGCCGTCGAGCGCGTCCATGTATTCCTTCTTGCCTGCGAGCACGCCGATGGGCATGCCGCCGCCGATGACTTTGCCATAAGTCGCCATGTCCGCCTCGACGCCGAAGTAGGCTTGCGCGCCGCCCGGAGCGCAGCGGAAACCGGTGACGACTTCATCGAAAATCAGCGCGGTGCCGGACTTCTCAGTGATCGCGCGGACCTCGTGCATGAACTCGCGGGGTTGCAAGCCGGGGGCGCGGCTCTGCACCGGCTCGATCATCACGGCGGCGAGTTCGTGGGCGTGGGCCCGAAGAATTTCCAGCGAAGCGGGGTCTGCGTAATCGAGAACGAGCATGTTCGCCACCAGCGATTGCGGGATGCCCGGCGCGATCGGCTGGGCTTTGTAAATTCCGTCCACCCAAGCGCCGCGGACGAGGACTTCCTCGAACATCCCGTGATAGTCACCGGTGAAATAAGCGATGCGATTGCGCCGGTGATGGTGCGGGCGAGGCGCATCGCGGCCATCACGGCTTCCGAGCCGGTGTTGCAGAAGGTGGCGCGCTCCATTCCGGTTAGCTCGCAGATCGCCTTCGCGAGTTTCCCGGCGATGGGCGACTGCGGGCCGATTTCCACCCCGGTGCGGAGTTGTTTCTCCACGGCGTCGATCAACCAGTCCGGCGAGTGGCCGAAGAAATAAGTGCCGAAGCCCATTGTGATATCGACGTATTCGTTGCCGTCGATGTCCCAGAGCTTGGCATTCTTGGTGCGTTGGGAAACGATCGGATAGACCATTTCCTTCCACAGCGATTTGAAGCCGGAAACCGCGCGGGGATCGGCGTAGTGCGGTCGGTGCTCGGCGGTGTAGGCTTTGGATGAAGGGGTTTTCGCGACGTAGCGGGCGACCAAACGGTCGAGCGAATTCTGTTGGAGATCGGTCAAGCCGCCTTTCTCGCCCTTGTCGATGGGCTTGTAGGGACCGAAGCGGGTGTTGGTGTTCGCGTTGCGGGCGAGGTTGTCTGGCCATTTCACCGGGCTCAGGCCGCTGGTTGGAGCTGCGGCAGGCGCGGGTTGTTGGCCGGCGAGCATGGCTTGCATGAGCTGGAGATTGCTCGCGATGAGTTGTTCTAGCGGTGTGCTGGTGGTGGGTGCGACGACAGGTGCCGCGACAGGCGTGGCGACCGTCGCGCTGGCGGGCATTTCCTGGTCGAGGTATTTGGCGAGGGAGGCGACGGATGAGAGGTCGCCTAGCATCTGGCGGAAGGTGACTTTGGTTCCGAAGCGGGATTGGATCGCCTGGCTGGCTTGGGTGAGGAAGAGCGAGTCGAAGCCGAGTTCGGTGAAACTTGCGCTGTCGTCATCAACGACAATGCCGGAGAGATCGAGGACGAGAGCGCGGAGTTTTGCGACGAGGTCGGGGAGGCGGTCGGTGGTCATGGGGGCGGGGGATGGTGGCGCGTCTTTGGCTGTTGGCGGGAAGCGACGGTCACAGACCGCCGCTACAGGTTCGGATGAGTTGTCGATCCAGTAGCTCTGGCGTTCGAAGGGGTAGGTGGGCAGGCGGAGGCGGGCGCGGTCCTGGTTTTTGAAAATGGCGGACCAATCGGGCGTCACGCCGTTTTTCCAGAGTTCTCCGGCGGCGGTCATCAGGTCTGCCAGATCGTCGGACGAGGTGGGAAGCGTGGAAATAACCGGGGTGTTTCCGCGGCCGGGATGCTGGCGGGCGAAGGGCGCGAGAGCTTGGCCGGGGCCGACTTCGAGCATGACGAGGTCCTTTTCCGCGAAGGCGGTGGCGAGGGCTTCGGTGAACCGGACGGTGTGGCGGAGCTGGCGCGCCCAGTAACCGGGATCTGCCAGAGTGGCGGCGTCGATGGCGTTGCCGGTGCAGGTGGAAATCCACGGGATGTTAGGCGTGCTGGCCGGGATTTTCGCGGCTTCTGCGGTGAAGATGGCGACGATCGGCTCCATCATCGCGGAGTGGAACGCGTGGGAGGTCTTGAGCAAACGGCAGCCGATTTCCTTGGATTCGAGATCCATTTGAAATGCAGCGATGGCTTCGTGCGAGCCGGAAACGGTGCAGAGCTGCGGGCTGTTGACCGCGGCGAGGTCGACGCCGTCTGTCAGCGTGAGCGTGTCGGCTCCGGCGCGGATGGCGAGCATGCCGCCGCTCGGGAGGTCCTGCATCAGGCGGGCGCGGGTCGCGAGGAGTTGTAGCGCGTCTTTCAGTTCGAAGGTTCCGGCGAGCACGGCGGCGACGTATTCGCCGATGCTGTGGCCGATGAGCAGCGACGGCTGGATGCCCCATGACATCCAGAGTTTCGCCAGCGCGTATTCCGCGACGAAGATGCACGGCTGTGTCAGCGCGGTGCGGTTGATGTCAAGCGCGGCGGTTTCGCGCCCGGCTTCAGTTGGATAGAGCGTGGAGCGGATGTCGTGATTGAGCAGCGGGAGGAGAAGCGTGGCGCATTCATCGACGGCGGCGCGGAAGGCGGGTTCGGAGTCGTAGATCTCGCGGCCCATGTCGGTGTATTGCGCGCCTTGGCCGGGGAAGATGAAGGCGACTCGCGGCGCGGTCGCCGGAGCGAGCGTGGCTTTTCCCTCGGTGCGCAGCTTGGCGATGGCGTCCGCGGCATCCGCGGCGACGATGATCCGGCGTTGTGGGAAGGACCGGCGGCCGGTGGCGAGGGTGTGGGAGACGTCTGCCAGATCCGGGTTTTCGCTGGCGAGGTGGTCGGCGAGACGCAGCGCCATCGCGTCGAGCGCGGTGGCGGTTTTCGCGGAGAGCGTGAGCAGCTGTTGTTTGCGGCCCGAAGTTGTTGGAAGCGGGAGCGGTGCTTCCTCCATCACGACGTGGGCGTTGGTGCCGCCGACTCCGAAAGCGCTGACGCCGGCCAGACGCGGAGTTTCGCCGCGTTTCCAATCGCGGTCCGCGCTGACGGGTGAGAACGGGCTGTTGGGGAAATCGATGCGCGGGTTCGGCGACTTGAAATGAAGCAGCGCGGGGATTTTCTCGTGGCGGAATTGCTGGATGGTTTTGATCAATCCCGTCACCCCGGCGGCGCAGTCGAGATGGCCGATGTGGGTCTTGCCGGTGCCGAGGGCGCAGAAGGAATTTTCCTCCGCACCCCCTTCGCGGAAGGCCTTGGTGAGCGCGGCGACCTCGATGGGATCGCCGAGCGGGGTGCCGGTGCCGTGGGCTTAGATGTAGGAAATTTCCGACGGACTGACACCGGCGGAGGCTTGGGCGAGGGCGATGACATCGGCCTGGGCTTTGAGTCCGGGCGCGGCGAAACCGATCTTGTCGGAGCCGTCGTTGTTGACGGCCCAGCCTTTGATCACGGCGAGGATCGGGTCGCGGTCGGCGATGGCTTCGCTGAGTCGTTTCAGCAGGACAACGCCGCAGCCGTGGCCGAAAACCGTTCCGGCGGCATCCGCGTCGAAGGCGCGGCAGGTGCCGTCCGGCGAGACCATGCCTTCTTCCTGGAACAGGTAATCCCGCTGTTGGGGAAAACTGATGGAGACGCCGCCGGTGAGCGCCATGTCGCACTGGTAGGTGAGCAGCGCGGTGGCGGCCTGGCAGATCGCGACGAGCGAGGTGGAGCACGCCGACTGGATCGTCATGCTCGGGCCGCGGAGGTTGAGCTTGTAGGAGACGCGGACCGGCAGGAAGTCCTTGTCGTTGCCGAGCATCGTCTGGTATTCGGAGACTTGATAGTTCTTCGCCAGCTCGCGGCCTTTGCCGAGATTGTGGAGCAGGTAGGTGTTCAGGCTGAGGCCCGCGTAAACGCCGATCATGCCGGGGTAGGCGGCGGGATCGTAGCCGGCGCTTTCGAGCGCTTCCCACGAGCATTCGAGGAAAACCCGGTGCTGCGGGTCCATCAGCTCGGCTTCCTTCGGGTAAATCCCGAAGAACGTGGCGTCGAACTTGTCCGGATTCTCGAACATGCTGCGCGCGCCGACGTATTTGCTGCCGTCGGCTTCGGTGCGTCCGGGGAAGCGGGTGATGCCGTCCTTGCCGGCCATGAGATTCTGCCAGAACTCATCGGGGTTTTGCGCGCTGGGGAATCGGCCTGCCATGCCGATGACGGCGACGGCTTCGGGTGCTTGGATGTCTTCGTTCATCGGTTAGTGGGGCGGCGGAATCTGGAGAAGCCGGCCTGAGCCTGGCGGGCGCGGTCTTGGACAGTGGCGGGGGCAGCGGTCTCGGTTTTTGGTGAGAGAAACTCCGAGATCGAGCGGACGCTGGGGAGGGCGAACAGCTCGGTGATCGCGAAATTCCTGCCGGTCATTTCCATCAGGCGGACATGGATGATCGCGACGTGGATGGAATTTCCGCCGAGATCAAAGAAGTTCGCGGTGGCGTCGTTGACCGGGCGATCGAGGATTTCCGACCAAAGCGCGAGGATTCGCGACTCCATCGACACGCCGGGAGTGGTCTTCGGGGCGACCGGTGCCGCGGCTCCCGCGAGGGCGCGGCGGTCCACTTTGCCATTGGGCGTGAGCGGGAAATTCTCAACGAAACGGAACTCGCCGGGGACCATGTAGGCCGGCAGGCGGTCGGATAAGTGTGCGCGCAGTGCTGCGACGTCCGGGGTGCCTTGGACGTGGGCGATCAGGCGGTTTTGGCAGGCGATCACGACGGCCTCGCTAACGGCTTCGTGCAGGTTCAAGGCGATTTCGATTTCGCCGAGCTCGATCCGGAAGCCGTTCACCTTCACCTGTTGGTCGGCGCGGCCGCGGAATTCGAGAATCCCCGACGGATGGCGCTTGGCGAGGTCGCCGGTGCGGTAAATGGAATGCGTGAAGGCTTCGGCGGTGCGGTCCGGATCATTCAGATAGCCGCCACCCACGCCGACGCCGGAGATGCAGAGCTCGCCGATTTCGCCGTCTGGTAGAATCCGGAGCGATTCGTCGCGGATGGAAACCTGGACGAGGGGAATCTCGCGGCCGAGCGGGACGAAGGGGAAATCATCGAGATTTCCGCGGTGAAGACGGTGGAAGGCGCAGATGTCGGTGCACTCGGTGGGGCCATAGGAATTGACCACTTCTGCCCGGCAGTTCGGATGCTCCAGCCAGGCGCGGAGGCGGTTGACGGAGATCGGTTCGCCGCCGAGGACCGCGAAGCGGAGCGACGAGAGCGCCGCGTAGCCGTCGGCGGCCGCCGCGTCGACGAGCGGATAGAAGGCGCTCGGCGTGCAGTTCAGGAGCGTGACGCCGTGGTCGCGGATCAGCGCGGTGATGCGCGAGATGTCGTAAGTCTGGCAGTCGTCGAGAATCAAGGTGCCGCCGGTGATCAGCGGGGCGAAGAAATTCTTCTGTGTGAGGTCGAAGCTTGGCGAGCTGATGACCAGCGTCCGGTCGCCCGGACCGAGGGTGAGTTCGATGGAATACCAGTGGAGCAGGTTGGCGAATCCCTGGTGATAGACGGACGCCGCCTTCGGCTGGCCGGTGGAGCCCGAGGTGAAAATCGCGTAGATCAGGTCGTCCTTTTCGAACGATTGGGCGGGTTCGTCCGCGGAGGCTTCGTCGACGCTGGCGTCGTCCATGCAGATCGCCTGGACGTTGGGGAATTCCCCGGCGAGCTCCTTGTTGGTGACGACGTATTCGAGGTTGGCGGAGGAAATCATTTGTTCGATCCGGGCGGCGGGGTAGCCGGGATCGAGCGGGACGTAAGCCGCGCCGGATTTCAGGATTCCGAGCAGGGCGGCGGGAAGATCCAGAGAACGATGCAGTCCGAGGCCGACGAATTTTCCGCGGCCGATGCCGCGGGATCGGAGGAGGTTGGCGATTTGATTCGAGCGCGCGCTGAGCTCGCCGTAGGACATCGAGCCGGTCCCGCTGATCACGGCGGTCTGCGCGGGACGGTGCTGTGCCTGTCGTTCGAACTTGTCCGTCCAGCGGTTAAGTGAGGCGGAAGGGCGCGACAATTCGGGAGTCAGGAGCTGTTGCATGGGGGGATTTGTGAAAATAGAGCCGTACCCTAATGCAAGTGTTGGAGATTTGGCAAGCAAACGGGGGAGAATCTTAATCAGGCAAAGTCGAATACCTGCGGATAAGAGGAAATCGGACGCTCAAATTCCTAACATAGATCTGTGGCCTTTGAATTACGCGATCGCGTATAGCTTGGATATTTGAAAAGTCTTGTCAGCGGCGATGGGAAGAGCGATGACTTGCGCGTTGCCTCCCCCCGCAATGAATTTCAAAGAACCATGTTCCCCCCGGATGGTTGTTTTGATGACGGCCTGTATTTCCGCCGTCGTCTGGCTCCCAGTCCGTGCGCAAGAATTCTCGCCGGTCGTTAATGACCGGGTCGAGTCGGGCGCTGATGATATTCCCGTGATTCCGCAAAGCGAGGAGCGCCGTGGCGGGCTGGAACTCGGCGCGGTGATTTCCGCGGCCTATAGCAATAACATCTATCTAAGCAGTTCGGACCCCACAGCGGATCTGGTCGTCCGGATCGGTCCGTCGGTGGCTTACACGCACGGAGATTCCAAGGAAGGCGAGGGGGGATTCATCCAAGTGGCGTATCGTCCTACGGGCGTGATTTACGCCGACAATCATTCGGATAGCCGGGTGGATCAGTCGCTGGCGGTCGCGGCGGGATGGCGCGGAAAGGCATCGGAGTTGACCTACACGGGCAGCGGCCAAATGCTCGGTAACGCGACGCCGGACACGGGCAGCCAGACCGAGCGCGTCGAGCTCGCCAACGAAATCCGCGGCGCGTGGATGGCGCGCGAGAAGGTCTCCGCGGAGGTGGCCGTGGGGGGGGCGCAGACAGTTTATGATAGCCCCGATCTGGTCGATTCAGGCCTGATCTATGGGGAAATCGCCGCGCGTTACGCGTATTCGCCGAAGACCGAGATCGGCATGGCTTATCGAGCGGGGCGGTTGGAAATCGAGCGGGCGGATTCGCAAACGATCCCGCAAGTGACCGGCAGCATCGACTGGAAACCGCGGGAGAAAATCCATGTGAAGCTCGAAGCCGGCGTCGGATTCCGGAATTCCGGCGACGACACGAATGCCACTCCCGTGTTGAACGGGCGGATTGACTGGACGCCGCGCGAAGGGACGGAGTTATTTCCGTCACCGGGGCGATTTCCCCGCCTGGCCATGGGTTCGAGGTGGATCCTCCGTCCGAGGTTCCGGTGTTAGGAGATTACGCCGCGCTGCGTTCCATTCTCCGCTCGTCCGGCGCGGACCTGGTGATGGTGGTGGACGGCTCTTTGGACCGTCATCAAATGCTTGAGCTCGCCGAAACCTGCGGCCGGGAATTCATCGATTTCAAAATCGTCCCGAGTTGTTTCCACATCCTCGTTTCCGGACTGCAGCTGGAAAGTATTCACGGCATGCCTGTGCTTGGTATCGGAAAAATGCCTTTGCACCACGCGTTCAACAACGCGGCGAAGAGGACGGTGGACATCGTCGGCAGCATCATCGGTCTGGTCATCGCGGCCCCGGTGGTGGCGGTGTTCGCGGCGTTCGTCTATCTGGAGTCACCCGGCAACGTCATCTATCGGCAGCATCGCATCGGCCTGAACGGCCTCCCCTTCGACATCTACAAGATCCGCAGCATGAAACTCGATGCCGAGGTGGAGGGAATGCCGGGCTGGACGGTCAAGGACGACCCGCGCCGGTTGAAAATCGGCGAGTCGATGCGGGCATGGAACATCGATGAGCTGCCGCAGTTCTGGAACGTGCTGCTAGGAGACATGAGCCTCGTCGGTCCGCGTCCCGAGCGGCCGGAGTTGATCGAAGGCTTCAAGGAGGAAATCCCTCATTACAACGTCCGCCACAACATCAAGCCGGGCGTCACCGGTTGGGCCCAAGTCAACGGACTGCGCGGCGACACCTGCCTGCGCGAGCGGGTGAAATTCGATCTCGATTACATCGAAAACTGGAACTTCGCCCTCGATCTCCAGATCATGATGATGACCCTCTACAAACGCGGCGGCGCATGTTAAGCGTGCCTTCCACCGAAGGCATGCCCGAGATTCCCACCGCAGAAACCACCGCCCGCCGCGAGCGTTCGATCCGTCTGGCGGTACTCACGTCCTTCGTCTCGAAGGCGGGAACGATCCTGCTGCAGTTGCTCTCCATCCCGCTCGCCGTGCGGGGCTGGGCCGCGAGGAATTCGGACTTTACACCACGGTCAATCTCACGCTCGCGACTATTTCGTTGTTACAGGTTGGCGTCGGCCCGGCGCTGACCCATTGCCTGACCCGCGCCCGCGCTGACGGGGATGAAGCGCGACAACGCGAGCTCGGTTCGGCCGCGTTTTTCCTAATGGCCGGCATCGCCTTGTTAGCCGGACTCGCGCTGGCCGCGGTGCTGGTCGCCGTCCCGTTGCCGACCTTGTTCGGCGAGGCTTTTTCCGGCAAGGAATCCGCGCTGCGGCCCGCCTTGTGGGTCGGTCTCGGCTTGTTCCTGATGCTCTTCGTTTTGAATCTCACCGAGCGCATCCGCGAGGGGCATCTCGAAGTCGCTTCCAATAATTTGTGGGGAGCCGCCGGCAATCTCATGGCCGCGGTCTTCGTTTCGGTCGGCGTCTGGTGGATCCCGCAGGTGTGGTTTCTCGTCGTCGCGGTGCATGGTGCGATGGTTCTATCAAAACTCTGCAACACCGTCGCTCTGTGGAGAAAGCACCCGCTGATGATCCCGTCGGTGAAATCGTTCCGTTTCGCCACCGCCCGGCATTTGTTCTCGGACGGCATCGCGTTTTCCACATGCTGCCTGGTCACCGGCATCGTCGAATATAATTTTTGCGGCTGGCTGGTGGGCCGCGACGGCGGTCCGGCTGCCATCGCGCTTTACGGCGTTTTCATCACCCTCACCGTGATGCAGCTCGGATTCGTGGTGATGCTCAGCACGCCGACCTGGCCGGCCGTGGCCGAAGCGCTTGCTAGAAACGACCGCGCCTGGGCGGTTCAAGCCGCCAAGCGGCTCTATCGCTACGGCACCGGCTTCGCGATCTGCTCGGCGCTCGGGCTGCTGGTGCTGGGGCCGTTGTTGTTGCCTCTCTGGTTAGGCCGGGAATTCTCCCACATGAGCCGGGTGCTGCTCGGTTGTTACGGCCTCTATTTCATCGCCCACGTCTGGCGTCATCTCAACCACGCGATGATGATCGGCACCGGGCAGGTCGGGAAGCTGGTGAGAATCCAGCTCGTCGAGTCAGCCTGCGTGGCGGTTTCCGGAGCCGTGGCGCTTCACTTCGGCGGAATCGAGGCGCTGCTAGGCACGATGGGCGTCATCATTCTCGCGATGACCGGCACGGTGCTGCCCAAGCGGGTTGCGAGCGTGCTATCAAACCGCTGAGCTTTTTTCGAGCGATGGAACCCCCACCGCGGGGTCGGTGTCGGCGCTGTAGTCCACGCCTTCCAGGCCGAAGCCGAAGAGGCGGAGGAAGCTGGATTGGTAGCCGGAGAAATCGCCGAGCTGTTGGAAATTCTCGGTGTTCACTTGTTCCCAGCGTTCGGCGACGACGTCCTGGACCTGCGGGGCCATTTCCCAGTCGTCCACGCGGATGCGGCCGGCTTCGTCGGGTTGGGGGTTTCCGTTATAAAGGCGCTCGCGGAGCATGCGGTCCATCTGCTCGATGGTGTCCTCGTGGCTGCCCTCGTGGCTGCCCTCGTCTTTCATCACCTTGTAGAGCAGCGAGATGTAAAGCGGCACGACCGGGATGGCGGAGCTGGCCTGGGTGACGAGCGCCTTGTTCACCGAAACCCAGGCTTTGCCGTGGAGCGGGGCGAGCTTGGCGTCGAGCGCGCGCTGGACGCGTTCGAGGTCTTCCTTGGCCTTGCCGATGGTGCCGTTTTTGTAAATCGGCCAGGTCATGGATGGCCCGATGTAGGAATAGGCGACGGTCTGGCAGCCTTCGGCGAGGACGCCTGCTTCTAGCAGCGCGTCGGTCCACAGTTCCCAGTCCTGCCCGCCCATGACGGCGATGGTGTTGGCCACGTCATCGCCCTCGGCGGGTTCGATGGTGATCTCGTTGACGACGCCGGTGGTGGTGTTGAGGTTTTTGTTGGTATAGCTCTCGCCGACGGGCTTGAGCACGGACTTGTAAACCTCGCCGGTTTTCGGGTCGGTGCGGCGCGGCGAGGCGAGGCTGTAGATGACCAGATCGACCTGGCCGAGGTCGGCTTTGACGGCGTCGATGACGTCCTTTTTGACGGCGTCGGAAAAAGCGTCGCCGTTGAAGGAGCGGGCGTAGAGTCCGGCTTTGGCGGCCTCGAGTTCGAAGGCGCGGGTGTTATACCAGCCGGCGGTGGCGGTGCTGTCGGCGGAGCCGGGCCGCTCGAAGGCGACGCCGATGGTGGCGGCATTCGCGCCGAAGGCCGCGGCGATCCGCGAGGACAGGCCGTAGCCGGTGGATGATCCAATCACGAGCACGCGCTTGGGGCCGTTCTCGATGAGGCCGCGGCTTTTCACGATGGCGATTTGTTCGGCGACGTGTTGGGCGCAGCCTTCCGGGTGGGCGGTGGTGCAAATGAATCCGCGGATCTTCGGTGCAATGATCATATGGGGGCGGAGGGTATCGGCGCGGGGCGGGGTGGCAACTGTTTTTGCGATGGCCAGCCCGCGGCAAGTTGTTATGAATTTCCCGTCATGCAGTGGTATTACTCGAAAAACGGCACCCAGCTCGGCCCGGTCTCGGAAGGGGAGCTCCTCGCGAAACTGGCTTCCGGCGAGGTTTCCGCCGCGGAGATGGTCTGGAAGGAAGGCATGGCGGACTGGCGGCCGGCGGGGAAGATCGCGGAGCTCGCGTCGGTGGCGGTGGCGCATTCGCCTTACGCGCCGCCCGCGTTCCCGTCCGCGCCGATGCCCGGCGGGGCGAGCATTCCGAACTATTTGTGGCAGTCCATCGTGGTGACGATTTTCTGCTGCTGGCCGCTCGGGATTCCGGCGATTGTTTACGCGGCGAAGGTCGATGGCCTGAGGGCGCGCGGTGACATCGCGGGGGCGATGGCGGCTTCTTCGAGCGCGAAAACCTGGTGCATCGTGGCGGCGGGGATTTGGCTCGGGCTGATTGTCTTGTGGATTTTGTTTGTGGGTGCCGCCGCGGTTTTTTCCGGTTGAATCAATATGCGTGGCGACCGGGCAGGCTGGGTGATGCTGGGGATTCTGGTCCTGGGTTGCGGCGCGTTTTTCCTCCGCGAGCAGGGACCGTATGGTTTGCCCTGGCTGCCTGATTGCACCTTTCACCAACTCACCGGCCTTCATTGCGCGGGCTGCGGAATGACCCGTGCGGCCCACGCCACGCTGCACGGCCGGATCGGCGAGGCGTTCCGTTTCAACCCGGTCGGCATGGTCCTGCTGCCGCTCGCGTGCGTCGGCGTGGGGATTGAAATCCTCGGCTGGGTCCGTGGCCGGCCGCTGCCATTCCGCTTGAATGTGGGCGGGGCCGGAGCATGGGCCATCCTTTGGATCGTGGTCGCATTCTGGATCTTGCGGAACATCCCGTGGTGGCCGTTCACGCTGCTCGCGCCGCCGTGATTTGGAAGTGAGTCTTGCGGGAATCCGGCCCAACGTCTATTTCCGCTCATGCCATTGCTTCTTGGAGTCAACATCGACCACATCGCCACCTTGCGTCAGGCCCGCTACGCGAAAGAACCGGACTCGCCGAACGCCGAGCCCTGCCCGGTCATCGCCGGCCACGACGCCCTCGCCGGTGGAGCGGACTCCCTGACCATCCACGTCCGCGGCGACCGCCGCCACATGCAGGACGCCGACGCCTATCGGATCCGGGAGGAAATCAAGCTGCCTCTCAATCTCGAAATGGGAGTCACCGAGGAAATGCTCGGGCTGGCGCTGAAACTGAAGCCGGAGTTCGTCTGCCTCGTCCCGGAGAGTCGGATGGAAATCACCACCGAGGGCGGCCTCGACGTGCTCGCGAGTTTCGACAAGACCCGCATGGTCATCGCCCGCCTGCAGGACGCCGGCATCCGCGTCAGCGTCTTCATCGATCCCGATTTGAAACAGGTCGAAGCCGCCTGCGAGGCTTGCGCCGACATGATCGAACTCCACACCGGGGCCTTCGCCAACGCCACCGGCGACGCCGTTCAAACCGAGTTGGACCGCCTCGCCGCCGCCGCCAAGGAAGGCCATCTCAGCCTCCAGGTGAACGCCGGCCACGGCATCAACTACACGAACATCCAACAGATCCTCACGATTCCCCACCTCGCCGAGCTCAACATCGGCCACAGCATCATCGCCCGTTCCACCCGCGTCGGGCTGACCGCCGCGGTGCGGGAAATGAAGGAGCTGATGGCTGCTTATTCCGCCTGACCATGCGCATTTTCGGAATCGGTATCGACGTGGTGGAGGTGGAGCGGATCGCCTCGGCCATCGAGCGCCATGGCGAGTCGTTCCTCGCGAAATTGTTCACCGCGGACGAGCGGGCTTACTGCGAGGCGCAGAAGAAATCCGCGCTCAACTACGCCGCCCGTTTCGCCGCGAAAGAAGCGGTTTCCAAAGCGCTCGGCACCGGCATCGGCGGCCAGGCCGGGTGGCTGGAACTTGAAATCATCCGCGATCCGTCGGGTGCGCCGAAGCTTCAACTCCAAGGCAACGCCGCCGAGTTCGCCCGTCAGAACGGCATCACGGAAATTCAAATCAGCCTCACCCACGCCCGCGACTACGCCGCCGCGAACGCGATCGCCATCGCGTCTGACAATTTCAAATCTCAAATCTGAAATCCCCATGAACCGCCCCCGCCGCAACCGCCGCACGCCCGCCATCCGCTCGATGGTGCGTGAAACCACGCTGAGTCCCGCCGACTTCATCCTGCCGCTGTTTTTCCACGAGGACGCGGAAGACACGCCCATCGCCTCGATGCCCGGCGTCACGCGCTGGTCGTTGGCAAGCCTCGTCCGCGAGGCCGGGGAGGCCCACGCGTTAGGGATTCCCGCCATCGTGCTTTTCCCGAAAATCGAGGAAGCGCTCAAGACGCCGCTCGCCGGGGAATCTTCTAACGACGACGGCCTCGTGCCCCGCGCCATCCGCGCGCTCAAGGCCGCGCATCCCACGCTCTGCGTCATCACCGATGTCGCGCTCGATCCCTACAACTCCGACGGCCACGACGGCATCGTCCGGCGCGACGGGCGAGGGGAGTTGGAGATCCTCAACGACGAAACCGTCGAGGTTCTCTGCCAGCAGGCGCTTTGCCACGCCCGCGCCGGAGCGGACATTGTCGCCCCGTCCGACATGATGGACGGCCGGGTCGCCGCCATCCGCGACGCGCTCGACGGCGAGGGTTTCACCCACGTCTCCATCCTCAGCTACACTGCGAAATACGCGTCCGCCTTCTACGGGCCGTTTCGCGGCGCGCTTGATTCCGCGCCCAAGGACGGCGACAAGAAAACCTACCAGATGGACCCCGCGAACGCGCGCGAGGCCGTCCGCGAGACCCTGCTCGACGAGGCCGAGGGCGCGGACATGCTGATGGTCAAACCGGCCGGACTCTATCTGGACATCATCGCGAAAGTCCGCGAGACCAGCACGCTGCCGGTCGCCGCCTATCAGGTGAGCGGCGAGTATCTGATGCTCAAGAGCGCCGCCGCCGGTGGCT
>CAMCCX010000066.1 GCA_945873305.1 Akkermansia muciniphila
GGCTCCGCACTCCACTGCGCTACGCTCCGTTGCGTGCTGCGCCTTGCGCTCCAGCAGCCCAAATTCGAATCCCTCGCCAATCCATCCTTGATCCAATATCCATAATCTCCTATCAATCCGCCGCGCCCCGCACCATAGCTTAGTTTAGCCACTGAGTGGTCGGATTTTCGGGGCCGCCTCAGACCCCGCGATTTCCTCGTTTTTCAAATCAATCTCATCAACGGGACCCCCGCTTTCCTCAACAATCGCCCATCTTTCCTCAACGGAACCGGCGGTTTCCTCGTCAATGCGGGAAAACCCCACGTTTTCATCGGAGATTTCCTCAACGAGGCCCCAATATTCTTCCGCAATGGCAAGTTTCGCCCCGAAACGCCCCAAGGAGCGGCGGAATCCGTCCGCCGAGCCCATGGGAAGCCAATGGGCCGCGCCAAGGCCACCTCCATTGGCGCATCATGGACCCGGCGATCCGATATCGCCGCTCCTTGAAACCGTGACCCGGCCGCGCGTTTCCATCAGCTTGATAGAAATCGCGGCGACCCCGCCGATTAAACGTGCATGTCTTCCAATAATCAGATAGCCCCTAGGTATCGCCTAACAAACCAACGTCATGTCCGATCCCGCATCCTCCCCGACCGTCACTCCGCCCGCCTCCACTTCCGCCCCCCGCGGTTACTTCAATCAAAGCCAGCTCGAAGATCTCGACCAGGCCGAGACCATCCTCGCCGCCGCCCTCTCGAATGCCGCCGCGCTCGACGAGCAGGACATCACCGCCATCTATCTGGAAGGGTTTTCCGCCCACGTCACCGAGACCCGCACCCGCGCCAGCGAGTCCGGCCAGGGGAAAGTGGACGCCAAGGCCGCCACCGAGCTCGCCGGCGCGGCCGCCACCGCCCTCTTCACCGCCCTCCAGCAGATCCAGAGCTCCGCCAAACAGAAACACAAGATGCTCGCCGAGGACGGCGATCCTTCCACCAACTTCGCCACCGAAGGCTACCTCATCGGCACCCGCCTCAACGGCAGCCGCGCCAACCTCCTCCAGAACGCCGACACCCTCGTCCTCCGCCTCCAGGCCGACAGCCTGCCCGGCTTCAAGACCCCGGTCAAAATCGCCGTCGTCACCGCCCTGCTCGCCAGCTACCGCGGCAGCGAGGGCGAGCAACAGGACACCATCCGCGACAAGGAAGTCAGCCCCCTCGACCGCGACCAGCTCATCCACGTCCTCAACACCCGCCGCAGCTCCATCCAGCACGCCGCCGACGCCCTCTGGCCCTGGTCCAGCGAGGCCAACCGCCCCATCCGCAAGACCTTCGCGCTGCCGCTGAATAGGGCGATGGGGATGTGAAAGATGTGCGATCACTTAATTGTAATAGACAACAGCCAAGGGAGAGATCGCTAATCTAGTAATTTTCGAATAAAATTTTACAGATCAATAACTAAAAACATGGAAGACTTCCTTGTTTTGACAAGTATTGCGGTGCCTGTCACGAGTTATGCAGTGGAACAAGACTCGAAATAAAAAAAGATGATATCAGGTTCGAGCTTATTATTATTTTAGGTATTCCTTTGTTGATAGCATTATGGTTTCGTTTTAGGTATAAGACAGAGGCTCCTGCGTGTACAGCGCTATTCATTGGCGCTTTTACGATTATACTTATAATTATGGGCATGTTTGAAGCTAATGAATATTTAGGTTTTGTCGCGCTAGTCGCTTTTTTTGCATTCTTTCGATCAGTATTAAAGGACTGAAAAAATGCATTCATCACCTACTGTAAGCTAGTAATTTCGGATTATTTCTAGCTTATCGAATCGAATCATTAGTGCTGCCGAATAGTCTCCCGGCTGTCCATCAGCCGGGTTCATGGGCTCCGCTTCCGGCTGAGACAGCCGGAACACTTTGTGGACGCCGCGGTCAGGATTTGAGCCAGACGGATTTCAGATAGGGCTCGTCGGTGAAATCCTCCGGCATGGGGGAGTGGCGGGCGGCGAGGGGACGCGGGGTGGCGTTGCGGAGTTGTTTCTGGAATTCGTTGAGGCCGAGGTTGCGGCAGTTGGTGGAGCAGAGCAGCCAGCCGCCGGGAGTGAGGATGTCGGCGGCGAGGGCGGCGAGCTCGCCGAAGTTTTCCTCGACGCGGAAGACCTTGCCTTTTTCGTCGCGCGAGAAGGTCGGCGGGTCGAGGACGATGCCGTCGAAGGCGCGGCCTTGTTTGGCGAAGCGGCGGAGCCAGTGGAAGGTGTCGCCCTTGCAGAAGTGGTGGGCGGCGGGGTCGAGCTGGTTGTGGGTGAAATTGCGCTTCGCCCAGTCGAGGTAGGGTTGTGACAGGTCGAGGGTGGTGGTCTCGGCGCCGGCGCTGGCGGCGGCGACGGAGAAGGCGCCGGTGTAGGCGAAGGTGTTGAGCAGGCGCAGGCCGGGGGCCATCAGGCGGCGGACTTCGGCGCGGTTGTCGCGCTGGTCGAGGAAGATGCCCTGCGAGTAGCCGGACTGGAACGAGATTTCCGAGGCGACGCCGTTTTCGAGGATGAGGAACGGCTCGGTGACTGCGGGACCGGCGAGATGGGTGGGGGATTCTTTCTGGTGCTGGTCGAGCCGCTTCCAGTAACAGGAAACGCCCTGGTCGCGGATCCATTCGCGGACTTGCGGCGCGAGTTGCGGGCCGGTGGTGGAGACGAGCCAGCGGCCGGCGTAGGTTTCCAGGATGAGGCCGGGCAAGCCGTCGCCGCCGCTGTCGATGAGGCGGACGGCGTTGGTGGCGGGAGTGAGCAGGCGGTCGCGCTTGGCGATGGCGTTTTGGAGAAGGTGAATCATGAAGACGGCGAAAATCTAGGCGCGGATTTCGCGGCCGACGAGGCTGATGTTGCAGGTTCCATTTACCCCTTGCGGATACCCCGTGGCAGGTTCATATTGTAAGCCCCAAATTACCCCCTCATGTTATGGAAAAGCTCATCATCATCGCCAATCTCGGACGGGTCAGGCCCGTGAAATTCAAGCCGGCGGGAGATGATCCGCTGGACGAGGCGCACCTGCTCGAGGAGCCGGGAAGCACGGTGGAAATGAGGCCGCAGTCGATCCACCAGGCGGTGACGGACAGCGCGGGCCGGTTTCCGCAAGGCGGGCCGGCCGACCGGCTAACCGGGATGTCGTACGGGGAGGAGCACCACTTGGAAGACGAGCTGGAAAAGCAGGCGCTGGAGCGGGTGGCGGGCAAGATCGGCGAGATCGTGGCCTGCGCGGGCTACCCGGTCTGGCGGCTGGTGATCCCGCAGGAAATCATGCTGAGTCTGCTCAAAGCCCTGCCTCCCGCGGCGCACAAGACCTTGGGCGGAGTGATGGCTGGGGATCTGACAAAGCTCCCGCTGCCGGAACTTGAAAAACGGTTTCTCAGCGAAAGCGTGAGCTAACGAAAGAATCGTCATGGAAAAGGAACAACATCTCAACGACCCGTGGCTCATCGCCGCCTGGCCCGGCATGGGCGCGGTGGCGATCAGCGCGGGATACTACATGATGGCGAAGCTCGGCATGCACCTGCTGGCGGAGTTTCCCGCGCGCGAGTTTTTCGATCTGGAGCGGGTCGAGGTGAAGGCCGGGCTGATCCAAACGGGACGGCTGCCGCGCAGCCGGCTGTTTCTGTGGACCGACCCGAACAAGAAGCACGACCTCATTGTTTTCATCGGCGAGGCGCAGCCGCCGTCGAAGGGCGCCGCGTTTTGTTCGCAGCTCATCGGGCATGCGCACCAACTCGGGGTGCAGCGGGTTTTCACCTTCGCGGCCATGGCCACGCAGATGCGGCCGGAGCACGACTCGCATGTATTCGGGGCCGCCATCGATGCCGCGACTCTAGCGGAGTTTAAGCGGCTCGACATGAAGGTGCTGGAGGAGGGGCAAATCAGCGGGCTCAACGGAGTTTTGCTAGGAATCGCCGCGGACCACGGAATGCGCGGCGGCTGTTTGCTGGGGGAGGTGCCGAGCGTTTTCTCGCAGTTTCCATTTCCCAAAGCCTCGCTCGCGGTGCTGAAAGCGTTCAGCGCGATGTCGGATATCGGCATCGACTTGAAGGAGTTGTATGTGCAGTCCCGGCAGGTGGAGAAAGGCTTGGTGGAATTTCTCCACCGCTTGGAGAGTTCCGTCGATGCAAAGGAAGGACCCGCCGAGGATGCGGAGGAAGTGGAGCAGGAAACGGCAACGCCGCGGCTCAGCGGCCGCGACAAACAACAGATCAACGATTTGTTCAAGATCGCCCGCGAAGACCGTTCCCGCGCGTATGAGCTCAAACAGGAGCTCGACCGGCTCAAGGTGTTCCAAGAATACGAGGACCGCTTCCTCGACTTGTTCAAGGAACCATAAGGGGGGCGGACATTTTTGTCCGCCCGGACGATGGAAAGAGAAAGAGATGAGCTTTGCGCCGCCGCTTTCGCCGCGCGTCGGCAAGTGGAAAAAAATGTCCACTCCCCCCTATTTGGCTCACCGCTTTGAGTTACACCTGGCTGATAGGTCAGCCCGCGCTGTCTGCCTGTTGGAGCGCGTGATAGACGCGGAGGGCGGCGTAGGCGTCGTTGGCGGCGTAGAGCAACTGGCGGTCGGTTAGCTCGTGGGCCGCCCAGTTGGAGGTGGTGATGGATTTCGACTTGGAGAGCTTGCGGTTGAAAAGCATGGCGACGGCGGATTTCGCGCCGACGGCGTTGCGATAGCCGAGGAGCTTGAACGAGCGGTCGAGGTCCACGATGGCGCCGGGACGGAGGCCGAAGCGGTTTGAAATCTGGTCGAGGTCGCCGCCGAGGCCGAAGCCGATCTTGGTGAGTTCGGTGGATTTCAGCAGCTCGATGATGGCCGGGTGGCTGCCGGCGAAATGCGACTGGAAGATGAACGCCTTCTCGGTAGTGGCGAACTGGAGGACGTGCGGGCCTTCGGATTTCTGGCCTTTTTGGAAAGTCGGTTTCGACTCGGTGTCGAAGCCCACGGTGCGCGCCTGCATGAGTTCTTCCAAGGCGAGTCCGGCTTGGCGCTCGCTGGTGACCACGAAGACGTGCTCCATTTCGAGTCCGGCGAAGGGCTCGAGTTCGGCGATGTCCGCCTTGTGTGGTGTGATCTTGGGAGAATTCATGGGAAGATGCGTCAGCGGGGGCTGGGACGCGGGATGATTCCTGCGATGGGAGCAGGAATCAAGCACTTGATGAAAGTGGCGGATTCCGCGCGCGCGGCGCGGAATTTGGCTTTTCGCTGCCAGCGAAACCCTCCATCTTCAGCCGCAATGACGGTGAAACCAAAGCTGGTCCAAGACGATCCGTGGCTCGAACCCCACCAAGGCGCGATCGAGCGGCGGATGACACAGTTTTCCGACGCGCTTGCGGAAATCGAGGAGGGCTCGAAGACGCTCGCCGCCTACGCCACCGGCCACAAATACGTGGGCATCCATTTCCACCCGGCCACTAACCAATGGAAAGTCCGCGAATGGGCGCCGGCCGCGCAAGCCGTGTCGCTGCTCGGGGATTTCAATAACTGGGACCGCGAAAGCCATCCGCTCGCCCCTTCGGCCAGCGGCGTTTGGTCGCTGGATCTGCCGGCGGCCGCGCTCGCCCACGGGCAGAAGGTGAAGCTCCACATCGTCGGCGCCGACGGCTCGCGGCGCGACCGCATTCCGGCGTGCATCCGCCGCGCGGTGCAGGACCCGACGACGCATGATTACTGCGGGCAAATCTGGAACACGCCGCAGCCGTATGTTTGGAAACACGAGTTCGACCCGGCGTCTATCAAAGCGCCGTTGATTTATGAGTCCCATGTCGGCATGGCGGGCGAGGAGCCGCGCGTCCACACTTACCGCGAGTTCGCGGATTCGATTTTACCCCGCGTCGCCAAAGCCGGTTATAACACGGTGCAGCTGATGGCGGTGCAGGAGCATCCCTATTACGGCTCGTTCGGCTATCACGTCTCCTCGTTCTTCGCGCCGTGCTCGCGCTTCGGCACGCCGGAGGATTTGAAATACCTCATCGACACCGCCCACGGCCTCGGGCTGGCGGTTCTGCTCGATGTCGTCCACTCGCACGCCGTGAAAAACATCGCGGAAGGGCTCAACGATTTCGACGGCTCCGGCCACCAGTATTTCCACGACGGCCCGCTCGGAGACCATCCCGGCTGGGACTCGAAATGCTTCGACTACGGCCGCCCGGAAGTGCGGCAGTTCCTCCTATCCAACGTCCGCTACTGGCTGGAGGAATTCCGGTTCGACGGCTTCCGGTTCG
Organism: Akkermansia muciniphila; assembly: GCA_945873305.1. Classification (GTDB taxonomy): domain Bacteria; phylum Verrucomicrobiota; class Verrucomicrobiia; order Verrucomicrobiales; family Akkermansiaceae; genus Luteolibacter; species Luteolibacter muciniphilus_D. The sequence goes on from CAMCCX010000066.1 coordinate 6,232, forward strand.
ATGGCGTGACGTCGATGCTCTATCACTCGCGCGGCAACAAGGCTTTCGGAAACTACGACGACTACTTCGGCGGGGATGCCGATGACATGGCGATTCTCTATCTGAAACTCGCCTCCAAGCTCATTCAGGATCTCAAGCCGGGAGCCATCGCCATCGCCGAGGACATGTCCGGCATGCCCGGCCTCTGCCGGCCGATCGAAGACGGCGGGCTTGGGTTTTCCTATCGGCTGGCGATGGGAATTCCCGACTACTGGATCAAGCTGCTCAAGCACAGCCGCGACGAGGATTGGGACATCGGCGAGTTGTGGGGCATTCTAGCAAACCGCCGTTTCGGGGAAGCCACCATCGCTTACGCCGAGAGTCACGACCAGGCGCTCGTCGGCGACAAGACACTGGCTTTCTGGCTGATGGACAAGGAAATGTACTGGCACATGGGCAAGGACGATCCGCATCCGGCCATCGAGCGCGGGATCGCCCTGCACAAACTGATCCGCCTCGTCACGTTGGTGTTGGGCGGCGAGGGTTGGCTCAATTTCATGGGCAACGAGTTCGGTCATCCCGAGTGGCTCGATTTCCCGCGCGAGGGCAACGGCTGGTCCTATCACTACTGCCGCCGCCAATGGTCGCTGGTGGACAACCCGGATTTGAAATACGGCTGGCTCGCGGAGTTCGACCGGCAATTGATGGAATTCGCGAAGAATTCCGGCCTGCTCTCCACGCCGCCCGCGCAGCTACTGCACCTCGACCAAGGCCAGAAAATCATCGTCGCCGAGCGGGCGAATTTGATCTTCGTGTTTAATTTCTCGGTCGGAAACTCGTTGTTCGGCTACCCCGTCCACGTGCCCGGCCTCGAAACCCGCGAACTCGTGCTGGACACCGACCAAGCCGACACCGGCGGCCACGGGCGGGTGGATCACGCGTTCGACTATCCCGTCTTGGAAGACGGCTTGATGAAGATCTACAGCCCCTCGCGCAGCGGATTGGTCTTTGCGAAAAAGTCATAGGAGTGCGGACACTCTTGTCCGCATGGCCGCTGGGAAGAGAAATGGATGGCTTCGTTCCCTCACTTTCGCTGTGCATCGGCAAGTGGACGAAATGTCCACTCCCCTGATTTCCCGGTCATTCTCAACTTGCGCCTTGGTGACTCATCTGGCATCTTACATGCGGATTTTACCGCCATGAAAGAACTCATCGATGCGTGGAAGCAAGTGGACCGGAATAAGATCGCGGCTCTGGTGAGCATCGTTCCCGGCTTGGGTCACCTCTATAAACATCACTACCTCGCGGGGTTTGGCATGATGACCGCCGGAAACGCGTTGATGGTTTTCATCACCTTGTGGTTGAGCTTCGCGACTCTGGGATTCTCGTTAATCGTGGTTCCCGCGCTGTGGTTCGCCGGGGTGGCTTACTCCGCCTATCTCGCGTCGGACGAGCATGGGATGCATCCGTGGCTCCACGTTTGGAGTTACCGGCGCGCGAAATTGAAGATGCTTGCCAAGAAATCCTAGGCGGGCGTTTCGCGGGCGGATATGGATTGAAAAAGCCATGACCGCGAACGCCTCCGACAAGCATCTCTTCTACTCGGAAATGGCGAAGCTGTTGGAGGCGGGTTTCGATATCCGGAAGGCGGCGGTGCTGCTGCTGGACACCCGGCTTCCCGCATCGCAAGCCGCCGTCCTAGCGGATTTGAAGCAAGGTTTGGAAGCAGGCGAATCGATCGCCGCGGCTTTTGGCAAATGCCTCACTGACATCGAGCGCGCCATCATCGGCGCGGGCGAGCGCGGCGGCAAACTCGCTCCCGCGTTCCAGTACCTCGCCGACTATTTCGGAATGCTGGCGTCCGCCCGCCGGGAGGTGATCAAGGGGATGATCTATCCGCTGATCATTCTTCATCTGGGGATTTTCATCGGCATCGTGCCAGCTGCCTTGATGAAGGGCGGGATGACCTCGGCGGAAATCCTTGGCAGTCTGGTGGTCGCGTTGCTCATTGTTGATGGAGCGGGGTTTTTCCTGTTTCTTGGGGCCCGTGCGTTGGTGAAGCAGGCTTCAGGAAACTCAGGAATCGACCGCTGGTTCAACCGCATCCCGTGGATCGGCAAGGCACGCCGCAACCTGGCGATGGCGAGGTTTTGCACAGTCTATCACTCGTGCGTGCTGGCCGGGATCTCGATGAGTGAAACCGCCGCGTTGGCGTCCGAAGCGTCCCAAAGCGGAGTGATCCGCGAAGCGGGAATCAAGCTGGTCAAGGCCGCGATGGCGGGAAGCGCGCTCGGCCCGCGGTTGATGGCGGATGATGCGTTTCCAAAGGCATTCGCGCGGTCCTATTCGACCGGCGAGGAGGCTGGCACCTTGGACACGGATCTCGCCCGCTGGTCCAAGTTGTTTCAAGACGATGCCGAATCCAGTGTGAAAAGGGTGGCCGTGATGGTTCCCAAGCTGCTGTATTTCCTCGTTCTGGGATTTGCCGCGTGGAAAATCGCTGGATTTTACAGCGACTATTATGGCGTCCTCGAACAAATCGGCGAGTGACGATATAAAGAAACGCCCGATCCCCTGTGAGGAGGATCGGGCGCTTTTGAAGTTATAATGAGTGGAGGGCTGGATTACCAGCGACCGCCGCCACCGCCGCCGCCGCCGCCACGGCGATCACCGCCGCCGCCACCGCCGCCGCCACCGCCGCCTTTGTAGCCACCGCCGCCGCCGCCACCACGACGATCACCGCCGCCATAGCCACCGCCGCCGCCGCCACCACCGTAACCGCCGTAACCGCCGTAACCGCCGCCACCACCGCCGCTTGGACGGGATTCTTTCGGCTCGGAAGCATTCACGCGAAGAGCACGACCGTTATAGTCGTAGTCGTTGAGAGCCTCGATGGCTGCATTCAACTGGGATTGATCACCGAGGGTCACGAAAGCAAATCCCTTGGATTGCCCGGTTTCACGGTCGGTGATGATTTTGACCCGTTCAACAGGTCCAAAAGCGGCGAAGAGGCCAGTAACGTCTCCTTCAGTAGCAGTGTAGGGCAAGTTGCCCACGTAGATATCCATTTAATTCAATTCTAATGACGCCATGCTGATTCAACACTTTCTCCGACCATGGCGTCACGGATCAAACAAAGAGCGATTAGACAAACTCTCGCCGTCGGATCGACCTGTCAATAGGCTGGGCTGAAACGGATTGGCAAGAATTCATTTTTTAAAAAAACGAGCGCCGAGCCAATGCTGGCAGGAGTTTGCTAGATTGTCGGCGGGTTTAAAGCGCTGCTAGCGGATTTCCACCGTGGTGCCGGGGCGGATCAAAGTGGGCAGGCGGACGGCGTCCCAGTTGGCGAGGCGGATGCAGCCGGAGCTGCGGGCGCGGCCGATGGTTTCCGGATCGGAGGTGCCGTGGAGGCCGATGCCGGGCTTGCTGAGTCCGCACCAGAAGATGCCGACCGGGCTGTTGGGGCCGGGCGGGATGTTGAGCGCTTCCGAGTCGGCGCTGCGTTTTCCGGTGTCGAGGAGTTTCTGGTCGTAGCGCCAGTGCGGGAGTTCGACGGAGTTCCTAACCTCCCAAGTGCCGAATTTGATGAACTGGGGTTTGCCGGGTGTGATGGGAAACGAAGCGATGAGTCCGCGGTTAGGGCGGGTGCTGTGGGAGATGGTCGTGGTGCCGGGCTCGGCGACGACAAGGGCGGCGGGTGCGGCTTCGAAGATGCGGACCTGGTTGATCTTGGTGTCCACGACGGCGTGGCGCTGGCTCATCGCTTCGTCGGTTTTATAACCGGCTCCGGTTAGGTGCTCGATGATGAAAGGGCGCACGTTCGGAACGATGATGGTGTCGCGCGGCTTGAGATTGTTGATTTTCGAGCTGCCGTTGAGGACGGTGAGATAGGCGATGTCGCAATGGTAGCGCTCCGCCATGAACTCGGCGTGGCTGCGGTAGCTCATGCGTTTGCGCGTCGCTTGCAGGGATTTTTTCGTCGGCAGGCTGGCATCCACCCACGCGGTTGAGGCATCGGGGACGATGGCGATGGCGAGGGGATTCGGGACGGCTTTGCGGGCGGCGGTGTTGATGGCGACCCAGTCGGAAATCGGATAGCCATTCACTTCGTTCCAGGATTGGACGGCCAGCTCGGTGAATTGACCGGGTCTGCCATCGATCACGCCGGGACCGAATTTCGCCTCATCGAGAAAAATCTGGAGACGCACGCCATCGTCGCCGGTGGGTTTCACCTCAAGCGGCGAGGGAGGGGAAACGGTCTCGATGGGAGTGGCCTGCGCCACCGGGGCCGCGGGTCTAACGAGTAATGGTGCCGCTGCGGGCGCCACCGGATCGGCGGCGGGAGCCGGTTGGGAATTGATGTCGTCGTCGCCGCCGAGTGGCAGGGCGCGGAGGACCGGGCGCGCGGCCGGTGGGGTTTGTTGGGCTGGAACGAGCGTGGTGAGCGCGATGAAGAAGGGAGAAACGAAGCGGAGCATGACAAGGAATCGGATGGAAATTAGGCGGTGACGGCGGCGAAGGATTCAAGCCGCCCGGCGATGGCGGCGGGGACGACGGCGCTGACGAGGATGTCGTCGCCCTCGTAATCGGTGGAGAGCACCTTGGCCTCGCGGTGGAGCAGGCTGACGAGGTCGGCGCGTTTCTGGGGAATGCGGTATTCCTGATGGCGGACGCGGTCGGCGAGGACTTGGCTGCAAAGTTTCAGCAGTTCTTCCAAGCCGAGCCCGGTGACGGCGGAGGCGTGGAGGGCGCCGGGAAATTTCTTGTCCAGCGCGATGAGTTCGAATGGATCGGTGACGCGGTCGATCTTGTTGAGGACGGTGATGGTGGGTTTGTCGCCGGCTCCGAGTTCCGCGAGGACTTCGAGCGTGGTGTCGTGGAGCCGGTCGATTTCCGGCGAGGTGGCGTCCAGCACGTGGATGAGGAAATCGGCGAGGGCGGCTTCTTCGAGCGTGGCCTTGAACGCCTCGATGAGACGGTGGGGGAGATTTCGCACGAATCCGACGGTGTCGGTGATGAGAAGCGGTTGGCCGTCGGGCAGTTCGATGCGGCGGGTGGTGGTGTCGAGGGTGGCGAAGAGCATGTCCTTGGCCATCACGTCGGCACCGCTGAGGATGTTGAGCAGGGTGGATTTCCCGGCGTTGGTGTAGCCGACGATGGCGGCGTGGGGCGTCTCGAATTTTTCGCGCTCCTTGCGCTGGGTTTTGCGCTGTTTGCGGACGACTTCGATTTCGCGCTTGGCGCGGTCGATGACCTGATAGGCTAGGCGTCGGTCCACCTCGATCTGTTTTTCGCCCATGCCGCGGGACGCGCCGCCGCCCGCGCCGCCGCCGGAGCCTGCGGATTCGCGGTCGAGGTGGCCCCACATCCGGGCGAGGCGGGGGAGAGCGTATTGCATGCGGGCGAGCTCCACCTGGAGGCGGGCTTCGCGGGTTTGGGCGCGCTTGGCGAAAATATCGAGAATGACTTCCTCGCGGTCGATCACGCAGAGGTCGGCGAGTTTTTCCCATTCGCGTTGCTGGGAGGGGGCGAGGCCGTTGTCGATGACGATGACGTCGCACTCGTGGGCGCGGGCGAGCTCGACCATTTCGGCGGCTTTGCCGGTGCCGCAGAGGAATTTCTTGTGCTTCTCGCGGCTGCGGCAGAGCACCGACTCGACGACTTCCACACCGAGGGTTTTGACGAGTTCGCCGAGTTCTTCGAGCAGCGATTCCGCCTCGGTCGCCTCGTGGGTCTCGAAATAGAAGCGCACCAGCAAGGCGCGCTCGATCATGTCCGGCTTTTCTCTGACTTCAAACATCCGCGGGACAGGTAGCACCGATGCCACCTTTCGGCCATGCGAAATTTCTAGCGGCCGCGGTCTTTCAGCGGGTTTCCTGGTTCAGCCAGCGCTCGTGGCCCCACAAGCCCCAGACGATTCCGGCGAGGCCGAAAGTGAGCAGCAGCGGAGGCAGCGCGTAAGTCAGGCTGATCCCGACCGGGCCGATGGCGGCGAGGAAATCACTATTTACGAAGTGAGGGGATAACAGGAAATACAGCCGTGCGACCAGCAGCGAAACCGCCCCGAACGCCATCATCGTGCCACCCCAGGATTGGTAGCGGCGGGTGAGTTTGACGGCGGCGAGACCGAGCAGTCCGAGGCCGATGATGCCGAATGCATCGAGCAACAGGCCGTTTTCAAAGACGATTTCAAGCAACAGATTCATGCGGGGAGAGGGCGGGGGAGGTGGTTTTCCGGCGTGGGGAAGGAGTGGCGAAAACTTTGGCGTGCATGGCCAGGCCGAGTCCGAAAAGCAGCCAGCCGCTGTTCATCGCGACCAATTTCACGGCGTGCCAGGCGACGGCGGTGGCGGCGCTGCCGTGATATCGGCCCGCCGGGGAGATGCGTTCGATGAAGCCAGCGTCGTAAAGCGGCAGGATCACGGCGTAACCTACCCCGAGCAAAAGCGCGCCGGCCGCGATCAACCGGGCGGTCCAGCCTGCCGTGCATTTGCAGAGCCGCCACGCGATGACCATCAGGAAAATCCCCATCACGATCATGAAAACCGGGCGAATCGCTTCGATCGATCCCAGTGGCAGACAGTTCCCGTAGTTCATTTCCCAACACACAAACTTCTCATAAGTCATTGATCAATAACAATGAACGACGGATAAATTGGATATGAATCCTTCTAAGAAGCTATGAGTCTTTGATAGCCTCGAGGACCTTGAAACTTTGGGTTTCTAAGAAGTTCCGCCGAGAATCCGCGCCAATTCTCGGTTTCTTGCGCAGCGGGCGCTTCACGAAATCCCTGAAGGTCAGGCATCCGGTAGTTTTTCCGGCGGCAAATCGCCTTTGGGCGTCGCGGAAAATAATTTCGCCGGAATGAGAATTATCACGCCGATCCCGTTTCAACTCTTGCGGGTCACCCGCCCGCCGCCTACTCCGGTCCCCGACATGAGTGAAGCCGTCACCCCGCAGCAGCCGCAATCCACCGAAGCCGACCTGATCGCCATCCGCCGCGAGAAGCTCGCGAAACTCCGCGAACTCGGGATCGACCCGTTCGGCGCGCGATTCGAAGTTTCCGTCACGCCCGCCGACCTCCGCGCGAATTTCGCCGAAGGCCTGCGAGTGAAGGTCGCCGGCCGCATCACGGCGCTGCGCGACATGGGGAAATCGTGCTTTTTCGCGCTCTCCGACGTCCACGGCAGCATCCAAGGTTACATGAACGTCAAGGCGCTCGATGAAACCGGCGTGGCCGCGTGGAAGTGCCTCGACCGCGGCGACTGGATCGGCATCGAGGGCGAGACCTTCCTCACCAAGACCGGCGAGCCGACGATCAAGATGGAGAAATTCACCGTGCTCTCGAAGTCGCTGCGGCCGATGCCCGACAAGTGGCACGGCGTGGCGGACCGTGAGATCAAATACCGCAAGCGCCACCTCGACCTGATGGGCAATCCCGACAGCGCCGCGCTGTTTGTGAAGCGCTCGCTGATGATCGCGGAAATCCGCCGCTTCCTCCAGGACCGCGGCTTCCTCGAAGTGGAAACGCCGATGCTCCAGGACGTCGCCGGTGGTGCTGCCGCGCGGCCGTTCGAGACCTATCACAACGCGCTCGGCATGCCGCTCACCTTGCGGATCGCGCCGGAGCTGTTCCTCAAGCGTTTGTTAGTCGGCGGCTTCACCAAGATTTTCGAACTCAACCGCAGCTTCCGCAACGAAGGCATTTCCCGCCGCCACAATCCGGAGTTCACGATGTTGGAGGCGTATTGGGCGTTTTCCGATTTCGAGGAAATGGCCGACCTCGTCGAGGAACTCACCTGCCATCTGGCAGAGAAATTCTGCGGCGGCCTGCAGATCGAGCACAAGGACGAGGAGGGCAACGTCACCCGCACCATCAACCTCGCCCGCCCGTGGAAGCGCGCGAGCTATCACGACCTCATCAAGCTCGCCGCCGGTGAGGATTTCTTCGAGATCGACGCCGCCGGCCGCCGCGCCCGTTGCGAGGAAAAGGGTGTGCAGATTTCCGAGAACATGGAAGACCACGAAGTCATCCAACAGGTTTTCGAAAAGCTGGTAGAGGAAAAAACCTTCGATCCGTGCTTCGTTACCCGCGTCTCCAGCGAGCTCGTCCCGCTCGCCAAAATCAGCCCCGGCGGCCAGACCGTCGAGGTTTACGAGCTCATCATCAACGGCCAGGAAATTTCCCCCGGCTACTCCGAGCTCAACGACCCCGACGTCCAGCGGCAGCGGCTCGAAGCCCAGTCCGGCGAGGAAACGCAGAAGATCGACTACGATTTCATCGAGACGCTGGAATGCGGCATGCCCCCCGCCGGCGGCATCGGCATCGGCCTCGACCGGCTCTGCATGATGCTCACCGGCGCGCCGACGATCCGCGACGTGGTGCTGTTCCCGCTGCTCAAGCGGAAGGACTGAGTCTCTTGAAAAGACCGGCGCGGTCGTCACCGCGCGGCCTTTCCATGAAACCCCTCACTTCCCAACGCGCCGCCGTTTGCTCGTGGTCCTTGCTCGCGACTGATCCTCTCAATGGCACCACGCTGGAGTGGCACAGCCGCGAGATCCTGACGGAGGCGGACCATTTTGTCCGCCAGGAATACCGCGAAGGCTGGCGAATCGCCGGGTTGGGTTGAAATCAGCCGTTTGAAATCACTCGGCGCCGACGATTGCCGATGAATTTGTCCGTCTTCTCCACGCCCCGGAGCGCGATTTCCCCGAAAACTTGGAATCTCCATAAAAAAATCTTGCGCAGGGGGGGGGCGCGTGTTGTTGTCCCCGCCCGCCCACAGGGGCGGATCAACTTTTATTCCCAAACGGCCATGGCCTACGCAGTGATCAAAACCGGCGGTAAACAATACCGCATCCAAGAAGGCGACAAATTTGATGTCGAGAAACTCGATGCCGAAGTCGATTCGACAGTCACGTTTGACGTTCTGATCGTCGGCGAAGGCGAGTCCGTGAAAATCGGTGCTCCGCTCGTGGCCGGCGCTTCGGTGACCGCCAAGGTCATCAACCAATACCGCGGACCCAAGGGCGTTGCCTTCAAGTTCAAGCGCCGCAAGGGCTTCCACAAAACCAAAGGCTTCCGCCGCAGCCTGACCACGCTCGAGATCACCTCGATCGCCGGCTAATTCCAAACCACTTACTTTCCCCACTTTTATGGCCCATAAAAAAGGACAAGGTTCCGTCAAGAACGGTCGCGATTCCCGCAGCAAGCGCCTCGGCGTGAAAAAATTCGGCAGCCAAGCCGTGATCGCCGGAAACATCATCATCCGCCAGCGCGGCACCAAAGTGCATCCGGGCCTCGGCGTCGGTTGCGGTCGTGACCACACGCTCTTCGCTCTCGTCGATGGCCGGGTGTTCTTCGACAAGGAAGGCCGCCGCGTGAACGTCATCGCTCCCGCGTTGGCAGCCGCTAACTAAGCCGATCGGATCATTTCAATGAAAAGACCGCTTCCGTGATGGAAGCGGTCTTTTTTTGTGCCGGCTCTTTCCGGATGGGGCACGGCATGTAGATTGGCGCCGCGAGTGATGAAATTCCTGTTTCTCTGGATCTGTGTTGTGGCGGGGTTTTGCGGCCTGTGCGGCTGCCAACGGAGCCGCGCGTCGAGTCCGCCCAAAGCGGTGCCAGTGCGCGCGGATGGCGTCGTGGAGCTGAATTTGATGAGCTTCAATGTCCGCTATGAAGCGCCTGAGGATCGCGACTCGCGCGCGTGGCGGCAACGCATCGCCGGGGCGGTGCGGATGATTCGCAGACAGCGGCCGGATTGCATCGGGGTGCAGGAAGCCCAGCACGGACAGGCGGCGGATTTGTGGGCGTCGCTGCCGGATTACGAATTCTTCGGTGTGGGCCGCGACGATGGCAAACAGGACGGCGAGTATTCCGGTATTTTCTA
>CAMCCX010000067.1 GCA_945873305.1 Akkermansia muciniphila
CCAGCTTGCGCCGGTGCCTGTGTCCCTGTCTGTTCGTTCATGGTGTTGGTTGGTTTGAATTCAATTCCAAACAGGCGATGTCGGAACATCGCCCGATCAACCAGCACCAATCCATTTTAACGTTTTAACGGAAAAAAATCCGCTTCCTCCGTTTGCCGTCCCGGTGATGGGCGATGAAGTAGCGTTTCCGACCCTTTGATTCCGGCAGGTAAATGGGCACGGAATCCGATCCGAATTTCACCGTGGCAGCAGGTCCAGCCTTTCCGCCCTTCCGGGAACGGGAGTTAGGTTCCCCCTTGTCGTTTGTCACCAGCCGCGTTCATGACGCTGGAAATGGTGTCAACTTGGACCAGATCCGCCTTCATAACCCGTTTGGGTTGATGCGTTTAGAAAGAAGTACCCCGGCTTGGATTCGAACCAAGGACCAATTGATTAAGAGTCAACTGCTCTACCAACTGAGCTACCGAGGCGTTATACTTGGTCACTTCCGCCGGTGTTCCCTAGGGCTCGCTGGCGCTGCGACGCCGAAGGTTTAGCAACTCTTCCGATGAGGGCAACGGTAAAATGTGACGCCTTCACGGATAATTTTCATCGCGACAATGTCATGGACAAACCAGCGCTTTGGGCCAAGACAGCGACCGGCCCATGAACCTTTTTCACGAATCCCGTCTCACGCTGCGGTTGGCGCTGCCGTTGATGATCGGGCAGCTCAGCCAGATGCTGATGGGCGTGGTGGATACCTTGATGGTCGGGCATTTGGGGGTGGCGGATTTGGCGGCGCTGACTTTTGCGAACTCGCTGTTTCACGTGCCTTTCGTGTTTGGAATCGGCCTGTTGACAGGGATTTCCGTTTTCACTTCGAATTCGCGCGGGGCGGATGACGCCCCGGGCGCGCGCGGCAGTTGCCGCCACGGACTCTATCTGGCAACGGCGCTGGGGGCGGTGCTGTTCGGGATTTCCTGGATCGTTTCGCTGCACCTCGATTTCTTCGGGCAGCCCGCTGCGGTGACGGCGCGGACGACGGTGTTTTTCCAAATCATCATGGCCTCGGTGATCCCGGCGCTGGCGTCGATCGCGTTGAAAAACCATGCGGACGCTTTGAACCGGCCGTGGCCGCCGTTCTGGATTTTCCTTGGCGGGGTGGGGCTGAATGTCGGGCTGAACTGGGTGATGATTTACGGCAATTTCGGCTGTCCGGCGCTCGGATTCGAGGGCGCGGCCTGGGCGACGCTGATCTCCCGGACCGCCATCCTGCTGGCGATGATTTGGTGGCTGGTGAGGGCGAAGGACTTGCGTGAATGGGTGCCTTACCGCTGGTTCCGCAAGCCGGATTTCGGGGATCTCCGGCGTTTGTTGTCGGTCGGGCTGCCGGCGAGCATCCAGATGGTCTGCGAGGTTTCCGCGTTTTCGCTGGCTGGGCTGATCATGGGGCGCTTCGGGCCGGACGCGATGGCGGCGCATCAGATCGCCATCACGCTGGCGGCGACCGCGTTCATGATTCCGCTCGGACTGTCGATGGCGCTCACCGTCCGGATCGGCGAGGCCCATGGCGCGGGTGAGCTGGCGCGGCTGCGCCCGATCGCGATTTCGGGTTGGTTGCTCAGCGGCGGCTGGTCGCTGGTGGCCGCGGCTTGTTTCCTGATTTTCGGGAAATTTCTCGCCTCGCTTTTCATTGACGCGCCTGCGGTGATCGCGCTGTCAGCGTCGATGCTGGTGATCGTCGGAATTTTCCAACTCGTTGACAGCCTTCAAGTGGTGTCATCGGCGATGTTGCGGGGCCTGCATGATGCGCGGGTTCCGGCGGTGATGGGGTTTGCCTCATATTGGCTGGTGGGTCTGCCGGTCGGCGCGGGCTTGGCGTTCGGGCTGCAGCTCGGAGCAACCGGCGTTTGGTGGGGTCTGGCGGCGGGGCTTTTCGTCGCCTGCGTCACTTTGAGTCCGCGTTTGTGGAAGAGCACGGGAAACGCGGTCCGCCGGGACGTGATTCGTTAGGAAACATCTCCCAGTTCGCCTCCTGCATCCGCGAATCCCGCCATTCCCTCCACCGATTTCGCTTCCGGGCGACTCTCCCCTTGAAAACCCGTCTCTCCCTGTTTATTCCTCGCGCGGACTGCAAAGCAGCCTGCTCCTTATTGCCATGAATGCCCTCACCCGTTGCCTCGATACTTACTGGTCCTCCTCCATCGGGAAAAAGCTCGTCGTCGCCATCACCGGAATCGTTCTGGTCCTCTTTCTCGCAGGCCACCTCGTTGGAAATCTCGTCGTATTTCTGGGAGCCGAGCCGTTCAACGAATACGCGTATTTTCTCCATCACATGCTCCACGGCGCGGGCATTTGGGGATTCCGCGCGGTCATGCTGGTGATGATCGCCGCCCACATCGCCGCCACCGTGGCGCTCACCCGCCAGAACCGCGCCGCCCGCCAGGCCTACGAGCACAAGGCGACCATCCAGGCCTCCAAATCCTCGCGGACGATGATCCTGTCCGGACTCACCATCCTGGCCTTCGTGATCTATCACATGCTGCACTTCACCGCCCGCGTCGGCAATGAATACAACTCGCTGGCCCGCTACAAAACCACCATCCCCGGAGTCGAGAAAGAGGTCCATAACGCCTGGCTGATGGTCATCGACGGCTTCAACTGGTGGCCCGCCTCCGTTTTTTACGTCATCGCCATGACGCTGCTCTGCTCGCACCTGATGCACGGCGTCGGCTCGATTTTCCAAACTCTCGGTTTCCGTTCCCAAAAAGCCGCCGGACTCATCAAGTTGATTTCCGTCGGCTACAGCGTGTTCATCTGGGTCGGCTTCGTCTCGATCCCGGTCGCCATCCTGCTCTTCGGTTTCGGCCGCTGAAATTCTCTTCTCGTTTTCCAACCACTCCGCACCATGTCCATCGTTCTCGACAGCAAAATCCCGTCCGGCCCGCTTGATCAGAAATGGTCCAAGCACAAGATGGACTCCAAGCTCATCAACCCGGCGAACAAGCGGAAATTCACCGTCATCATCGTCGGCTCCGGCCTCGCCGGCGGGTCCGCCGCCGCCTCGCTCGCGGAGATGGGCTACCAGGTGAAGTGCTTCTGCTACCAGGACAGCCCGCGCCGCGCCCACTCCATCGCCGCGCAGGGCGGCATCAACGCCGCCAAGAACTACCAGAACGACGGCGACTCGGTGCGCCGCCTGTTTTACGACACCATCAAGGGCGGCGACTTCCGCGCCCGCGAAGGCAACGTCTATCGCCTCGCCGAGGTTTCCAATGAGATCATCGACCAGTGCGTCGCCCAGGGCGTGCCCTTCGCCCGCGAATACGGCGGCCTGCTCGACAACCGCTCGTTCGGCGGCTCGCAGGTTTCCCGCACCTTCTACGCCCGCGGCCAGACCGGCCAGCAACTGCTGATCGGTTGCTATCAGGCGCTGGAAAAGGAAATCCACAAGGGCGGCGTGAAGATGTATCCTCGCACTGAGATGCTCGACCTCGTCCTCGTCAACGGCCACGCCAAGGGCATCGTCGTGCGCGACCTCAACACCGGCGCGATCTCCACCCACGCAGCGGACGCGGTCATCCTCGCCACCGGCGGCTATGGCAACGTGTTCTTCCTCTCCACCAACGCGATGGGCTGCAATGTCACCGCGGCCTGGCGCGCCGCCCGCCGCGGCGCGTATTTCGCCAATCCCTGCTACACCCAGATCCACCCGACCTGCATCCCCGTGAGCGGCGACTATCAGTCCAAGCTCACCCTGATGTCCGAGTCGCTGCGCAACGACGGCCGCATCTGGGCTCCCAAGTCCAAGGAGATCGCCGCGAAAATCCGCGCCAAGCAGCTCAATCCCAACGACGTCGCCGAGGACGACCGCGACTACTTCCTGGAGCGGAAATACCCGTCCTTCGGCAACCTCGCGCCGCGCGACATTTCCTCCCGCGCCGCCAAGGAAGCCTGCGACGAAGGCCGCGGCATCGCCCCGACCGGCCTCGGCGTCTATCTGGATTTCCGCGACGCCACCAAGCGCCTCGGCGAGGCCACCATCCGCGCCCGCTACGGCAACCTCTTCCAGATGTATGAGAAAATCGCCGGCGAGGATCCTTACAAGCTGCCAATGATGATCTATCCGGCCGTGCACTACACCATGGGCGGCCTGTGGGTGGACTACAACCTGATGTCCAACGTCCCCGGCCTGCACGTGCTGGGAGAAGCAAATTTCTCCGACCACGGCGCGAACCGCCTCGGTGCCTCCGCGCTGATGCAAGGTCTGGCAGACGGTTACTTCGTCATCCCGACGACCATCGCCAACTACCTCGTCACCCAGAAACCCGGCAGCGTCACCACCGACATGCCCGAGTTCAAACAGACCGAAGCGGAGACCCGCGAGCGCGTCAACAAGCTGCTCTCCATCCAAGGCAAGCGCACCGTGGACTCCTTCCACCGCGAGCTCGGCCTGACCATGTGGGACAAGTGCGGCATGGCCCGTTCCCGCGAGGGGCTGACCGAAGCGCTGGAGAAAATCCCGCAGATCCGCGAGGAGTTCTGGCAGAACGTCCTGATCCCCGGCTCCGGCGCCAACGCCAACATGGAACTTGAAAAAGCCGGCCGCGTCGCCGACTTCCTCGAGTTCGGCGAAATCATGTGCCACGACGCGCTTGACCGCGAGGAGTCCTGCGGCGGCCATTTCCGCACCGAGCACCAGTTCTTCGAAAACGACCCCGACGTCATCGCCGGCAGCACCCAAGCTGGCGAGGCCAAGCGTGACGACGAGCATTTCTCGCACGTCTCCGCCTGGGAATACAACGGCGAGGGCAAGGCTCCCACGCTCCACAAGGAGTCACTGGTTTACGAGGAAGTCCACGTCTCTATCCGCAGCTACGCGTAAGCGCTGGAGCTCCCGACTGAGACAGTCGGGACACTTTTTCTATCCAGCAAAAAAGGCTGCCGGGAATCTCCCGGCAGCCTTTTTGAATTTCAGAAAGCGAATGCTTATTCGCCCGGTTGTGGGCCGCCCGGTCCGCCTTGTGGCATTGGGAACGGCATGCCGCCTTCAGGTGCGGCAGGAGCGTCTTGGATTTTGACGAGCTCGAGTTCGAAGATCAGCACGCTGTTCGGCGCGATGTCCGCGCTGCGGCGCTCTTCACCGTAGGCGAGGTCGCTCGGCACGAAGAGCTTCCATTTGGCACCGACCGGCATGGTGGTGAGGGCTTCCTTGAAACCGGGGACCACTTGAAGCGTCATCGGCACTGGCTCACCTTCCGGCGATGCGTCGAATTGTTTGCCGTCGATCAGCGAGCCCTTGTAGTGAACGAGGAATTGCTTTTCGGGAGCCGCCTTGTCGTCTTCCTTGGGAGCGACGTATTTTTCGCTGCCGCCCTTGGTGATGACTTCGTATTGAAGGCCGCTCTTGGTGGTGGTGACGCCTTCGCGCTTGGCGTTTTCAGCGAGGAATTTCTTGCCGGCTTCGAGGTTGGCGGCGGCCTTTTCCTTTTCGCGACCTTGGAGCATCTCACCGAGAGCTTCCATGGCGGCTTGGAGTTTGGCTTCTTCGAGTTCCGGTTTGCCACCCTTGATGGCGGCCATGAATCCCTTGAGGAAAGTTTCCGGATCCAGATCGTCGGCACCCACGCCGAACTTGCCGAACTGCTGGGCAAAGCCGCCGCCGGTGCGGAAACCGAGGGCGTAGGAGGAGTCGGACTTGATCACGGCGGGATCGAGCTTGGGCTTGGCCGGAGCTTCGATGGCGGGCGTGACCGCTTCTGACTTGGCAGGGGCTGCGGCGGCAGGCTTCTTGTCTTCGGCGGCGGAAGTGGAGGCGATGAGGCCGAGGGCCAACGCGCCGGGGATGAATTTACGGATCATAGTTTATTGGTGGAAGAGCGGGAAAACTAGGCAAGGCATGCGACCCTGTCCAGAACAGGTTTTCGGCGAAACGGGGCGATTCAGCAGCACCCTGCGGTGGCGCAGGCCGGGCTGGCGGGGTGGGAGTGGTCGAGGTGCGGGGCTTCCATCGACGGGTTCGGCTCGAGGGTTTCGAGGCCGAGCTTGGCGAGGAGTTCGCGGTCGGCGCCGGCTTCAGGATTCTCGGCGGTGAGGAGTTTGTCGCCGTAGAAAATCGAGTTGGCACCGGCGTAGAAGCACAGCGCCTGGGTCTCGTCGGAGAGACGGGTGCGGCCGGCGGAAAGACGGACTTTCGCGCCGGGGACGGCGATGCGGGCGCAGGCGATCATGCGGACGAGGTCGAAGGGATCGACCTGCGGGTTTTCCGCCAGCGGGGTGCCGGGCATCGGCATGAGCGAGTTGATCGGCACGCTCTCGGGCTGCGGGTTGAAGGTGGAAATGATTTCCAACAGGCGGAGGCGGTCGGTGATGGTTTCGCTGATGCCGAGGATGCCGCCGCAGCAGACGGACATGCCGGCGTCCTGGACGTTGCGGATGGTGCGCAGGCGGTCTTCGTAGGTGTGCGAAGTGACGATGTTCGGATAGTGCTCGGGCGAGGTGTCGAGGTTGTGATTGTAGGCGGTGACGCCAGCTTCCTTGAGGGTGACGGCCTCCTCCGGGCCGAGTTCGCCGAGGGTGACGCAGACTTCCATGCCGAGCGAGGAAACGTCTTTGATGATGTCGACGACTTGGTTGAAGCGCTCGGTGCCGCCGCGCACGCCGCGCCAGGCGGCGCCCATGCAGAAGCGGGTGGAGCCGTTTTCATGGGCGGCGCGGGCGCTTTCCATGACGGTTTCCTTGGAAAGGAGCCGTTCGTTTTTCAACTCCGTCTCGTAGCGGGCGGACTGGGTGCAGTAGGCGCAATCCTCGGAACAGCCGCCGGTCTTGATGGAGAGCAGCGTGCAAAGCTGGATTTTCCCGTCCGGGAAATTTTTCTCATGCACCTCGTGCGAGCGCTTGAGGAGGTCGAAAAACGGCAGGGCGTGGAGTTCTTGGAGTTCTGTGAGAGTCATGAGATTGAGGAAGTGGTCACGAGTTACGTGGGAAAGATGGCGTTGGAAAGGAGATAGCAAGATGTGGGAAGCGAATGGCCAGAGCGGCGGATTGCCGGCCAATCCCCGTTTCACCTCGCCCAACTGCCTTTGACGACGGGCAGGCGGCCGGTGCTGATGACGGTGTAGTCGGTGGGGCCCTTCGCGCCTTCCAGCGGGACGCCGGTGGCGCTTTTCCAGACGGCGCTCATGCTTTCGCCGGTGTGGCAGCCCCAGCTTTTGCAGTAGGCGCGGCGGTCGAAGATGGACGACTTGATGCGCGGAAGATCGCGCTCGTGGAGCCAGGCGGTGGAAACGGCCATGATGTCGTTGCCGTAATCGAACATGAAGGCGTAGCGGTTCGAGTGGCCGAAGAAGTCAAAGGTCTGGATCGATCCGCGGGGGCGCGAGTTGAGGGCTTGGATGAAATTTCCGGAACCGTTGAACCAGATCAAGGTGACCCGGCGCTTGGCCGCCAGCTCCGCGATCCACGAGGTGTACGGCTTGCCGTCCTCGCGGCCGCGGGTCTGGTAGCCCGGTTGATAGACCATCCACACGATCGCCGCGTCCGGGCCGTAGGCCTTGCGGATTTCCGCCATGCGGAGAGTCGAGGCGCGGACGAAATTCGCCCACCAGCGGTCGTGCTGGTCTTGCTGGACGCGCAGGTTTTCCCATTTCCGCAAGGCCGGTCCGCCGGTGACGATGACGTGGTCCGCGCGGCTCCATGCGCTGAGCAGGAGCAGGACCAGGGAAGCAAGCCGCAGACGATGAATCATGGGCCGGAAATAAAAGATTCGCGGCAGCGTGGGAAGCGGCAATCTCACCCGAGGGCGGATTTTCGCATAAAAATCGAAAGCATCGCTCCCATGTGGGTACTAGGGTTTCCAGATGGAAACCAAGCGTGAATGGCGGATTTTCCGATCTTGGGTTGCCAGCGGCAGCTTGAGAACGCGCGCGGTCGCCACGATCAACCGGTCTGCGGGATCCCGATGAAATGTCGCCGGGAGCCGATTCATTTCAGCGACAATGGCTGGCGTGATGGGCTGGATTTTCACGGTTGCGGGCGATGCCGCGATCCGCAGCCAATCCGTGACGGAACCCTCGATTTCCACGCGTCCCATATCCACAAGAGTGGCGAATTCCCAGAGCGAGATGTCGCTGATTACCGGTCGGTTTTCCGGCGGGAGCCCATCCAGAGCTTCCCGCTCCGCTTTGCTGAGCCCCGGATCGCCGAGCATCCACCAGATCCAGACGTGCGTGTCCAAAACGGGGGACGGAGTCATTTCAGCGCGTCGATTTCTGATTCAGAAAGCGCGGGCTTGAACGGATCCGCCTGATAGCGGCCTTTCCCGCGAAGCGCGAGCCATGGCTGGGATTGCTTTTCCGCAACGACCCGCGCGACCGGCCGGCCACGTTTGGAAATCACCAGATCCTCGCCGGTCTGCTGCACGTGATCGAGCAGTTGCAAGCACTTTGCCTTGAACTCGGTGGCGGTGATTATTTTCATATGACCAGTCTAGATGACCAGTCATGAGAGACAAGGAGGATTTCCAATCCAGTCTTTCCGGAAACCATGGGGAACCGCGCGGCGGAGGTGATCGAGCGGGCGGGGTGGATGCCGCCCCAATGTGTTCCGGCTGTCTCAGCCGGAAGCGGAGCCCATGAAACCGGCTGAGACAGCCGGGACACATTCCGGGTCACTGATTGAAATCGGGCTTGAGCCCCTGCCATTCCGCCCCGCGCAACAGCCAGTGGTTCAGTCATGAAACCTCTTTTCTTCGGGACCGAGACAATGCTTGTTAGTCGGGACCCCGAAGCACGATTCTCTGCTGATCAGGTGGTCTCAGTAGATCAGCTCCTGCTGGCTCCCACAATTCAATGCTGTTACCGACTGGATCACGGAGTTGGGCAACCATCGCATCAAGACTCCTAACTCGAAAATTGATTCTCCGAGACTGACCTGATCCACCGACCTCGAATGGCACGTAGTTAAGCGCGGGCACTCAAAGGAGCGCCTTCATTCTGAACGCTATTTGCCGCGGACATCCTGTCCGCCGCCCAGCCTTCGGCCGACAGCAATGTCGGCCTGAAACAGTCGATAGAATATCGACGCTCCGTGTTCCAGAACCAGGATCAACGAAATCAGCCTTAACTGCGTGCCATTCGTCCCTCCTCCTCAGGCGGCGGAGCCGTTGCGGATGATTTCGCAGAAACTCTGGGGCTCGAGGGCGGCACCGCCGATGAGGGCGCCGTCGATGTCCGGGCAGGCCATGAGCTCGGCGGCGTTGTTGGGCTTCACGCTGCCGCCGTATTGGATGCGGATCTTGGCGGCGGCGTCGGCTCCGTAGAGCTCGGCGATGACCGAGCGGACGAAGGCGTGCGCGTCCTGCGCTTGCTGGGAAGTGGCGGTGACGCCGGTGCCGATGGCCCAGACGGGTTCGTAAGCGATGACGGTTTCACCGAGATCCTTTTCGGAAACGCCGTCGAGGCCGCCGGTGATCTGAGTGCGGAGGACGCTTTCGAGGTTGCCGGCCTCGCGCTCGGCGAGGGTCTCGCCGATGCAGAAGATCGGCTTCAGGTTCGCCTCGCGGGCCTTCTTGATCTTGGCGTTGATGACCGCGTCGGTCTCGCCGAAGATCGCGCGGCGCTCGCTGTGGCCGAGGATGACGTAGTGGACGAAAAACTCGCGCAGCATGACCACGCTGATCTCGCCGGTGTAAGCGCCGGAGTCGAACTGCGAGCAGTTTTGCGCGGCGATCTGGATGGCGTGCGCGTTCTGGACGGCGGTCGCGGTGTGGAGCAGGTCGGCGAGTTTCGGGAGCGAAACAAACGGCGGCGCGATGACGATTTCACATGGGTAGTCCTGACCCTGGAGCTTGGAGAGGAAGCTCTTGATGAAGTCTTCCGTTTCGGAAGCTCCCTTGTTCATTTTCCAGTTGGCGGCGAAGATTGGCTTGCGGTTCATAAGAATTTGGGGGTGGGTGTTAGCGGGTGGGATTCAGACTTCGGTGAGAGCGGCCACGCCGGGGAGGACTTTGCCTTCGAGGAGTTCGAGGGAAGCGCCGCCGCCGGTGGAAATGAAGGTCATTTGGTCATCGAGGCCGAACTGGTTGACCGCGGTGACCGAGTCGCCGCCGCCGACGATGGTGACGGCGTCGCTCTTGGCCATGGCCTCGGCGATGGCGCGGGTGCCTTTGGCGAAACTTTCGATTTCGAACACGCCCATCGGGCCGTTCCAGATGACGGTTTTGGCTTTCGCGACTTCCTGGCAGAACTCGTCGATGGCGACATCGCCGATGTCGATGCCTTCCCAGCCGTCCGGGGTTTCGCCGCCTTGTTCGTATGGGGCGGTGACTTTCGTTTCGGCGCCTTCCTTGAATTCCTGGGTGACGCGGGTGTCGGCGGGAAGCAGGAAGCGCACGCCCTTGGCTTCGGCCTTGGCGAGGATGTCGAGCGCGAGGTCGAGTTTGTCGGCTTCGACGCGGCTGTTACCGGTCTTGTAGCCTTGGGCCTTGCGGAAGGTGTTGGCCATCGCGCCGCCGATGAGGAAGGCGTCGGCCTTTTCCATGAGGGCGGTGATGACTTGGATTTTGTCGGAAACCTTCGCGCCGCCCATGATGACGAGGAAGGGTTTTTCCGGGTTCTGGAGTTTGCCGTCGAGGTATTCGAGCTCACGCTCCATCAGCAGGCCCATGGCGCTTTGTTGGACGAAATGGGTGACTCCCTCGGTGGAGGCGTGGGCGCGGTGGGCGGTGCCGAACGCGTCGTTGACGTAAATTTCCGCGGAGCCGGCGAGTTTCTCGGCGAAGGCGGAATCGTTGGCCTCTTCTTCCGGATAGAAGCGGGTGTTTTCGAGGATGAGCACCTCGCCCGGCTGGAGCGCGGCGCGGAGGGCGGCGACTTCGGCGCCGATGCAATCCGGCGCGAGTTTCACCGGCTGGCCGAGGATTTCGGAGAGCGCGGCGGCGACGGGAGCGAGCGAGAATTTCGCTTCAAATCCGCCTTTCGGACGGCCGAGGTGGGAGCAAAGAACGAGCTTGGCCCCGCCGGAGATCAGCTGGCGGATCGACGGGACCGCGCCTTGGATGCGGGTGTCGTCGGTGATGACGCCGTCTTTGAGAGGGACGTTGAAGTCCACACGCATGAGGACTTCTTTGGAGGATACATCAAGGTCGCGGATCGAAAGTTTGGCCATGGGGCACAAATCCCGCCTTAGACGGGGACGGGTGTCAAGTTTATCGCGGCAGCGGGCTGCTGCGGAATCGCTCGTGCTGGCGGCGCAACATCACGTCCAGCGGCATGAAGTTCACCGCCCGCTGCGACCATTCGAGCGCCTTGTCGCGGTTGCCTCTGACGAACTGGATCTCGGCCATGGTGTCGAGATAGGCCGACTGCTCGGGATTGGCGGCGAGGGCTTTTTCAATGAGCTTCTCGGCGGCGTCGAGATTGCGCCGGGCGCGGGAGGCGATCCATGCGGCGGTGTTGCAGGTGTTGCCCGAGGCGGGAAATTGGCGGATGACGGCGTTGATCCGCTCCCAGGATTCCTTGAACCACTCGTCGTGTTCCTTGATGAGCCCGGCCTTGCGGAGGGCGGGGAAGAAATCATCCGCGAGGGAGCCGTCGCAGGGAAACATCCGGTAGCTGTTTCCGAGCATCGCGAGGGCGCCGGCGCGGTCGCTCTTGAGCATGATCAGCGCCCGGCCCAAATCCGACTGGAGCCTCAGCCTGAGAGAAAGCAGCGGCGGCACGGAGACCGACTCCGAATCGACGGCGGCCAGCATTTGCGCCCGGACTTCGGAAATGGCAGCCACTTCCCGCCAGTTTCCCTGTTCCACCGCCATTTCGGTGTGCAGTTGAAGCACGTCGGCGAAGGCTTCCGCAGCAGGGTCGGTCTGGCGGACCGCGCGCGCCCGCCAATCCGCGGCGCGCTTGTAATCGTTGCCATACGCGTAGCCGTTGGCGATTTCGAGCGCGTCATTTCCGAGGGCGAGTTTTTCCACTAGCGCATCCAAAGCCGCGGCTTCGCCGGCCCGGCCCGCCTTGCGCAAGCAGGCCGCGGCGCACGCATACAAGGAGGGTTGAGGCGCGGACTCGGTCTCGGAAATCCGGCCGGTTTGTTTCAGGAAAAATTCGGCGGCGTCATCCCATCGCTCCGCCGCCGAGAGATCGAGAATGTGCGCGCGCCAGGAAATCCCGTCCCGGCCGCTTTCATCCAGCTGGTCCCAGAGTTTGAGGCTGGTGCGCACATCCGGGCTCTGGCTGGTCATGAAGACCATTTTATCGAGCAGCGGTTTGCGTTTATCTTCCGGCGCTTGTTGGATCGCGGCCCAAGCCAGCGTCAGCCATTTTTCGCGGAGCCGCAACGGATCACGGCCCAAACCGCAAAGGGCGAGCATCCCGTCGAGCCGCTCGGCGCGACTGGCCTGCGGCTGGAGTTCCGCCAGCCAATCCCACAACGCGACCGTCTCGTCCTGCCCGCCAAACGCGGCATCGATGACTTGCGCCCACCGGTCCGCATCGCCGCCAGCCCAGGCGAGCGCCGCTTGCTTGGCCAATTGCGGCGCACCGATGGATTCGCCGCCGATCATCGCATTGCCACCGAACAGCTGGCTGAGGAAGCTCGTGAAAAGATCCGCGTCTTTTTCCCCCATCGCGGCCAATGGCTTGAGAAACGCGGCGGCGCACTGCCGATGCAAGCCGCGCCGCTCCAAGAAACTCGCCAGCACGATCAAATCCTTGGTATCCGCGGATTCGTCGCCTTGATCCGCGGCATCGTTTTTGGCGAGGCGGTTCATGCGCTTTTCCACCCACGCCGGGTAGTCCGGATTTTCAGAATCCAGCCCCAGCGCCTTCAATGCTTCGGGAATCCGCTCAAGCGACTCGAAGTAGGAAAAGGCCGCCAGCGGCGAGTCGGCGGCGTAGGCTTTCTCGGCCAAACGAGCCTCGCCCAGCAGAAACAACTCGCCCGCCGCGCTGCCGCGCTGGTCCCGGTTGCGGCCGTTGGCCGGGTGCGCCAGCATTTCCAGATCCGCCGGGCGGATCGCTTTCCCCTGCCATCGCTTGATCGCGAGTTCCGTGTAGGATTTCAAAGTCGCGCCGCCGGTTTGGTGGTGTTGCAGCCACGGCAACGGATCACCTAGCAGCGCCGCGATCGTCGCGGAAATGGCGGTTTCTCCGGCAGCGGAAGCGGCGTCGCGGGCGGCTTCGAGATTCCCGGACGCCCGGTAAAGTGCGAGCTGCCACGCATCCGCCTGCACGCCTTTGAGGGTTTTGGCGCGCTTCAACTCGGCCTCCAGCGAGCCTTGGCTGCGGTGGAAATCAGCGAGCGCGAGCAAGCCGGGCGCATCGGCAGGCGCCATTTCCAGAAATTCCCGGGCCGCGGCCGGATCGTCGTCCAGCAAACATTCGCGGGCGGCGATCAGCGCCACGCCGTCCACAGACCGCACGAGCCGCGACTGGAGCTCGGGGCTCGTCTCGCTCGCGTAAAGCTTGAGAATTTGCCGCCACGCCCGCTTTTTGTGCATCTGGTCGAACAGCGCCACCTTTTCATTCGGCGAGGCCTTGGCGTAGCGCTCAACCAGCGAGCTCACCGCGGGATCGGTATCCGGCGTGATGTGGAGCTGGATTTTCCGGATCAGGTCGCGCGCCCGGTATGCCTGCTCCGGATCTTTCCCCGCCGCGATCGCCTGCAAGCCGGGCAGCGCGGACTCGCCGGTTTTCCAGATTTCCCGGGAGGCGTTTTCGCGGACCCGGAATTTTTCATCCGCCAAATCCTCGATCAGCGCGGCCAAAGATTTCTCGGGAGCCTTCAGGCCGGATTGCGCGGATGTGTCCGGAGCCGCCGCCGCGGTCGCCATCCACCCGGCAAAACCCGTGACCCTCACGACGCTTTGAAAATTCATCTGGTTGGAAACGTCCGGGATTTGGCGGATTAATCAACCCTCTTCGTGCTCAAGCCGCAAAGCTCTCGCCGCACGAGCAGGTGACGACCGCGTTCGGATTGCTCACCTTGAAGCCGCCCTGTTGCAAGTCATCGGAGAAATCCAGCTCGCTGCCGCTGACGAAGAGCGCGCTTTTCGGGTCGATCACCACGTTCACGCCGTTGCTGGGAACGAGGATGTCGCGGTCGCGCGGGCCATCCACGAGGTCCATTTTATACTGCAAACCCGAGCACCCGCCGCCGACCACGGCGATCCGCAGCGCGCCGTCCGGCCGGCCTTGGCGGTCGAGCAGACCGCGCAGATGCGATGACGCGCCTTCGAGCACTTTCACCAGCTTTTCGTTGCCGATCTTGTAATTCACCGCCGCGTTCATGGCGGCAACGTGCATCCCCCGCCCTGCCGCGTCAACCCTTGCAGCCGGGGGAAAAACAAAACGAGCCGCTCCTTGCAGAGCGGCTCGGTGGAAAATTCAGGAAGAGCGGGAAACTCAAGCCTCGGCGGATTCCGTCGTTTCGACGGCGGCGGTCTCGACGGTTTCCGGAGCAACGGCCTCAACCGCGGTCTCGTCGGCGACCTTCTTGGCAACCTTCTTGGCCGGAGTCTTTTTCGCGGCAACCTTCTTCGCAGGAGCTTTCTTCGCCACGTCGGCCTTCTTGACGGCTGGCTTCTTCACGAGGCCGCCGAGCTTTGCCGATGCTGCCTTGCGCTTCAAGTAATCGGCGCGGCGACGGCGTTTGATGATCTTTTTAGATTGTTGTCCCATGGTTGGTAGCCACTTGGGTAGGGACTCCAGCGGACGGGGGCAAGGGAAAATCTCGCACTCGGGGCAAATTGAATGAAGTCCGGACCGGATTCTCCCCGGAGCGCCCCGCAAGCCCGCCGGACCTCCCGTCTTCCCGGCCGGAGCACTTCACAAATCCGCCGGAGTCCCCGAAACCCCCTCCGGAATGCTCTGCAAGCCGCCCGCAGCGCCCAACAACCTCCCAAAAGTCCTGAACATCCCTGCCGGAGCGCCTGACAACCTCGCCGGAGTGCTAAACTCCCCCACCGGAGTGCTCCACAAACCCGCCGGAGTGCCGCGCACCCATCCGAGTTCCGCCGATTTCATCTCACTTAAAATCAATCTGGATTCCTTGTGAGCTGAACCGCGAATGAACACAAATGGACACGAATTTTCAGAACTTCATTCTCAGAATCAGGATTTTTATACTTATCCCGAAAATTTCTTCATGCGCGTTCATTCGAGTTCATTCGCGGTTAAAAAACCCAAAGCTTGCCCCCCCGCCTGCCCCCGTCTGACTTTGCCGCATTTCCTCCTTGGCAACCACCACCCCTTCCAACAGTCTTCTAATAGTCCAATAAAAAGCCATCATGTCCGAGACCTCCCCATCCACCCTTCCAGCGACCTCCGAGCCACAGCCCAAGCAATCTCGCAGCGCCCAAGACAAAATCATCGGTGCCTACATCGCCGACGCCAAAAAGTTCCTCAAAGTCGCCTCCGACGACGAGCAAATCCGCTCCATCCTCGAAGCCCACGGCTACGACGCCGGGGAATTCACCACCGCCGACACCCTCGCAACCGCCGCCTCCACTGCCTTCGAAGACCGCGCCTCCGGCATGGGCACCCAGAAACTCGCCGGCACCGCCCTCATCGCCGCCATCAAAACCGCCCGTGGGGACTACGCCGCCTTCCGCGACATCGCCCGCGCCGCCTTCCCCGCCGAGGCCGACCGCCTCAGCCTCTCCCTCAAAGGCGAAGTCCCCGACGACACCGGCCGCTTCATCACCACCGCCGAGACCTCCTACGGAGCCGCCGGCAAGGAACCCCACGCCACCAAACTCACCAAACGCGGCTACCCCGCCGCCCGCCTCGCCACCCTGCTTGAAAACCTCGATGACCTCACCGGCACCGGCGGCGATCAGGACACCGCCCTCGGCGACGCCATCGAAAACACTGCCGAGCGCGACGCCGCCTACGCCGCCCTCAAGACCTTCATGAAGGAACTCAAAGGCACCGCCCGCGGCTCCCTCCGCGGCAAACCCGGCCTGCTCGCGAAGTTGGAACTGTAACGGGTGGCCAAGTCAGACACGGATTGACGATTGTTGATTTTGAATTTTGGATTTTTGATCTGTCACACGGCATCTCTTCCTCTTCCATTCCAAAATCCAAAATTCAAAATCAACAA
>CAMCCX010000068.1 GCA_945873305.1 Akkermansia muciniphila
TTAACAATTTAACGGAAAGAAACATTTCCCCGTGGTTTTTTGGGGGAGATCGACTCGGGCAAAACGAACCAACCGGGCCATCGATCTATAGGCGGGGAGGGCTGGGGGATGAGTTAATCGCAGACCGAAGCCGACTGTTCAAAACCCGCCTAACAAGCTACAATCCAGAAAACCGCCCTGTCAATCAGGGAAGTCACGGCCCCAGGCCTACCTCATTTTGGTACAATCCGCACTTATACGAAACGACCGTTTGATTTAAGCGGAAGCAATGAGGGAAGATCACTCTGATAAAAACTTCCCCGCAACGAACCCTGCAATCGAACGCGTTAAAACCCGCATTTTGGTGCATTTTGGCGGTAGTTCCCATCGTCCAATTCGGACATGAAAAACCCCGCAAACCATTGATTTGCAGGGACCGAAAATGGAGCCGGCTATCAGAGTCGAACTGATGACCTACTGATTACAAATCAGTTGCTCTACCACTGAGCTAAGCCGGCCGGTGTCCCCTCGGAACGAGGCGGAGTATTCTCATTCAGGCCCTGCCGCAAAGCGTAAATTCCACTCGGGGGCGGAATTTATTCTCCAGCCGGCGCCTTCAGGCCTCGGACTCCGCCACGTTTGACATGAAACCCGTTTCATGAAGATACTTCCGCTTTGAAAATCTCTCCGGCGCGCCGACGTCGTCCTTAATCTCCACCTTCTCCAATCTTCAATTCAGTGCTCCCATCCCTCACCGGCCAATCCCCGGAAAATCTCGCCGCCTGGCTCAAGGACGCCGGCGAACCCGCTTTCCGCGCCGATCAAATCCTCGAATGGGTGTGGAAAAAAAAGGTCACCTCCATCGAGGCAATGACCAACCTGCCCGCCACCCTCCGCGCGAAACTGGCGGAATCCTTCCGCCTCGCCGCGCTCGAACACAGCACCACCCAGGGCTCCGCCGACACCACCCGCAAGTTCCTCTTCCGCCTGCACGACGGCCGCTACGTGGAGAGCGTGCTCATCCCCGCCAACCCCGCGCTCTATGGCGAGAAATCCGACCGCCGCACGCTCTGCGTTTCCTCGCAAGTCGGCTGCGCATACGGTTGTAAATTCTGCGCCTCCGGCCTAGCAGGCTTCACCCGCAATCTCGACGCCGCGGAAATCGCCGGGCAAGTCCTCGCCGCAGAACAACTCTCCGGCGAGCGCGTGGACTCCCTCGTGTTCATGGGCATGGGCGAGCCGCTCGCCAATCTCGACAACCTGCTAGCCGCCATCGCCCTCATCACCGGCCCCAAAACCCTCCACCTCGGCGCGCGCCATCTCACCATTTCCACCTCCGGCCTCGTCCCGCAGATCAAACAGCTCGCCGAGCACCCGCAGCAGATCCGCCTCGCGATTTCCCTCCACGGAGCGACTGACGACGTCCGCCAGCAGATCATGCCGATCAATAAAAAATGGCCGGTCGCCGAGTTGTTCGCCGCGCTCGACCATTGGAACGCGAAAAAAACCCAGAAGCTCACGCTCGAATACATCCTCATCCAGGACGTCAACGACTCGCTCGAACAAGCCGCCATCCTCGCCCGCCACTCCCGGCGGTTAGGCGCGAAGGTGAACCTCATTCCCTACAACACCGTCGAGGGACTCGAATGGAAACGCCCGCCAAACAACCACTGCCGCGCGTTCCAGGAAATTTTGAAAAACGCCGGCGTCACCGCGAACCTGCGGCTTGAAAAAGGCCACGACATCGATGCCGCCTGCGGCCAGCTCCGCCTCAAACAGGAGACCGCGGAAGGCATCATCGCCGCACCCGCGAAGGGCTAACAAAACGCCCGAGGCATCTCACGCGAGCCTCGCGGCGATCAGCGCCGCCAGTGTCGTCGGCGTCGCCAAGTTCGCGCGTGTCAGGTCTTCCGCCACGAGTTCGAATTCGAACCGGTCTTCCACCGCCGCCACCAGCCGGACCGTCGCCAAGGAATCCAGACCCGCTTCAAACAGATCCCCGTCTTCGGGAAAATCCCAATCCAGATCGATGACCCCTTCATCGTTCAACCAGTCGATCAGTTCCACAGGGGTCGGTGATTTCTTGTTCGTTACTTCCATGTGGAAAAACGGTGCTATGAGTTTTTAGCCGCTTCAAGCGGAAAGGTTGGAAAAATTTTCTCCCCCGCGCGCAGCTGGATTTTCGCGGAGGAAGACATCAGAAACGCATCGTCCTTGCACGCTCCCGGCGGGACCGCTAGGACTTCGCCATGCCGTCCCCGCAGCGTTTTCATCACCGGCAGTTCGCCGATGTGGACGCGTTGGTGGCGTTGAAAAAATCCCGGCGCGTCTCCGTCTGCATCCCCACGCTCAACGAAGCGGAGACGATCGGCCCGATCGTTTCGATCATCCGGGATTCGCTCGCGCACCGCGGACTGGTCGATGAAATCCTCGTCATTGACTCCGGTTCCACGGACCCCACCCGCGAGCTCGCCGCAGCCGCGGGAGCCGGCGTCCACCTCGCCTGCGAGATTCTTCCGGACCAGACGGGCTATCGCGGGAAAGGCGAAAACCTCTGGAAAGCCCTCCACGTTTCCAGCGGCGACATCATCTGTTATATCGATGGCGACATCTCGAATTTCCACCCCGGCTTCGTCACCGGGCTCGTCGGCCCGCTGCTCGCCGACCCCGCCATCGACTATGTCAAAGCCTTCTACGAGCGCCCGCTTGCCTACGGCGACGAATCCCACTCGACCGGCGGCGGGCGGGTCTCGGAAATCCTCATCCGCCCGCTGATCTCGCTGTTCTATCCGGAGCTCCGCGGCATCCTCCAGCCGCTCTCCGGCGAATACGCCGCCCGCCGCGAGACTTTGGAGTCGCTCGCATTCCCCGTCGGCTACGGCGTGGAAATGGCGCATCTCATCGACCTCGCGCGAGCCGGGAAAATCGACCGCATCGCCCAGACCGACCTCGTCAAACGCATCCACCGCAACCGCGACGACGACGAACTCGGCAGCATGGCCTTCGCCATCCTCCGCGTGGTGCTCCGCCGCTTGGAACGCGACGGCAAGCTCACTCTCGCCGCACCCTTGCCCGCCCTCTATCAGTCGTGGTCGATCAATGGGGAAAGCATCGAACCGCTCGCGAAAAACATCCCCGAGCCCGAGCGCCCGCCGCTCCGCTCTGACAGTTAAACAAAAAAAACGCCGGCGGAAATCGAAGCGGGGGGGACTTTGATTTTCGCCGACATTTCTGCATCGGGGGGAATGATTGTTCGCTGCCAGCTTCCCGGGGGGAGGTTGCTCGCGGCGACCCATGAGAGATATCCCGTTTCCGGCCATAAGGATATGACGTGATCGCGTACCCGCGATCGTGGAGGGCGTGATAAGCCTTGAAATCACGCGCTGGCGGGGACGTGATGGCCGGGATGAGCAAGGATGCGTTTCTCCACGAGCTGCTGGGCCGGATGTCGGTCGAGGAAAAGGCCGGGCAACTCAATCTCCTAACCGGAGCGATGGACGCCACCGGGATGAAACATTCGGACGATCTGGACACGAAGATCCGCGCGGGCCGCTGCGGCGCGGTGCTCAATGTGTACACGCCCGCCGCCACGCGCGCCTTGCAGGAACTTGCCTTGGCCAGCCCGCTGGCAGTCCCGCTGATTTTCGGCTACGACGTGATCCACGGGCAGCGCACGATCTATCCGATCCCGCTCGGACTCTCGTGCTCTTGGAATCTTGATCTCATGGAACGCTGCGCCCGGATGGCGGCGGCGGAGTCGGCGGCGGACGGACTGCACTGGGTTTATTCGCCGATGGTGGACATCTCTCAGGATCCGCGCTGGGGACGGGTGGCCGAGGGAGCCGGTGAAGACCCGTGGCTGGGAGCGAAAATCGCGGCGGCGATGGTGCGCGGCTATCAGGGAGATGATCTGGCGGCCCCCGCTGCGGTGATCGCATGCGTGAAGCACTTCGCGCTCTACGGCGCGCCGATGGGCGGGCGCGACTACAACACGGTGGACATGAGCCGCCGGGCGATGGAGGAAACTTATTTCCCGCCGTACCGCGCGGCGATCGACGCCGGGGCACGGACCGTGATGACCGCCTTCAACGACATCGACGGCATTCCCGCGAGCGCTAACCGCTGGCTGCTCACCGAACTGCTGCGCGGGCAGTGGGGCTTCCGAGGCTGGATCGTCACGGACTACACCGCCGTCACTGAGATGAAAAACCACGGCACCGCCGCCACGGACGCGGACGCGGCGCGGCAGTCGCTGGACGCCGGGGTGGACATGGACAGGGTGTCGGAAGCATTTCTAGCGGAGCTGCCGGACCTGGTGGAATCCGGATCTATCAGCGAAGGACAAATCGACGCGGCAGTGCTGCGCGTGCTGGAAACCAAGTGGGATCTCGGGCTTTTCCGCGATCCCCTCGCCCGCTGCAATCACGAGGCGGCGATTCATTTGAGCGTTGAAAACCGGCAGCTCGCACGCGAGGCGGCCCGCGAGTCGATGGTCCTCTTGAAAAACGAGGCCGGAATTCTTCCGCTCTCAAAACACCGGACCATCGCGCTCGTCGGCCCGCTCGCCGACAGCCGCCGCGACATGCTCGGCTGCTGGATCGCCGCCGGGGATGAAGCGCTCGCCGCCTCGCCGCTCGATGGGTTCCGCGGAATGGCGGAGACCATTCACGCCAGAGGCTGCGGGATCAGCGAGGGCAACGACGATTTGTTAGCAGAAGCGGTCCGCGCGGCCGAGCAGGCGGACGTCGTCGTGCTGGTGCTCGGCGAGAGCTGGCAGATGAGCGGCGAGGCCGCCAGCCGGACAAACATCCGCCTGCCGGAATGCCAGCGGGAACTGGCGAGGCACATTCTGCTAACCGGCAAGCCCTGCGTGCTCGTCACCATGAGCGGACGCCCGCTGGAGCTGACATGGGAGAACTCGCGGTTTCCGGCCATCCTCCATGCATGGGCGCTCGGAACGGAAGGCGGCCACGCCCTGGCGGAAGTGGTCTTCGGCGACGCCGCGCCGGTCGGAAAACTCACGATGGGCTTCCCCCGCAGCGTCGGCCAGCTGCCCATGACTTACCGCGAGAAACCCACCGGCCGCCCCTTCGACGCGGCGGCGCAATATTCCTCCAAGTATCTCGACGCGCCTAACGACGCGCTCTATCCGTTCGGCCACGGCCTGACTTACGGGGAATTCCGCCACGCCGCGGTGGCCATCGACTCCCCGGAAATGCAGCCGGGCGGGACGGTCACCGTCTCGGCGGAGATCACCAACCTCGGCGCGCAGCCGGCGACGGAAACGCTGCAACTCTACCTCCGCGACCTCGTCGCGTCGGTTAGCCGCCCGGTGAAGGAGCTGCGCGGTTTCCAGCGCGTCACGCTCGCCGCCGGCGAGTCGCGGGTGGTTTCATTCCAAATCACCGACGCGGACCTGGCTTTCCCGGGGCGCGATTTCCAACCGGTGGTCGAGCCGGGGGATTTCGAGGCGATGATCGGCCCGAGTTCCAGGGATTTGCGGGTGGTGGGGTTTAGCCGCCGGTCCTAATCAGGGCGCGGTTTTCACGCAGCGGAAGCCGACGTGATTGCTGGACGAGCGGATCTCGCCCTTGCCGCGGGTGCCGAGGATGTAGCGATTGCAATACTGGTCGGTGCAAAGGAAGGAACCTCCGCGCTGGACGCGCTTCTGGGTGCCCGGCTCGTCCGGATCGAGCGATGATTGCGGGCCTTTTGGATTGCGCGACACCCCGGCGGCAGCGGCCGAGCGGGCGTAGGAATCGGCGCGATACCAATCGCTGCACCACTCCCAGACATTGCCCGCCACGTCGTGGAGGCCGTAGCCATTCGGCGGATATTGGCCGACGGGAGCGATGCCTTTGAAGCCATCTTCGCCGATGTCGCCCGCCTCGACGGGAAATCGCCCCTGATAAATGTTCGCCTGGAATTTTCCGCCGGGCTTGAGTTCGTCGCCCCAGGCGAAAATCCGGCCAGCGGAGCCGCCGCGGGCGGCGAATTCCCACTCCGCTTCGGTCGGCAGGCGCTTGCCGGCCCATTTCGCGTAAGCTTCGGCGTCTTCGAAAGCGATGTGGACCACGGGCGCTTTCGCGGCTTTTCCAAGCTGACTGTCAGGTCCTGTTGGATGCTTCCAGCACGCCCCGGCGACGTAGCTCCACCAGCGGGCCTGGGTGAGCGGCACCGGCCCCGGCGTGGGCGTGAACACAATCGAACCCGCGATCAAATTCTCCGGCGGCGCCGTCGGAAATTCCGCTTGAGTGGGCTTCCGCTCCGCGACGCTGACGTAGCCGGTGGCGGTGACGAATTTTTCATACTGCTCGTTAGTGACTTCCGTCGCGTCCATCCAGAAGGCATCCACGAAAACCCGGTGAATCGGCAACGCATCCCGGGTGGTACCGGGCTGCTCGCACATCCCCTCGCAAGCGACGTCCGCGCCCATCGAAAACTCGCCGCCCGGAATCCACACCATGCCCTCCGGGGCGACTCCCGGCGCCGCCGCGGTGTTAGTAAGAGTCGGGGCGAAGGCGGCAACTTCCGCCAAAACGACTCCTGAGCCCGCGAGAACCAGCGCGAGCGCGAACGCCCTCCGACGGACCCGGGGTCTTACAGCAGTCGGGTCGGCACGACGAAATTTCGGTGAAATGGTTGGCTGGCTCATGGATTCGGGCGAAGGCTGGCGAGCTTTTACAATCGCTCGCCGGGATTTCAACTTCGATGGAGCTTCGATTCCGTTGCTCCCGGAGGGACCGGACCTTTTCCCTTTGCCTTGTCGCGGGAATGGCTTACCAAGAGCGCCCCGCCGCATGAGATTGTTTCGCATCCTTACTTTTAAAGAACTGAAGGGGTATTTCCTGACCCCGTTCGGCTGGGTCGTCCTGGCCTTCGTCACGATCATGCAGGGCGTCTCGCTGTCCACGGCGATGAAGGGATTCCGCGACACGCCGGTGCGCGACAGCTTGGTTTACGTGACCTTCCACACGCCGCTGTTCTGGTTCTATTTCCTGTTCATTTTCCCGCTGATCACCATGCGGCTGTTCTCCGAGGAGGAGCGCTCCGGGACTTTGGAAACGCTGCTCACCGCGCCGGTGCGGACCTGGCAGGTGGTGTTTTCAAAATACGCGGCGGCGATGATTTTCTACACGGTGCTGTGGATTCCCGCGCTGGTGCAGTTCAAAATGTTCGAGTGGGTCACGGATCTCCCGCCCGCCTGGACGCCCGGAGCGCTCGGCGGGGCGTTCGCCGTGGTCATGCTGATGGGCGCGGCGTTCACCGCCATCGGCTGCCTGGCCTCCGCGCTGACATCGAGCCAGATCATCGCGGGGATTTTCACCATCGGGCTACTAGTCATCCAGTATTTCATGGGATTCGTGACGGTCATCTGGGGCGAGTCGTTCGCGGGCGCGTCGTTCTTCCATTACATTTCCTCGCAGCAACACCTGCATTATTTCGCCAGCGGATTGTTCGACACGCGGCCGGTGGTTTATTTCCTGAGCCTCGCCGTCTTCGTGCTGTTCCTGACCTATCAAGTCGTTGATTACCGCCGCTGGCGCCGTTGATTTTTTCTCATGTCCGATCCTTCCTCCGAGCCTCAAGGAAAACCCGCACGCCCGCTGAACCGCTGGGGACTGGGCACGCTTTCCGTGCTCCAGATCGTATTGCTCGCGATCATCCTCGTCGCGCTGAACTATCTCACAGCCCATCATTTCACCCGCGTCGATCTCAGCCGGGAAGCCGCCTACACGCTCTCGCCTTCGACGAAGAACTACCTGAACGACAAGGTCGTCAGTGGGCGCGTGACGCCGATCAAGTGGATCATGGCCTTCCGCCGGAGCTCGCCGTTTTACGAGCGGGTGCGCGCGCTGGCCGAGGAATACGCGCGCCTTTCCAACGGAAAAATCCTGTTGGAAATCGTCGATCCGCTCCGCAGTTCCGACCGCACGCAGGAGGTCACCGCCGCCTACGGACTGCCGCTCACCAAGGATCTCATCATCATGGACGCGCGGGGCGACGACGGGCCGGTCTCCACCGAGGACAAGGCCGGCAACCGCATCCTCCACCCTAACGTCAAGCTCATCGTCGCCGACGACATGGCCGTTTACACCACCGTGGATTCCCAGCGGAAAATCACCGGCTTCCAGGGCGAGGACGTACTAACCGCCCGCCTCGTCGAGTCGATCGAAGGCCGCGCGCGCAAGATGGCCTTCCTCGCGGACAAGAGCCGGATCGATGGCGAGGGCGAGAATTCCGCGGCCAAATCGCTGCTCGACACCCTGCGTTTTCAGAACGTCGATCTTCAGGGCATCCATCTGTCCGGCCTTGCGGAAATCCCCGCCGATGTCGAAGGCGTCGCGCTGGTGGCCCCCAAATACGATCTCACCGACGCCGAGCTCGCCGTACTGGAAAAATACTGGAACACCCCTCGCGCCGCCATGCTGGTATTGCTAGATCCCGGCGACACCCTGCCGAAATTGCGGACCTTCCTCCGCGGCAACGGCATCACGCCGCGGCGCGACCGGGTGATTTCCCTCGTGGATCAGCGCATCGACACCACCGCGCGCGGGATCTTCGCGACCGGCGTGGATTTCACCAAGGACTTCGCCGGCCAAGCCACCGTGTTCGAGGGCGCCACATCGTCGCTCGAAGTGCGCGAAGGCGCGGAGGATTTGATGAACAAGCAGGTGAACCCGATCGGCCTGATCCAGGCGGCGGACGGTTTCTGGGGTGAGACGAAATTCGGCGAGAAAAATGTCGGCTTCAATGAGGTGGAGGACACCAAGCCGCCCTTCTATCTGGCCGCCTGCGTCACCCGCGGCGCCGCCAGCGACGACCGCTTCGCCGCCGACACCTCGCGGATGGTCGTCATCGCCAACACCGATTTCCTCAAGCCCAAGCAACAGCGTGCGGAGAACATCGATTTCCTCGCCTCCTCCGTGAACTGGCTGATGGACCGCCAGTCGCTCGCCGGCATCGGCCCGCGCTCGCTGGGCACTTACAAGCTACCCCTGCTAGAAGCGCAGGTCTCCTTCATCAACCGGGTGAACCTGTTCTTCCTGCCCGCCTTCCTGATGCTGGCGGGAGCCTTCGTCTGGTCATCGCGCCGCGCCTAACTTGTCATGCGCTCCCTCGGTTTCACCCTCATCCTCGCGCTGTTAGCCATCCTCGTCTGCGGGCTGGCGGGCTGGCAGTGGAAGGAAGGAAATTTCAACTCCGTGCTCGGCACGCCCCCCACCCCGCTTGGCGAACGGCTCTATTCCACATTCACTCCCGGCGAGGTGAAGCACATCGAAATCTCGCGCAACGGCGTGAGCGCCAGCTTCGACCTCGGCGAGAACGGCTGGCAAGCCACGCTGCCGTGGCAGGACCGCATGGACCCGCGCGCCGCCGTCGGCATCATCAATTTCACCCTCGGCCTGCACGTCGAGGACTTCGCCGGGCGCGATGACATCGACGAACAGACGGCCGGTCTCCGCGAGGGCGGCGTGAACATCCGGCTGGAAGGGAAAAACCACACTCCGCTGGCGAGATATAAAATGGGCCGCGTGACTCCATGGCTGGCCACCGTCAAGGACGTCGAAAAGCCGGTGCCCACCGTTTTCATCCAGCCCCGCGACGGGGGCCGCAAGCGCTTCATCTACGCCTGCACCGGCGACATTTCCCCGCTCTTCAAGGACGGCTTGAAATTTCTCCGCGACCACCGCCCGTTCTATTTCAATCCCGTCGCCCTCCAGAAAGTCCGCATCCGCGCAGAGCAAGGCGAGCTCACCCTCGGCCGGGAAACCCCGCAAAGCCCGTGGCGCGTCGTCAAACCGCTCGACCTCGCCACCGATCCCGCGGCTATCAAATCCCTGATCGAAGGACTCTACGAATTGCAGGCCGTGAAAATCTCCGACCGCGCGTCAGTCACGCTCCCGACTAACGGCACACTCGCCAAATCCGGCCAGATCGCCCTCACCTCGTTCGGCTCCGACGCCGAGTCGGTGCTGGAAATTTTCCCCCGCGAGACTCCCGAGTCCCGCGACGCGCTCGCCTCTATCAGCGACCGCCCGGACACCATCTTCAGCCTGCCGCTCAAGCCCGAGCCGAACCTCGTCTCTCTGGCAGACCTGCCGCTCGCCATCAACGACCTGCGCGACGCCACCCTAACCAATCTCAACATCCAATCCCTGCGCGGCATCCTGATCCAGCCCGCCACCGGTTCCGAAATCCTCATCTCACGCACGCCGCCGCAACCGTGGACCGCCAGCATCGACGGCCAATCACAGGAGGCTAACGAAGAACGCCTTTTCACCCTGCTCAAGGCGGTCACCGAAGGCCGCGCCATCGGCTTCGAGACCGACGCCGCCACCGACTTCACTCCCTGGGGCCTGCACAGGCCGTTTTTGAAACTCAGCTTCCTCGGCAAGGACAACCAGGCAATCAATCTCGCCTTCGGGATCGACGGCAAGGGCGGGTTCTTCGCCAACCGCCTCGGCACCCCGACGGTGATGCGCGTGGACCAATCACTCGTCGCCTCCATCGCCGTGCGCCCCTACGAGTGGCGGCCGGCGCGGCTCTGGTCGCTCGACCGGGTCAATCTAATGGCCATCGAGCGCAAGTTCGGCGCCGGGCTGCCGCTGATGCTGCGCTATGATTTCAACAAGGAGGAATGGACCGCCAGCCGCGATAACAAGGATATCACCCCGTCGCTCGATCCGGCGCGTGCGAACTTCATGTTAGGAATCCTGGAAGGACTCAAGGTCAACCGCTGGCTCTCGCCCGACGACGAATCCGCCGCCAAGGCGCTGCTCAGCCCGACACTCACCTTCAAGGTCGTTGAAAAAACCACCAACGACCTCGGCGACTTCACCGGGCTCGTCAGCCGCGAAATCACGCTCGCGCCCGGCAGCGCCGGAGCCAACCCCGCTTTCTACTACGGCCGCCTTAACTCCGACGCGCACCCATTCCTGCTAGACCGCGACAGCTACAGCAAGCTCGCGACGGACCTCTTCGAAAAGGAGTAGCCTCACGCGCGCCGCGTGGTGAAGAAGATTTCCATCCGGTGGTGGAGATCTTCGTAGAAACGCTTCTTGATCGCATCGAAAGCGGCGAGCTTGTCGCTTTCCGCAGGACCGATGGATTGCTCCTCCAGCTTCATTTTCTCAGCGAAGGATTTTTCCATCTCAACGAGTGAGTCGAGAAACTCGCGGGCGGCGCGGGTGTGCTCGACCCCATCGACGAGCGCGTTCTCCAGCCGGGAATTCCGGGTGACGGCGATGAGATTCCCGCTGGAAAGCTGTTCCATGTAGCGCGTGCGGCTGTGGCGGAACGCGCGATGCTCGGTGTCGAAGGTGATTTCATCGCGGTCCACCAGCGAATCGTAGGGTCCGGCCTTGGTGAAAAACTTGACGATCAGCGGGATGGTGTCCACCAGCATGAAGAGCAATGTTAGGACGATGTAGGTGTAGAAGGCGAACTGCCCGCCTTCGTTGCCGGCCTTGAAAAGCGCGTGGAGCGCGAGCGTCTGAGTGAGGATGTCGCGGCGGGGTTCGGCACGGAGGGCGGCGAGGCGGTTGGCTTCCTCGGTGGCGACGGCGGCGAGCTCGCCCTGCACGCGGTTGAGCTCGGCGAGACGGGTGTCGATTTGCTGCTTGATGGTTTGGCGAAGGGAATTCTGTTGGGTGACGAATTGTTCGGCTTGGTCGTTTTCGACCTTCTGTTTGAGTCCGGCGACACGCTCGGCCTCGGTTTTGTTCGCGGCGGCGATTTCCGCGAGCTTGGTTTCAAAGAGCTGGATGGCGGCGGCTTCGGCCTGACGCGACTGGGTCTGGAGGGTGGATTTCTCGGCGGTGAGGTGCTCGAGCAGGCCGCCAAGGCGCTTGGACTCCTCGCGCCGCGGTTCGAGCTGGTCGGAGCGGATCGAGCGGGCGCGCGGGCCTTCGCCGCGCATGCCGGAGCGCTGGCCGTTGAGCTCGCGCTCGAACTCGGCCTGCCAGAAACCCAGCTCGGTCTGGAGCTTGGCGTATTGTGGCGAGAACTCGGCGGATTGTTTTTCGATCACCGCCAGGCGCTCGCGGTATGGCGCGGTGCCCTCGTCGATGGCGGCCTTGAGTTCGGTCTGCTGCTCGGAAGTCAGACCGGGGATGGCGGACTTGGCATCCTCGTTTTCCTGGAGGATGAAGCGGGCTTGGAAGGACTCGTTCCACTTGGCGCGCTGCTCGGCAAGCGCGGTTTCGAGCGCGGTGATCTGGCTGCGGACTTTTTCCTTCTCGGCGGCGAATCCGGCGCGAACGACTTCGATTTCCGCCGCGCGGTCTTTTTCAATCACCGAGGAAACCGTGTCGCGAAACAAGAGCAGGACCAGCGGGTGGGCGATGGTGATGCCCATCAGAATCGCGACGACGAGGCGCAGGGAAAATTGCGAGAGCTTGCGGAAGCCCGACGCATACGCCCGGTAGCCGGCGAGCAGCGCGCGGTCGATGGTGAGGATGATGAAGGCCCACACCGCCGCGACCGGGTAAATGACGCGGGCGTTGTCGGTGAGCGTCGAGAGCGCGTAGGCGCACGCGATGAAAGCAAACGCGCAAGGCACCAGCACGGTGGCTCCGAAAGCGACGTATTTTCGCTGCTCCCATGCCGGGCATTGTTCGAGAGTCTCGGTGCCGGCCCCGGAGAGCCAGAAGAACGCGCGTTTGATGGAGTGCATGGATTTTCGGAAGCTAAGCGGACACTACTTGCGGGTTTTGCGGGATATTTCAATTTCAGAAAACTTGACGACGAGGAAAAACCGCACCACTAGTTACCACATGAATTATGTCACGACACTTGTGAGGACCAGCGTCTCGCTGGACACAGACACTTTGGCGAATTTAGACATCCTCGCCAAGCGCTGGTCCGTCTCGAAGGCGGAGGTGATGCGCCGCGCGATTCGCAAGCTGAAAACCGAGGCGGATGCCGAGGATCAACGCCCCAGCCCGCTTCAAGCCTTGGAATGGCTGCAAAACGGCGCGGGCCTGAGCGTGGCCGAGGGCGCGGAATTCAAGAAGAACATCGAGGCCGAGCGACAGGCGAAACGCTGCTGGTGGGAATCATGATTCACTTGGATACAAACTTCTTGGTGGATCTGGTGACCGTCGGATCGCCCGGCGGCTTGAAAATTTCCGCATGGCTGAAGGCGGGGAACTCCGTGGCAACCAGCGCGGTCGCATGGTCGGAGTTTTGCAACGGGCCGCTGTCAAAAGCCCAGAAGAACGCCGCCTTCGCGGTGCTGGATCGGCAGATCGCTGACTTCACCTGGCGGGAAGCGGAGGAAGCGGCGCGGCTTTTCAACCTCAGCGGCAGGCGGCGCGGCTCGCACGCGGATTGCATGATCGCCGCGGCCGCGATCGTTTCCGGCGTGCCGCTCGCCACTCTCAACCACGCGGATTTCCAGCGGCTGACGCCTTTCGGATTGCGGCTCGAAGGTTGAGGTTGCCGGATAAGGTCACAAATCCATCGCCGCACCGTTCTTCCGCAGCCATTCCTTCCGCTCGTAGTAATCGGGCATGACCTTGTCCACCTCGTTCCAGAAGGCGTCACTGTGGTCAAGATGGTGATAATGGCACAGCTCATGAACCACGATGTAGTCGATGATCTTCGGCGGGGCCATCATGCACTTCCAGTGGAAAGCCAAGTTGCCGGTCGGCGAACAGGAGGCCCACCGACTTCCGAGTTCACGCACAGCAACTTTACCCGCCACGACACCGGCCTTGGGCGCGAAATACGCCACGCGCTGTGAGATCCGCTCCATTCCCCGCGTGATGAAATAGTCGCGGAATGCTGCTTTTGCCGCGGGAACCTCCCCTTGGTCCACAAGATCCCGCCGCAGGCAGAATCGACCCGCCTTCAGAAGTAACGGCTCGTCCTGGTTTGCCACCAGCAGCAAACGGTAGGATCTACCCAAATAAAGAAACCCTTCTCCATTGCGAAACTCGCGGATCACTCGCGTCGCGTTGAGGTCCCTCCACTCGGCCAGATTCTTGTAAATCCAGAGCCGCTTGGATTCAATGATGTCCTCGATCCTCTCCGGTGGCGTGTCTTC
This sequence comes from Akkermansia muciniphila, assembly GCA_945873305.1. GTDB lineage: Bacteria > Verrucomicrobiota > Verrucomicrobiia > Verrucomicrobiales > Akkermansiaceae > Luteolibacter > Luteolibacter muciniphilus_D. The sequence goes on from CAMCCX010000068.1 coordinate 14,033, forward strand.
CGGCGCACGAACGATCACTCGACCATCGGGCTCGATGACGATGTCCGCCGTCCGCCGCGGACTGCGGACTAGTTCGTATTCGATGTCTTTGGCGGCGCTCATTGGAGTAGGTCATTGTGCCGCTTCTCGGCGAGTTTCACCACCTCGACCGCGATTCGTTCGTGACGCTCGGCCAGTTCCGGAATCCCGCAGAGTTGCAAGTCCGTTCCGATGTCACCTCGGAGCTTTTTCACCTCGATGAATTTGTCCCAGAAATTGATGATGTCGATGGTGCTTTGCAGGCTCTCGACCATTTTTGAAACCAGCACCGCGAACTTGCCTTGATGCTCTTCGGGCACCCCCCGACCGCCAAAAGCGAGGTCGGCGATGTGGTCCTCGAAAATCCTGATCTCCTTGGCGGTTCCTTCGCCATCCGCTTTCCGCCCCGCCGCGGCATCGTGAACCAGCGGTTCCATTTCCTTGGCGAGGAGATCCCACTGGTTTTTGTGGTCCTCGATCAGCTTTTCGAGCTTTTCGCTGAGCTTCTTGTAAAACGCCGGATCCTCCTCGAAATGCACGGTGCAGTGTTTCCGGATGGCGTGTTCCATCTCGCTGGCCTTGGCCTCCGCGTTGCCGCCGGCGTGGCGGTGAACCTGAGCCATAAAATCGGGCGACAGCAATTCGACCGGCGGAATCTTCGGATTGATTCCCAAATCGATCAGGTGCTCGTTGATCAACGCCCGCACCTTTGCTCCGGCGTCGGCGATATCGAGGGACTCGTCCTTGTAACGCTCTTTGACCATCCGCAGCAGATAGCCGAAGCGCCGTGCCGGCCCGCGGTAAGTATGGCCGGATGGATGGGGCAGGATCAGGTTCAGACTTTGGAGGAACTTCTTCAGATAAACCTCGAAGTCCGCCCGCCGCTTGATGTCCTTCATCGCCGTTACAGCTTCGTGAATCACCTTCACCTCGGCATCCGGCGATTTGATCTTTTCCATGGTGAACGGTTCGATATCCGACACGCCGCACGCGTTGAAATGCTGGATCAGTCGGCGAAAACGTTCTTCTAGAATCGGCAGTTCGGTGCTCACGTTCTTCAGACCCTTCAAAATATCGTCAGCATCCTCCCCGGTGTAGATCGACAAGGCTTCGGTCAGATTGTTGGCCAGCCCGATGTAATCCACGATGAAGCCACGCCGCTTGCCCTTGGCGACCCGGTTCACCCGCGCGATGGCCTGAAGCAGGTTGTGCTCCTTGAGCCGCTTATCGATATACATCACCTGTTCGATCGGCGCGTCGAATCCGGTCAACAGCATGTCGCAGACGACGAGGAACGCGATTCCGGTATGCTCCTTGTCCCGATCCTCGAAATCGAACGGCTTGCAGAAA
>CAMCCX010000069.1 GCA_945873305.1 Akkermansia muciniphila
CGCCCCAGCCCCCCGGCGCGGCGAATTTGGGCTGCCTCCGCTCCAGGCTCCGCACTCCACTGCGCTACGCTCCGTTGCGTGCTGCGCCTTGCGCTCCAGCAGCCCAAATTCGAATCCCTCGCCAATCCATCCTTGATCCAATATCCATACTCTCCTATCAATCCGCCGCGCCCCGCACCAGAGCTTAGTTTAGCCACTGAGTGGTCGGATTTTCGGGGCCGCCTCAGTATGGGATTTCTTGAAATCCTGTGGAGCGAAGGAATTTGGCTGCCAATAGATCGGATTAAATCTAAATTTGCGGCTTGCGTTGGAAAGCCAGCCAGGCTTTTCACAGATCCATATCCGCAGCGCATGAGCAAGATCCTCCACATTTCCTTGAGCGAAGCCGACATTGAGCAAGTCATCGACGGCCTTTGCGTCCGTGAAAAGGCGTGGCAGCAAACCGCCATACTGCTGCGCGGCGAGGAACCGGGCGACCCTTCGGTCTGCGAGGAATGCAGCGACGAGGACGAAGCGGAGGGGATGGCGGCGACCTATGGCCGGATCATCGGCAAGCTCGTGGCGCAGCGCGATTCGCAGGCGGTGGCGTGCGGAGGAGGAAATGGGGAAGTAGTGTGCCGTCCAAATGAGACTTTTTATATGATCGTCGGAGAAAGCGTTGGCGAGGGTCTCCAGCCGACAGTGATGGTTTCGGAAGGAGATGCGCCTTTCGAACCTCTTTTGTTCCCGACGGAGCGGGAGGCCCAGATGGAGATGGCGGATCGGATGATGAGCAAGCTTGAGGAGTTTATCGACGGGGCACGGGACTTCGATGATGCGGTCGCTTTGGATGAGCATGTTTTGGAGGTTGTCCGGCGCGGCGACGGGAAGATTTTCCCGAAAGACCACGCGATGCCGCCCGGCTTTGCCGGATGGTGAAGAGAAGGAACGCCGAGAACGGATCGCGAGGGGCGGGTTTTGAGGGTGGCGGCAGGCGAGGGAACATCGAACATCGAACGCCCAACATCGAACGTTGAAGTGGAGAGTTCGCCTGCGGCGGGTTGGCCGATGGTCGGGGATGACTCGGAGCGAGACGCTCCTTGGGACGGCCTGCGGCGAGACGGCGCAGCCACTTGGGCGGGTGGCCTGGCTGCGAGTGTCTTTCCAGCGGCGACATCGCGTGGATCGGGGAAGCGCTGTTTCATGCGGCGATGAGGTGGAAAAGCCGCTTATCCTTCAGGATCTTCCAGCAAGCGATTTGGAAGATCGCGCGCTCCGTGCATGACGCGTTCGATACGAAGGGTATCGCTTTGCATGTAAAATAGCAGGTGGCAGTCGAAAGGTCTTTTCACTTGGATACTGCGAATGTGAGTGAGTTCGGGGGCCTGAAAGTGGCGGCGGTGCCCCAAGCCGGGCCACTCGGCGATCCGGAGAACGGTTTCATGCACGGCCAGCAGATAGCGCTCGGCCACGTCGAGGTCGGCATTTTCCAGATACCAACGGTATTGCAGGGTCATGTCCTGCTCCGCCCGCAGGGCAATCGATACTTCCAAGCTCATGCGATGGAGCGGGCGTTCTGGCGGATGCGATCCATGACAGAGGCATCATAACGCTGATGCGGAGAATGAACGCCTTCGAGGATGGCCGCTTCCAGTGCAGGAGATTCGTCGAACTCCTGGCGTTCGAGAACACGCAAGGCCTCACGGACCACATCTCCTTCGTCGGCATAACGACCGGTGTGGACGAGACGATCCACAAGCTGGTGCAGCGCGGGCGGAAGGGTGACGGTCATAGGAGCATCGTAGTCCGCGGCCGGATTTTGTCCAGATCGGGAACGTGATGGTTTCACGACCGTTCTCGCTGCCAATCCTCCCACTTTGCCTTGAGCGAGGCCGAACATCGATGTGAATTTAACCCCAGGCGCGAAGCATGGGCGTTTCCGCCCTCGCGGGGAGTCAGGGCGGACCGGGCCGGATCCGCCCTGCCGGGGGATGACTCGGAGCGAGACGCTCCTTGGGACGGTCTGCGGCGAGACGCCGCAGCCACTTGGAGCCGGGTCGCTCCCTATCCGATCAAAAATCAGCAATCGGAGTTCATCCATCGTCAAGCCAACCGCCTGGGCGGACGGCGGCGGGGATTGTGGAGCTGAGGTAGGGTTCTCACAGAGAGCATGTTCAAAGAAGGGTTGATCCGGCGCACGTCAAACGCTAGCCTCTTGGCATCCGCAGGTGATCAGCGGATTTCACAATTTGATTCAGCCATGTCTCAGCCCGATCAGAAGAGCCTCTTGGTAAAGCGTGCGGCTCAGAAACGAGCGGCTCGTCAGGAAGACCTTGCCCGGCTTGAAGGCGGGATGAGTCCGGAATCGTTGCAGCGTGAAAACTCAATTTTTCCGAAGTCGTTTTTTGAGAACGCCCGCATCTCCAATTTAAAGCAAGCGGTGGGACGGTAATGGCAAGGGACACCCGGCCTGAAGATTACCTCGGAGTTCTCAAAAGCCTGAGTGATGAAGGGTGTTCTTATTTTCTGGAAGGAGGCCAAGCGGTCAATTTCTGGGCGGAGTATTTCACGCTTCGCGAAGGTGCGGTGACAGCGCTCGAAAAATATCAGCCGTTCACCTCGAAGGATTGCGATCTGTGGGTGAGTGTGGCGGCCCTGAAGCACTTTGAAGCGAAACTCGATGGTCAACTGAAAAAAGGAACGTCGCCCGCCGACGGTCAGTTGGCGGTCTTCACGACTCGGGGCAAGCCTCCTTTGAAAATCGACCTGATGTCCGGCGTCTTCGGCATTCCACCCGCCGACATCGGGAGACTCGAAGAAAGAGCACTTGTGGTGAGAGGGATCAAATTGCTAGACCCTTTGTTTTTGTTCAAGGGAAAGTGCCACAATCTGATCAAACTTCCCCAGTCAGGTCGTCAGGATTTGAAGCACTTGAGGATGCTGGTCTTGATTCTTCCGGCGTATTTGGAAGAGCTGTTAGAGGAAGTCAAGACAGGTGGATTGGACGAGCGGCAGCTACTGCAGGAAATCAAACTGTTGTTGCAAATGGGCAGGGATGGCTGGGTCCGGCAAGCCTTGAAAAAAGCGGAACTCACGCTTGCGGATGTGATTCCGATTGGGGTCTTGCGCTCATGCGGGTTCGGGAAGATCGAGCGATTCGTCGGGTCCACATGGCCAGTCAGTTAGGAGTTTCGGAGTTCCGGGAAAATTTCAAGGTCGATGTGGGTCACGGTCACCGAAAGTGCCGGCCACGCGGGGGATTGATTGACGCATGACGATTGACTCGCCGCCGCCCCACGGCTTCCCGCCCTTCGGGCACGGCACGTTCGTGCCTGTCCAAACGACCTACACGCCTTCGGTCGTTGGGTGGATTTTGGATTTTTGAAGTGACGGAGCGGCTTTTCGGTATCCGATCAAAAATCGACGACTTGTCCCGGCCAGGCGCCGCGGCGACGGATCGGAGTTCATCCATCGTCAATCCAACCGCCTGGGCGGACGGTGCCGGAGCGCGGGGGGCATGACCCCGCTTTTCACCGGCCGACATGTCGGCCAGTGGGAAAGCTCCGACCTGTCGGAGCAGTCCGGATAGAGGGGATGCGCGGGCGCGCGGAGAAAACTCCGCCTCAGCGGCCGGCGGCGTGGATCAGGCGGCGGAGGTTGCGGTTGAAGTCCTTCGCCGCGGCGAGCTCGTCGAGCCCGAGGTGCATCCGGTAGCGCCAGTAGAACGGCATGACCGCCGGGACGTTGATCCGCTCGGCGTCCGGGTCCGGATGGCGGATGAATTCGTCGATGGCGAGCAAGTCCTGGAGCGGGAAAATCGCCCACATCGCCGGGGATTGCAGGTGCTGCCAGAGAATCCGGCTGGCGAGATCTCCCGAGAGCTCGTAGTCCGGAAAGTCGATGCCGAACGACTGCCAGGCAAATCTGGAAGTGGTCCGGAAATCCTCCCGCCACCACGCGCGCAGCGTGGCCATGTCGTGGGTGGAAGGGCTCACGACGCTCATGTAGGGCGCGTCCTGCGGGTTGAAAAACTCCGTTTCATGAGTCTTCGGCATGCGCTGGATTTCCAACGACAGGATCCCGAGCTGCTTGAGCACTCCCGGCACGCAGGCGGGAACCATGCCGAGGTCCTCGCCGCAAAGCAGCATCGGGCTGGCCTTCCGCATCGCGGGCAGCTTCTCGTAGCCGCGGGCCTGCCAGAAATCCTCCTGCCGCCGGTAGAAATAGTCGTTATACAACTCCTCCACGCGCCAGCGGTCTTCGGAGCCAAGCTCCCGATAGGAAAAAGTCGTCTGCATCGAGCAGCGCGGATGGAACAGCGTGCCGTTTGAGTCGGGCACTTCGAGGAACAGCACGTCGCTCGCGCAGTCGAGCAAGCCGCCCTGGATCCAGTCGTCGGACGGCTCGCCGGCGAAGTAATCGACGATCCGGCGCTGGGTGGACACCTGCTCGCGCAGTTGGAAACAGCCGTCGCCGCAAGCGTTGAGAAAGCGGCTCTTCACATATTCCGCGCCGTCGCCGAAGCGCTCCCAGAGGAAATGCTCGCGGATGTAGGGACGGCAAAAACGGTTGTAGTTGAAATCTATCCCCCGCCCGCGGATCTCGTCGATGTGGATCGGCAACGCCGGGTCGAAGTGGCCCATGATGCCCTCGACGTGGTCATACGGCACCTGCCAGATGCGGAAAAACCCGAGGACGTGGTCGATCCGATAGGCGTCGAAATAACGGCTGAGTTGCGCGAAGCGGGAACGCCACCACGCGTAGTCATCCTTTTGCATGACTTCCCAGTCATAGGTGGGAAAGCCCCAGTTCTGGCCCTTCACCGCGAACGCGTCCGGCGGCGCGCCGGCCTGCGCGTCCATCTTGAACAAGTGCGGCGCGGACCACGCGTCCACCGACTGGCGGTCGATGCCGATGGGCAAGTCGCCCTTGAGCGCGATGCCATGGCCGTTCAAATAGCGCACCGCGTCGGCGAACTGTTGGTCGAGCTCGGATTGCAGCCAGAGATGATAGGCGATCTCCGGCCACTCCGGCTGGCTGGGATCGCTCAACGCGTGCACCCGCTCCCGGTCGAACACCGCCCACTCCTCCCAGCGGCTGAAATCGGCGCTGCCGTAGTGGTCGCGCTTCACGCAGAACACGGCATAGGGAACCGCCCACTCGGCGTTGGCATCGAGGAATTTCCTGAACGCCGCGCCGGCAACAATCGCCGCGCGGTGCTTGGCGAAGATCTGGCGGGTGAGTTGGGTCTTCACCCGCATCACCGCCTCGTAATCGACCTGCGCGAGCGGGTTGAGCAGATCCCTCGCCGCGCCGAGTTCCTTCTTGAAGGCGGCGGGCATCGCGTATTTCAAATCGTCGATCCGCAGATAGAGCGGATGCAGCGCGAACACGCTGATCGCCGAATACGGATAGGAATCCGTCCAGTCGTGCGCCGAAGTGGTGTCGTTGATCGGCAGGATCTGGATCAACTTGAGGCCCACGTCATCCGCCCAGTCCGCCAGCGGCTTGAGGTCCGCGAACTCGCCGACGCCGAGGCTCTTCGCGCCGCGCAGCGAGAACACCGGCACCGCCACGCCCGCGCCGCGGAACAGTCCGCCGACGTCGCGGCGGTAGCATTCGTCGCTCACTTTGGTCCGTTGGCGGCTACTGATCGAGCGTGATGGCAGGATCCGGTTTTCGCCGAGCTCGAGGCTGACAGCGCACTGCAGCGCGAGATCGTAGAGGCCGTATTTGTACTCGATGTGCCAGTCCACAGGCAGATAGAGATTTTTCCGCCAGACGTTGGGCGCGGTTTCCTCCAGCGGAACCGCCGAGTGCCAGCCCCAGCCGCCGATCTCGTCAACACTGCCAATCAGGCAGGGCACCTGCCCGGCCGGCACCGCCGCCATCCGCAACTGGAACGAGTGGTTGGCGTTTGCCGGAGTTTCGAGTTCGCCAAACGGCCCGCGGGCGGGCAGCACCGCGAGGAAGGCGTTGGTCTCGAACGCGTAGTCCACCGTCCCCGCCGAGCACCACGAATCCAACAGCAGCAAGCCGTCATGCGCGGAGAGATCCACCTCGGTGGTCCGCGGTCCGCGCCACTCGTCGAGCTTCACGCCATTCGAGGACTGGCGGAACTGATAGTCATATTCCAACCGGAAACAGCCCGCCCCGTTGACTTCCACGCGCACTTCCCACTGCTGGTCGTTGATCCAGTGCATGGGCACGACCTGATCGAAGCGAACGCCCTTCTCATCCAGCACGGTCGAGTATTTCAGCCACAGCGACTGACCGGGGGCGGTATGATAATTCAGGCGGAAAACAATGTTCATGGGGTACGGGTGCTAATGTCGAAAACCCGACAACCGTTGGCGATTCGAAAAAGCCGCCGCCGCCGTTTCATCCCTTGACGCCGCGGGAAGGCAGCGCGAGGCACCGGTTTGCTCGCCAACCGTTGATCAGCCCTGCGACGCCTTTTGCAACCGCCGGAGACGTTCCAGCGCCGCGCCGCTTGAGATCATTTCCCGGGCGATCCCGATGCCGTCGCCCATGTCGTCGGCGAGGCCCGCGCAGGCCAGCGCGGCGCCGGCATTCATGAGCACCATGTCGCGCTTGGGCCCGGTTTCGCGGCCGGCGAGGATGGATTCGAGGATCATCGCGTTGACCTGGGCGTCGCCACCTTGGAGGTCCTCCACCTCGCAGTGCTTGAGTCCGAAATCCCGCGGCCGGACTTCCTCGTCCTCCTGGTCTTGAAACAGCCCGGACTTACAAATCCGCGTCGAGCCCATCAGGCTGATTTCATCCACCGAGCGGCCGTCGCCGGTGGTGCCGTGGACGACCCACGCGCTCTCGCGGCCGAGGCGCTGGAGGATTTCCGCAAACGCCGGACAAAGGTCGCGGTTGAAAACCCCGACGAGCTGGCACTGCGGGCGGGCGGGGTTGAGCAGTGGCCCGATCAGGTTGAAAATCGTCTTCACGCCTCGGGCGGCGAGGGATTTGCGCACGGCGGCGACCGACTTGAAAGCCGGATGATAGAGCGGCGCGAACATGAAGCCGAGCCCGGCCTTCTCGACGCAGGTGCGGAATTCATCGGCCTGCAAATCGATGCGCACGCCCAGCGCTTCGAGCACGTCCGCGCCGCCGCTTTTCGAGGTGATGCCGCGGTTGCCGTGCTTCACGACCACCGCGCCCGCCGCCGCGGCGATGAACATCGCGGTGGTGGAAACATTGAAAAGATCGAGCTGGTCGCCGCCCGTGCCGCAGACGTCGAGCGTGGGACCGTCGAGCTCGATGAGGCCGAGATGCGGATCCACCGCGTGCTCGAGGAAGGCCTCCACGAAGTCGGCGATTTCCTCCGGAGTCTCGCCTTTCAGCGCCAAAGCCTCCAGCAGCCGCTCCTTTTTCGCGGCGGGCGCGGCGGGGTCGAGCAAGAGCGCGGCAGCCACCGCGACCTCCCGCGAGCTGAGTTCCTGCTTTGCTTCCAGATGATGAATCAAGGCGTCCATGGCCGGAACCTACACCCGCCGCCTATCCACTGCCAGAACGAACCATGAAATGTCAGGCCGGCCGCTTTCGAAATCCGGGGATATTTTCCAATCCACAGCATTCGCGTTGCTTCACGGCCGTTTGCGGTGAAATTTCCAGCCGCAGCCAGTTCACCATGACCACCCCATCCCAAGCCATCGAAGTCGAAGTCGTCGAGATTGATGGAGCCGCCCCGCCCGCGAAATTTGACAAAGCCGCGGCGGCTTCCGCGCCGCGTCAATCGTGGCAGATGAACTGGCAGGGCCGCGTCCGCAAACTCGACAGCCGCTGGTGGCCGCTGTGGGTGCTGCTCGGAGTCGTGGCCGTCACGCTGCTACTCACCGTCGGGCTGGTGCTCGGAATCGTGTTCGTGGTTTTCCGCATCCTGCGCGGCCTCGTCCGGGCGATTGTCCGTTGAGCGGATCAATCCTCTTTGAATGCCTCGGCGCGCCGCCCGTCGATGCAGCGCGTCAGCCACAGCACGAGTTTTTCGGCCTCCTCGGACTCGTTGCGCATCGAGCTGAGCGCCGCCCAGTCGAGATGCGGCCGGGACTTGGGGCCGACGATCCGGTTGAAGTCGAGTTTCGCCATGATCGCCTCGGTTTCGCGCGGGTGGGCGTTGAGGATGTTCGCCGGCCGCGGGAGCTCGTCGAGGTCCTCCGCCGTCAAGCCGAAGGAGGTCACGCCCACGCCGAAGGTCGCACCGAGGCGGCGCAAACTATCTGCCAGAGCCTCGTCCTCGATCGGTGCCGCGTAAACCAGCTCGCCGCCCTGCGCCCACATCGAGACGGCCAGCGTTTGGAAAAAATCCTCGCGGTAGGTTTGCAGCGAAGGCTGGATGCGCAGACGGGCCGCGTGCAGCCGGAAGGGCGGAATCCCCAGCCGCTGCTTGAAGGAAAGCATCGTTTCATCCAGCGTCATTTCCTCGTCCGCCGTGCCGCCGGTCTCCCAATCGACCAGCACCAGCTCGGGATATTTCCACAAATTGCTGATCGGGGATTCCCTGGCGAAAGCCTGCCGGAAGGCGAAAGGAAAGCGGCCGTTGATTTCGAAATAGCGCGTCACCACCGCCCGGAACTTGCGGATGCGCATCATCGCGCCGTCCACCACGCCCTGGTCGGAGCCCGTCAGATCGTCGAGCCGTCCCTGGGTCAACGCCAGGAGTTCCTGCGCTCCGGAAAGCGCCGGCAGCGGCGCGCTGCGGCGATAGTAGCCCTGGCCTTTCTCCACCTTCGCGATCGGCGAGGCCGGATCGCACGACATGATCGAGAAATGATAGCGCAGCGAGGCGTCGGAGTAATTGCCGCTCAGTTGCAACCGGGTCAGCCGGATCAGCTCGGTCCCCTTGATCGAATCGGCGGGGTTTCCCGGAAGGAGGGCCGGGAGAATGTCTGATAGCTGCTTGCGAAGACTCATAGGGAATGGCAACGACTCACGCGTTGCCGCCATCCAATTCACCCGATCCCGGATCATCAAGCCCCAAAAAATCCGATTTTAAAAATTAACGGGCGGCGGCGGCGCTTTTTTGAAGGAATCCGCCGCCAAGCTTGTCCAATCCGGCGAGTTCTCCATCCTAGCACCATGAATTTCAAATCAATCCTCCTGGCCGTCGCCCTGATTTCCAGCGCGCGCGCCCAGCAGCCCGACGCCCAACAGATACTCGAAGGCGCGCGCATTTCCGCCACCCTCACCCAGCTCGACGAGGGACTCAGCGGCAACCTCCGCAAAGGCAACAGCAACACCCCCATCACCCTCTTCCTCAAGGGCAAGGACATCCAGTTCCAGTTCTCCGAAAACAAGGGCCCGTGGCGGATCTTCCACATGCGCATCGGCGACGAAGCCTTCAACCTGTTTGAAATCACCGACGGCAAAACCAATGCCTTCCCCGCCGAGAAAATCGTCCAGCCCATCGCCGGCACCGACCTCACTTACGAGGACCTCGCGCTGCGCTTCTTCTATTGGCCCGATCCCAAACTCGAAGCCACCGAAGACGTCGGTGGGCAACCCTGTTATAAGCTGCGGATCGACAAGCCGAAAGACTCCTCCGGCCGCTATCAAGTCGTTTACGTCTGGATCCACACCAAGTTCGGCGCGTTCATGCGCATCCGCGGTCACGACAAGAACGGCGGCCTGGTGAAGGAATTCCAAGTCGAGGACATCATGAAAGTCGCCGACAACGTCTGGACGCTGCGCAAAATGCAAGTCGCCACCTGCGATCCCGCTAACAACGGCCGCCGCGTTTCCATCACCGACGTCACCTTCGACAGCCCGAAAAAAGCCGGCCCGCGCGGCGTGCGCTGAGATGTGCCGAATCATGCCCCACTGGACCGACTCCCACAATCATCTCCAGGACCCGCGCCTCGGCGATCCCGGCCCGCTCGTCGCCGCGATGAAACAGGCCGGCGTCAGCCGCTGCGTGGTCAACGCCACCCGCGAGGCGGACTGGCAGGCGGTCGAAGACCTCGCGGATGCCGAGCCCGGTTTCGTGATCCCCGCCTTCGGCATCCATCCGTGGCAGGCGCACACGGCGGAGACCGGCTGGCAGGACAGGCTGACATCCTTGTTGGAAAAGCACCCGCAATCCTCCATCGGCGAGTGCGGGCTCGACTCGTGGATCTCCGCTCCATCGTTAGAAACCCAGCGGCCGGTATTCATCGACCAGCTCCGCCTCGCCCGCGAACTGGACCGCCCGCTCACCATCCACTGCCTCAAGGCGTGGGGCGCGCTGTTCGATGCATTTTCCGAAGCCGCGCCGCCTGCGAGATTTCTGATGCACTCCTTCGGCGGCTCCATCGAGACCGCCCGCCGGTTAGTCCCGCTCGGCGCGTTTTTCTCCTTTTCCGGCCACTTCCTGCATCCCCGAAAATCCGCCGTGCTCGACGTCTTCCGCCAGCTTCCGCCCGACCGCATCCTGCTGGAAACCGACGCACCGGACATGCTCCCGCCCGCGGAAACCATCACCCATCCGCTGCCGGAAAACCACAACCACCCGGCCAATCTCCCCGCCATCGGCCACGCCCTCGCCGCCGCGCTCGGCATGCCCCCGGAGACGCTCGCGGAAATCACCCGCGACAACGCGCGGCAGTGCTTCGGTTTCTGACGGGCCGATGCCAAATCGTAGCCATCGCGGCGCCTCTCCTATTTTTTTTCGACAAGCTCGCCCTCCACGAACTGGTGGATCAGTCCCGATATCAGCGTTTGATAGGGAATGCCTTTCATCACGGCTTTTCTCTGGATTCCAAGCAAATCATGGCTGCTCAGGCGCACGTTGATCCGCTGATCTTTTTTAAACGTCTTCTCAGAGGCACGCCGCAAGTCGGAAAGCAATTTGCGAGAGGGCTTCTCGAGCTCGATGTCGCCGCGTTCCAGCGCAGCCATCAGCTCTTTTTCCTCTGCCTCATCGGTTGGTTTCGTTTTGCTCATCTCTGTATTGTTTGGTCATTTTTCGTGAAACGAAGGCGGTCTTCAGGAATATTCTCTCCTCATCCTGGACAAAGGGAACCGCGACAATCTGCCCATCGACCGGACGGCCCGGAACGCTGCAGCCACCTTCAAACGAAATGCCCCCTTACTCGACGGTGACGCTTTTCGCCAGGTTTCGCGGCTGGTCGATCTCGCAGCCGCGGAGGCGGGCGACGTGATAGGCGAAGAGCTGGAGCGCGACGGCGGCAGGGATAGTGGCGACTAACGGGTGACAGGCAGGGATGGTGATGAAGTCGTCCATGCACTCGGCCGTCTCGTGGTCGCCCTCGGTGACGATGCCGAGGATGCGGGCTCCGCGGGCGCGGCATTCCTCGATGTTGCCGAGCGTCTTGTCCTTGCCGGGAATGTCCACGGCGAGGGCGATGACGGGCGTACCTTTTTCCAACAGGGCGATGGGTCCGTGCTTGAGTTCGGCGGCGTGGTAGCCTTCCGCGTGGACGTAGGAAATCTCCTTGAGCTTGAGCGCGCCTTCGAGGGCGACGGGATACATCGGTCCGCGGCCGATGAAGAAGGCGTGCTCGTTCTTGGTATAGTCGGCGGCGATCTTGGCGATCTTGTCGTTTTGCAAAATCACCTTGGCGACGAGCGCGGGGATGGACTCGATTTCGCGGGCGAGCTTGATGCCTTCCTCGCGCGAGAAGCGGCGGCCGCGGCCGAGCTTGAGCGCCATCATCAAAAGCACCGCGACCTGGCAGGTGAAGGCCTTGGTGGAGGCGACGGAAATCTCGGGGCCGGCGTGCAGATAGACCCCCCTGCCCGTCTCGCGGGCGATGGTGGAGCCGACGACGTTGCACAGGCTCATCACGAAAGCCCCCTTCTGGTTCGCTTCCCTAACCGCGGCCAAGGTGTCGGCGGTTTCGCCGGATTGGGAGATGGCGACGACGAGGTCGCGGCTGCCGAGGATGGGATTCCGGTAGCGGAATTCCGCGGCTTGCTGGACCTCCGCGTGGATGTCCGCCAGATCCTCGAAGGCGTATTCGCCGACGAGTCCGGCGTGGAGCGAGGTGCCGCAGCCGATGAGGACGACGCGGTCGAGCTCCGCCAGATCGCGCGGCGAGGTGCCCATGCCGGCGAGCACGGACGAGCCGAGATTGAAGTCGAGGCGACCGCGGATGGCGTTGCCGAGCGAGTCGGGCTGCTCGTGGATTTCCTTGAGCATGAAGTGGTCGAAACCGCCCTTTTCCGCGGCGGCGGCATCGAAGGCGAGCTCGGCGATTTCGCGGGTGACCGGGATGTTGTGAAGGTCGCGGATATCGACGGAATCCGCGCTGACGATGGCGATGTCGTTGTCGTCCAGATAGATCACGCGCTGGGTGTAGGCGACGATGGCGGACGCGTCCGAAGCGATGATGGTTTCGCCTTCGCCGATGCCGATGACGATCGGGCTGCCGCGGCGCGCGGTGATGATCTTGTCCGGCTCGCGGGAGGAAAGCACGGCGATGCCGAAGGTGCCTTCTACCTGATGGAGCGCGTCGCAGACGGCTTGGAAGAGGTCGCCCTTGTCACAATCCCCGATGAGATGGGAGAGGACTTCGGTGTCGGTCTCGGAGTAGAAGTGGTGGCCTTTTCCTTCGAGCCGGGCGCGGAGGGAACGGTAGTTCTCGATGATGCCGTTATGGACGAGCGCGATGTCGCCGGACTGGTCGAGATGCGGGTGGGCGTTGACCTCGGTCGGCGGGCCGTGGGTGGCCCAGCGGGTGTGGGCGATGCCGGTGGTGGCGCGCTGGAAAAGCTCGGGCGACCACTCGGCGTGGGCGCGGTCGTTCAGCTTGGCGACTTTTCCGGGGGCCTTGGCGACGACGATGCGCTCGTCATCCAAAATGGCGACGCCCGCCGAGTCGTAGCCCCGGTATTCGAGGCGGCGCAGGCCGTTGATGAGCACAGTGGCCGCATCTGCTTTTCCGATGTATCCGACGATTCCGCACATGGTAGATTAAAGATTAGAGATTTGAGATTTGAGATTGCACGTCCTGCTGGACGATTTCGCCGGGGCGCGTGGAGGTGTTGGGCCAGAGTTTGCGGCCCGGATAGATGGAGGTGTTGATGCCGGTGTGGACGCCGTCGCCGATGATGGTGCCGAACTTGCGGCGACCGGTATCGACGAGCGCGCCGCCGACCATCGAGCGGTGGTTCTTCCCGTCGTGGCGGAGGTTGGAGGTGGTGGTGCCGGCGCCGAGGTTGACCTTCTCGCCGAGCACCGAGTCGCCGATGTAGGAGAGATGGCCGACGTTGGTGTGGGAGAGGATGAGGCAGTTCTTGATCTCGACGGACTGGCCGATGTGGCAGTGGTCGCCGATGCTGGTGTTGCCGCGGATGTAGCAGTTAGGACCGATCTTGCAGTTCGCGCCGATGACGACGTTTCCCTCGATGAACACCCCGGGCAGGATGCGGGTGCCGGGACCGATGTGGACGATGCCTTCGATGACCGCGGAGGAGTGGACTTCGCCCTGGATAGAGTTTTCCGTGAGGGAGGAAACGTAGAGTTCGTTAGCGCGGAGCAGGTCCCACGGGTAGCGGATGGAATGAGGGGACGAGACATCCCCTCCCCTTGGGTGCTGCGAGAGCGGGATGTTTCCGATGGGGAAATCCTCGACCTTCCGGGTGAGGGAGAGCGAGCAGGGATAGGTCGGTTCGTCAGACATGGTTCAGCCGATTTCCTCGTGGATGGCGGTCGAGAATTTGGCGACCCACGAGGTGACTTCGGTAAGTTCGCGATGCTCCACCAGAACGCGAATTTTGTTTTCCGTGCCGGAGTAGCGGATCAGGTGGCGGCCGTTGTCACCGAACTCGGCGGTGGCCTCGTCCATGAGTTTTTGCAGCTTGGGCAGGGAAGCCAGCGGCGGCTTGGACGGCACCGGCATGTTGGCGAGCTGGGTCGGATACTCGTGCATCACGTTGGCGAGCTGGGCGAGCGTGGCCTTGCGCTCGATCATCATGCGGAGCACTTGGAGCGCGCTGAGAATGCCGTCGCCGGTGGTGACGTGGTCGCCGAAGATGAGGTGGCCGGAGTTTTCGCCGCCGAAGGAGTAGCCGTTTTTCCGCATGCACTCGATGACGCTGCGGTCGCCGACGGCGGTGGTTTCCACCGCGATGCCGTGCTTTTTCATCGCCTCGATCAGGCCGAGATTGCTCATGACGGTGGCGACGAGCGTGTCGTGTTTGAGTTTCCCCTGCTCCTTGAGGCCGATGGCGCACAGCCCGAGAATGCGGTCGCCGCTGACGACCTGGCCGGTCGCGTCGGTGAAAATGACGCGGTCGGCGTCGCCGTCGAAGGAAATGCCGATATCGGCGTTGTGCTTGCGGACGAGCGCGCCGGCGGCTTCGGGGTGGAGCGCGCCGCAGCCTTCGTTGATGTTGAGGCCGTCCGGCTCGTTGCAGACGGTGATCACTTCGGCGCCGAGCTCTTTGAAAATGAGCGGCCCGATGAAATAGGCGGCGCCATTTCCGCAATCGACGACGATTTTCAGCCCGTGCAGCGAGATGTTGTCGGCCGTGTGTTTCGCGAACTCAATGTAGCGGCCGCGGGCGTCGTCGATCCGGTGGGCCTTGCCGATTTGCGCGGGAGGCAACGGCGCGGCCTCGGGCTCGTCGCCCATGATGTGGCGCTCGATGAGACTCTCGATGTCGTCGGAAAGCTTGTAACCGTCCGGCCCGAAAATCTTCATCCCGTTGTCCTCGTAAGGGTTGTGGGAAGCGGTGATCATGATCCCGGCGGCGGCTCCCATCGATTTCGTCAAATGCGCGACCGCCGGCGTCGGCATGGGGCCGACGAGATAGACGTCCATCCCCATCGAAACGAGGCCGCTGGTGAGGGCGGTTTCCAGCATGTAGCCGGAGATGCGGGTGTCCTTGCCGATGAGCACGCGGTTGCGCCTCGGACCGGAGGAGCGCAGCACGTTGGCCACCGCCTTGCCCATCCGCAGGGCGACTTCGGCGGTGATCGGGAATTCGTTGACCCGGCCTCGGATGCCGTCGGTTCCAAATAATTTCATGGGTGCTTCAATGAGTTCGAAAGAACCGGACTGTTCAAAAAAACCTGAACGAATCAAGACAAAACCCAGTGGGTTTGGGGCACGGCGATCAAGCTAGGGAGAGCAAAGAATTGCGGTAGTTGAGGTCGAGCATGGCGCGGCGGCGCTTCTTCGGCAGGCTGCGGGTGTCGGATAGATCGATTTTGAGCAGGTTGAGGACAATCCGGCGCAAGGCTCCGAGGTTTTTG
>CAMCCX010000070.1 GCA_945873305.1 Akkermansia muciniphila
CAGAATTTCTCGAAATTCCACACGGATTCCACACAAACGGCCCGTAAAATGCGCGAAGTCGTGCAATGGCGGGCAAAACCACAAACGCAAATATCCCTATGAAATCAAGGAATCGCGCACAACCTACTCAGAGTCAACAAGATGGCGGACAGGGAGGGATTCGAACCCTCGGAAACATTGCTGCTACACACGCTTTCCAAGCGTGCTCATTCGACCACTCTGACACCTGCCCTTGGAGGGCGGGACGCTAGGAACTCGATCCGGACTTGGCAACCCCTTTTTGAAATCTTTGGAAATCAATCGCGGCGATCATGTTTCCTCCACCCGGGCGAGGATCCACAGGAGGTCGGAAAGGCGGTTGAAAAACAATCTCACGACTTCCGGCACGGGTTGGCCGGATTCGTGTAAAACCAGCACGGCGCGCTCGGCACGGCGGGCGACGGAGCGCGAATAATCCAGGCCGGCGCGGGCCAGCGAGCCTTCCGCGCCGGGCCGCGCCCAGCTGGTGAAGCGGACGCCGCGTTTTTCGTATTCGTGGGCGGTGGTGGTGACCCATTCCAGATCCTCCGGGCTGAGATAGGCGTATTTTTTCTCCAAATACTTCGGTTCGTCCTCGGGAAGCGTCGCGAGCTGGCCCATCAGGCCGACGAGCCGGGACTGGATGCCGTCGATGATGGTGACGATGTCGGCGTGGCCCTCCGCCGCGCGGGCGAGGCCGAGGGCGGCGTTGAGTTCATCGACGGAGCCGAGGGCTTCGACGCGGAGGGAGGTTTTCGCAATGCGCTTGGAAAACATGAGATCCGTTTCCCCCTGATCGCCGCGGCCTGAAATAATGCTCATGCGCGGAGGCTAGCAGTGGAAAATTTCATGTCCATCCGAGTTCATCCGTGTTTTCTCCGGGGTGTCCATGAAACTCGCGAAACTCGGCGACGGCCCTGAAATTTTCCACACGATCCAAGGCGAAGGCGTCTCGGTCGGCGCGCCCGCCGTGTTCATCCGCGCCTCGCGCTGCAATCTCCACTGCGTCTGGTGCGATACCGATCACACGTGGAATTTCGAAGGCACGCCGTGGCCGCACGAGAAGGACGCGCTGCCGGGATACGAGAAGTTCCGCAAGGCGGACGTGACCTGCGAGATCACTCCGGCGGACGCGGCGGAGCGGATTCTGGCGTTCGGCTGCCCGCGCACGGTGATCACCGGCGGCGAGCCGCTTTTGCAGGAAGCGGCGTTTCTGGAAATGATCGGCCACATCCGGGAACGCCAGCCGGAGCAACAGTTCGAGGTGGAAACGAACGGCACCCGCATTCCCTCGCCGGCGTTCCACGAGGCGTTGGACCAGTTCAACGTCTCCCCGAAACTCTCTAACTCGGGCATGCCCGGGTCGCTGCGGCTCAATCCCGAGGCGCTGGGATTTTTCGCGAAATCACCGAAGGCGTGGTTCAAGTTCGTGGTGGCCGGGCCGGCGGATCTCGAGGAAATCGAGGCGCTGTGTCTAACTCACGCGCTGCCGCGGCAACGCGTCCTGCTGATGCCGGAAGGCCGGACTTGTGAGGAAATCGACCGCGACGCCGCGTGGCTCGCCGGGGTTTGCCGGGACCGCGGATTCCGCTACTGCGACCGACTGCACATCCGGCTCTGGGGCGACAAACGCGGGGTTTGAAATTTCGAGCCGGGAGCGCAACTTTCGGGGCGGCAGCGGGTTTTCCCAAACGTCAAACCTCGCACCATCATGAATCGCAACCCACTTCCTCCCGACGACTCCTGGGAATCCGACGCCGTTTGGAAGCTGCTCGACCAGGCGCCGCCGAAAACGGCGGGCGCGCGATTTGCCGACGACACCGTCCGCGCGGCGCGGCTTTCCCCGGTGGCCAGACCTTGGTGGAGCCGGCTGTTTTCCCCTTTTCCGTTAGCGGGCCTTGCCGCCGCCACCGCCGCCCTTGCTTTCGCGGTGGTCTTTTGGGTCGGGCCGTCGCCTGAGCCTGGCATCCAAACTGCGATGCAGGATTCTCCTCAAGCCGTCGTCATCCAGGAAATCGCGGAAGCGGAAACCCTGATCGCCGCCGTGGATCATCTGGAGGATTTCAGCGACAACGAGCTGGTCAGCCTGATCGGGTTTTAAGCGCTTCCCCAGCGCGTCCGATCCCGCCAGTTTCGCGGCGTGAAACACGGTTTGATTTTTGATCTGGACGGCACTTTGGTGGATTCCTTGCTGGGTATCGCGGCTTCATTGAATCACGCGCTCGGCTCTTCCGGTTTGCACGTCCATTCTAACGAAGCGGTCAGGGGGTTTGTTGGCAACGGCGTGAAAATCCTGATCCGCCGCGCCTCGCCGGCGGACGCGGACGAGGCGCTGCTCGATACGATCGAGCGGGATTTCAAGGCCCACTACGATTTGAGCTGGCAGACCGGCACGATCATCTACCCGGGAATCACGGAGCTGTTGGAAGCCCTGCAAAGCCGCGGCTATCCGCTCGCCGTGCTTTCCAACAAGCCGCATCCGTTCACGGTTGCGATGGTTTCACAACTCTTCCCGAGCGTTTGTTTCGCAGCCGTGTTAGGCCAGCGCCCCGGTATTCCCCACAAGCCGGACCCCGCCGGGGCTCTCGAAATTTCCGCCGCGCTCGGCTTGAGTCCGGCGGACTGCTGGGTCATCGGCGACTCCACGATGGACATCGAGACCGCCCGCAACGCCGGCATGCGGGCGGTCGCGGTGACTTGGGGGTTTCATGACCGCGAGCGGCTTCTCGCAGCCGGCGCGGACCAGCTTGTCGATGAGCCGGAGGAGTTGCTCGAATTGAACCTAGAACCGGCTGAGACAGCCGGGACACATTTTGGGGAAATCAGAACGCGCCGTTGAGCTTGCGGCCGATCCAGAAGATGCCTAGCAGAGTGACGAGCGCGGCGACGGTGGCCCAGTGGGACCAGAGCGGGATGCGGTTTTCCAGCGGGCGCGGTTCGGGAAGGGCGTTGATTTCCCGGATGAGATCGGCGAGTTGGGCGGGCTGGATGACGCGGCCGCGGGAAACCTTGGCCATTTCCTCAAGGACTTCGGGGCGGGCGGGCTGACCGGTTTTTTCGATCTCGGCGCCTTGAACGAGGATGGTGGTTTCCAGCGGCTTGTCCTCGGCTCCGGTGGCGGTGGCGCGGAGTTTCCAGGGGCCGGGGAGATCGACCTTGAAGCGGCCGCTGAAGGCCCCCCAGGCGGTGTCGTTTTTCTGGAGCTCGATGCGCTGGGTGCGGCCGTCGGGCGCGGTGAGATCCACGGCGACGGTGCCTTCCTTGAGCGGCGCGCCGTTCGGGTCGAAGGCGTTGGCGTTGAGGGTGACGGACGCGCCGGGCTCGGGGCGCTCGGGGTTGAAAAACAGGCGGACGCGCTGGCCGGCGGCCATGTTCCGCTGATAGGACATCCAGCGGGCGACCTGGCCCCAGAAGCGGTAGTGATAGAGATCCTCGACGCCGCGCCGCCAGCGCCAGGCGGAGTCGATGCCCATGAAGAGGACCTTGCCGCTGCCGGCCGGCTTGGTGACGAGCAGCGGGATGGGGCCGTATTTCCCGCGGCGGTTGCCGTGGACGGCGAGGACTTCCGCGCCGCCCTTGGCCTTGACGACGGGGGCGTGCCAGTAGAAGCCGGGAAGGCGCCGCCAGATTTCCGGGTTCTCCTCCTCGTTGGCTCCTAACATGGTAAGCAGCGACGCGCGGCCTTCGGTGGTGAGGGTGAGCGGGGAGGGGATGGATTCGGCACTGCCCCGCGGGTTTTCATAATCGAGGATGACGGGCATCAGGTCGGAAAGTTCGGTGTCTAGCAGGGAAAACTCGTTGCCCTGCGAGCCGGGCATGAAGATGAGACCGGACGCCTGGTTTTCCACGAGGCCGCGGATGAGCTCGCATTGTTCGGCGGTGAGTTGGCCGGCCCCGACGCCGACGTCGCCGAGGAAAATGACGTCGTATTTGGCGAGGTCCTCGATTTTCGAGGGGAACTCCTTGATGTAGTCCTTGCCCTCGCCGGGGCCGAGCGTGGGGTGGAAAAGCAGGCAGGAAAGCTCGACGCCGGGATCGCGGGAAAGGGCGTTGCGCAGGAAGCGGTATTCCCAGCGCGGCAGGGTTTCGATGACGAGGACGCGGATTTTTTCCGGCCGGCCGGCGATGGTGAATTTGCGGGAATTGTTAGTCGCGACGAGCTCGCCGTCGGCCACGGGGACGGAGAGTTCGAGAGTGGAAGCGCCTTCCTTTTCCAAGCGCCAGAGGATGGAGTCGTAGGTTTCGGCGTTGGGCGGGATGATGATGTCCTTGGTCCGCTCGCGGCCGGATTCGTCGCGGAGGCGGACGATGGTGCGGACCTGGCGGTCGAGCGAGGAGCGGATGGTGAAGGGGATTTGCACGTTCTCGCCGACGATGCCGTAGGTGGGCGCAGTGACTGATAGGAGGTCGAGGTCGGGAAGGCGGACCTTGCTGCCGACGGGGATGGGGAACAGCGGGACGCCGCGGAGGCGGAGCTTCTGGGCGGCGGCGACGGGCGGCTGGCCGAGATTGTAGTCACCGTCGCTGAGCAGGACGACGGCGCGGAGGTTGTTCTGGGTGGCGAGGATGTCGGTGAGCGGGGCTTCCAGATCGGTGCCGGCGATGGCGCTGCTTTCCGCGGGCGGAGTGGCAAATGGCAGGGAGATGACCTCGTTGGTGCCGTTGGCTTCGAGGGGTTTCCAGAGGTCGGAGGCAAGGGCTTTCTTCACCCAGTCGGCGCGGGAAACGACTTCGGATTTTTCAGATAGAACGGGCGGCAGCGCGGCATCGACCGTGGTCATCGACTTGGAGTCGTCCCAGAGAATTGCGATCTGCGGCTTGGTGTCGGGGTGGACGGTGGTGAGCCACTCTGGCTGCCAGAGCAGGAGGACGACGACGAGTGCGGATAGAAAGCGCAGGCATTCCAGCAAGGCGGTGCGTCCGCGGTGCGGGCTGCGTCTCCAGGAAATCACGGACAACGCGCCGACGAGGATCAAGGCGATGATGCCGATCCAAAGAGTGAGGGGAGTTGGGGAGAGGTGGAGCAAGGGAAGAGTATCGGTCTTATAGGTCCTATAAGACCTATGGGAGTGGATCAAGCAGCGGCTTTTGTCGGAAGAACCTGAGGATGCGTTTTCTTCGGCAGACAGAGGATGGCCTCGGAGATCAGGAAGAAAAGCACGGCGATGAGGAAGGCGCGCCAGACGTCGCGGGAGAGCGACGGATCGTCGGCTTGGCCGGCCTGGTCGAGCAGGGTGTAGCGGGTGCCTTCGAGAGCTTGGTCCAATTGCTCGCGAGTGAGGATTTCCGGGTTGTCTTCCTGAGCGGGGCGGTTGACGGCGAGACGGCGCTCGCCGAGGCGGAAGATGCCGGATTCGTGGGCGGCGTTGGCGGCGTCTTGTGTGCCGTAGTCGTCGAGGCGGGTGCGGGTTTCGCCGGGGAGCAGCTGGGCGGTGTCGCTGCCGACGGTGGTGAGGTAGGAAGCGTCGAAGCGGTCGGCTCCGGCGGCGACGACGCGCTGGACGGTGGGTAGCAGCACGTCGGCGTCGCCCAGGTTAGACCAGGTGTAGTCCGGCAGCGAGCCGACGAACCAGGCGGTGCCGTGATCGACGATGCGGCGGGTGATGAGAGGCTCGCCGTCTTCCCAGCGGGCGAGGGCGGTCGCTTCTCCTAACGGGATTTGGCGGCGGATGGCTTTGAGGCGCTCGGCGGGTATGGGGTTGCCGTCGATGCCGTCGCGGAGCGGGCCGTCGCTGTGATTCCAGTCCTTGAGAATGAAAAATTTTCCTGCCGGAGCTTCGGCGGGGTTTGACCACTTCAGGTCGAGAAATGAATCGTTTGAGGGAATTCCGGGCGGGAAGAAGATGACGTGGCCGCCGGATGTTAGGAAACGGGAGATCGCTTCATAGGCTGGGCCGGTAGGGAGTGGCGCGGCCCAGAGGATGGCGGCGACGTCGCCGGTGGGAAGGGTGGCGGCGCTGGCGGGATCGATGCGCAGGGTGCCCTGATTTCCGAATCCCGGGGGCGCGGCGGCGAGCGCGAGGTAATCGGCGGCTTCGCCTGCGGGCGCGACGACGACGGACTTGATCGGCCGGGCCGGGCCGTAGGCGAAGAAGGTGGCGTTGTCGCGGGGATTCCCGTCGGCGGGGATGGAGAGCCAGCCGGAGCCGGTGGCGCTGCCGCTGGGGAGGGTGACGCGTTTTTGGAAGCGGAGGGACTGGCCGGGAATCGTTAGGGGCTCGGTGGTGCGGGTGCCGTTGAGCTGGGTGGTGAGAGGCAGGGTGGCGCTGCCGCGGGCGTCGGCGGCGCGGAGGATTTCGAGATCGAAGAGCATCTCGTCACCGGAGCGGCGTGAGCCGAGAATGCGGATGGCGGTGTTAGGCGCGGCGGGGCCGGTGAGGGAGAGGACGCGGATGGCAGGTTTTTGGGGGAGTGCTGCGAGGCTGGCGCGGGCGGCGGACCAGCGTTCGTCTTCGGGTTGCCAGTTGGACGTTTGCAGGTCGGATGCGAGCCAGACTTCGGAGCGTCCGGTGGTTTCGGACAGGAACTCGGCGGCGCGGGCGAGCAGGGTGGGGAAGTCGGCGGCGGTGTCGGTGGGTGCGGTGGCGGCGATTTCCGAGAGAACGTCGGGCGATGGGATTTCCTGGGGGCTGCCGCTGGCGCTGTCGATGAGCACAAGGCGGGTGGCGCCCAGGGTCTTCATGGTGTCGCGGACTTTTTCGATGACGATCTGGCGCCGGGGACTGAGGCCGTCACCGGGTTTGGTTTCCATGGAGGCCGAGCGGTCTAGCAGGAGGACGACGGTGTCGATGGAGCCGCCGCCCCAGCCGATGAGGCCGGAGACGATCGGCCGCGCGGCGGCGAAGGCAAGCGCGGCGATGGCGAGGGCGCGGCAGGTGAGGATGAGGATGTGACGGAGTTTTTTCTTGCCGCGGGACTCGCGGGTGGCCTTGAGCAGGAACTGCATGGCCGCCCACTGGATGGTCTTGTGGCGGCGTTTGTTGATCAGGTGGATCAACACCGGAACACTTGCCGCGAGCAGGCCCCAGAGGAGGAGTGGATTGAGGAAAAGCATGTTTCAGTTAGTGCTTTGACTTCGGCAGCCGCGCGGTGAGGAATTCGCGGAGGAGCGGCTCGAGCGGGGTGTCGGTGGTGACGAGCTGGTAGTCGGCGGCGGCGTCGTGGCACTTGGCGCGCACGGCGGTGAGGAAGTCGCGCAGCGCGGACCGGTATTCGTCCGCGATGAGATTC
Organism: Akkermansia muciniphila; assembly: GCA_945873305.1. Classification (GTDB taxonomy): domain Bacteria; phylum Verrucomicrobiota; class Verrucomicrobiia; order Verrucomicrobiales; family Akkermansiaceae; genus Luteolibacter; species Luteolibacter muciniphilus_D. The sequence continues at coordinate 7,249 of CAMCCX010000070.1, forward strand.
GGCTCGGCGACGATGGAGGTGCCGTCTTCGAGATCGACGAAACGGTGCGGGCGGTCGAACTCGAAGCCGAGTTCCAGCGGGTCCATCAGGTGGAAGACGGAGATGTCGTGCTTGCGGTAGCGGAGGTGCTGGAGCGCGTCGCCGAGGGCGGCGGTGTCGGTGAAGAGGTCGGATAGAATGACGACGAAGGCGCGCTGGCCGATTTTCTCGGCGATGGTGTGGAGGGCCTGGATGAGGCCGGTTTCGCCGGATGGCTGGACTTTTCCGAGGGTGGAGAAAAAGCGCTCAAGGTGGGCGGCGCGGCGGCTGGGCGGGACTTCGAGGTGTAGCTTGTCGGTGCAGATCGAGAGCCCGGCGGCGTCGCCTTGGTTGACGAGCAGGTAGGCGAGAGATGCTGCGATGCGGCGGGCGACTTGGATTTTTGATTCGCCAGCTCCGGCGAAATTCATCGAGCCGGAGGCATCGACCACGAAGTAGGCGCGGAGGTTGGTGTCGGCCTCGAATTCCTTGATGTAAAAGCGGTCCGAGCGGGCGAAGGCCTTCCAGTCGAGGCGGCGGGTGTCGTCGCCGGGGACGTATTTCCGGTATTCGGCGAACTCGACGGACGACCCGCGGTGGGGCGAGCGGTGCTTGCCCGCGACGTTTCCGAGCATCGGCGCGCGCGACTCGATGGGCAGCGAGCCGAGGCGGGAGAGTAATGTATTGTCGATGAACGAATGGCTCATGCTTACTCCTCCCGCATCTCCTTGATCAGGCGTTCGACGATTTTCTTGGAGGTCATCCCTTGAGATTCGGCGGAGAAATTCGTGATGACGCGGTGGGTGAGCACGGACGAGGCGATGGCCTCGAGGTCTTCGAGCGAAGCCATGTAGGCACCGCGAAGGGCGGCGCGGGATTTCGCACCGAGGATCAAATACTGCACGGCGCGCGGGCCGGCACCCCAGCCGACGGTGTCCTTGATCCATTGCGGCGACTCGGGTTCGCCGGGGCGGGTCTTGCGGACGATTTTCACCGCGTAGTCGTAAAGGTGCTCGGGCACCGGAACGCGGCGGACGAGTTGTTGGAAGGCGATGACTTTTTCCCCGTCGAGCAGATGGTTGAGGACTTGGCGGGCGGTGCCGGTGGTGGCGCGGGCGATTTCCTTTTCCTCACCGGAGGACGGATAACCGACCTCGATCAGGAACATGAAGCGGTCGAGCTGGGCTTCCGGCAGCGGGTAAGTGCCTTCCTGTTCGATCGGGTTCTGGGTGGCGAGCACGAAAAACGGCGGTTGCAGCGTGTAGGTGTTGCCGAGCACGGTGACTTTGTTTTCCTGCATCGCCTCGAGCATGGCGGACTGGGTTTTCGCTGGGGCGCGGTTGATTTCATCAGCGAGCACGATGTTGGCGAAGACCGGCCCCTTGATGAATTGAAATTCGCGGCGACCGCCGACGCCGGATTCCTGGATGATGTCGGTGCCGGTGATGTCGGCGGGCATCAGATCGGGAGTGAACTGGATGCGGTTGAAAGACAGGTCGAAAGTTTGGGCGACGGAGGAAACCAACAGGGTTTTCGCAAGGCCGGGGACGCCCATCAGCAGCGCGTGACCACGGGCGAAAAGGCAGATCGCGAGTTGCTCGATGACGAGATCCTGGCCGACGATGGCTTTGCCAAGTTCGGCGCGGAAGGCCTGGTAGGTTTTTCCTAGCTCGTCGATGGCGGCGACGTCATCGGGTGGAAGTTGATTGCTCAAGTCGTTTGGGAATTCCATGGGTGCAATGTAAGTGCGTAAAAACTAAGAGCCGGAGGTGCATTGTCCAGAAAGGATCTTATGGAATCCTTGATCAGCGGCGACCGGTGATCGCCACCACGCCGCTTTGACGCAAAACCGAGAAAATTTCCATTTCCCGCTTGCCAGCCCTCCGCGGTCTGCTAAACCACCCGCCCCGCGGAGTCGCCAGAGAAGTCTGGACAACCTCTCGTGGTCACGCGAAATCACGCACATCATGGCACGTATCCTAGGCATTGAAATTCCCAATGAGAAGCGCATCGAAGCTTCTCTGCCCTACATGTTTGGCATCGGTCGCCCTACGGCGGCAAAGATCCTCGAGCACGCAGGAGTTGACCCCAACATCCGCACCGGACAGCTCAGCGAGGACCAATTGGTCCGCATCGCGCAGGTGATCACGTCTGAGTCGATCATCGTCGAAGGTGACCTTCGCCGTGAGCGCCAATCGCAGCTCAAGCGCCTGACATCCATCAACTGCTATCGTGGCATCCGTCACAAGCGTGGATTGCCCGTCCGTGGCCAGCGCACCCGCACCAACGCCCGCACCCGCAAGGGCAAGAAGAAGACGGTCGGCGTTAAGAAGTAATTTTTTGTAATCATGTCTGAAGAAACCAACCAAAATTCCGCCGAAATTCCGGCGGTTGAGCCCGTAGCAGCTCCAGCACCCGTCACCACTCCTGCTCCTGCCCCTGAAGCGGCTGCCCTCGAGGCACCGAAAAAGGACGTCAAGCGCGACATCTTCGCCGAGATCGGCGGAGGCGAGGAAGAGATCAAGATTCACAAGGCCAAGGGCTCGAAGAATGTCACCCGCGGTATCGTCCATGTGACCGCGACTTTCAACAACACCCTCGTCAGCGTGACGGATCCAAGTGGCAATGCCATTGGTTGGTCGAGCGCCGGCAAGATGGGCTTCAAGGGTTCTCGCAAGAGCACAGCTTACGCCGCCCAAGTGGTTTCGCAAGACGCCTGCCGCCAAGCCATGGGACACGGTCTCAAGGAAGTCGATGTCCGCGTCAAGGGTCCAGGCTCCGGCCGCGAATCCGCCGTGCGTGCCGTCCAAGGTCTCGGTCTTGAAATCCTCTCGATCCGCGACGTGACTCCGATCCCTCACAACGGTTGCCGCCCTAAAAAGGCCCGCCGCGTCTAATCCAACCTTTTTAGAAATTCTTATATGGCACGTTATACAGGTCCACGCGCAAAGATCAGCCGCCGCTTCGGTGTCTCCCTCTTTGGCCCTTCCAAGGCATTTGAACGCCGCAACTTCCCACCCGGCCAGCACGGCGTCCGTGCCGGTCGTAAAAAGAAGAGTGAATACTCCGTCGCCCTCGGCGAAAAGCAGAAGCTTCGGTTCCAATACGGTGTGCTCGAAAAGCAATTCCGCGGTTACTACGAAGAAGCTTCCCGCCGCCGTGGCATCACCGGTGTGATCCTTCTCCAACTCCTCGAGTGCCGTCTCGACAACGTGGTTTACCGCGCGGGCTTCGGCAACAGCCGCCAGGCTGCGCGTCAAGCCGTCAACCACGGTCACATCCTTGTGAATGGCCGCACCGTTGACATCGCCAGCTTCCAAGTGAAGCCGGGCGACGTGATCAAAGTCGGTGCCCGTCCTTCCTCGCAACAACTTGTGAACCGCATGACCGACCTCACCCAGGCCATGTCCGTCAAGGACTGGCTCACGGTGGACAAGGACAAGCTCGAAGCCACGGTTTCCCGCATTCCGGACCGCGAAGACATCGATCCGCTCGTCAACGAGCAGCTCATCGTCGAACTTTACTCCCGCTAATTTCGGCAGCCGTCGAAAGAAGTTTTCAAAAGACGCCCGGACGCAAGTCCGGGCGTTTTTGTTTTGCCGTGGCGCGGTTTCCAACTGCCAGCCCACGAGCGATGCACAAGCGCCGCAGTTCGCCTCTCCGCTGACTAGCAGGTGTTTTGTAAAGATCGGGTAAAAGAGATTGATCTGAAAAGCCCTTCGTAGGATTTGAAATGGATAGCCATGAAAGCAAACCCCAAACTCATCATTGCGTTCATCTCCGTTTGGTCTCCCTCATTCGCTAATGCTGGAGATGGCGTGCTCGACCTCACGCAGTTAGCCAACTACGCGAACCAAGCCGTCCCGAGCTACATTACCAAAAATAACACCACTGCGGGAAATCCCATCACGGACAAGGGAGCCACCCTCGGCCGGGTCCTGTTTCACGACAAGCGCCTCTCCCGCGATAACACGATTTCCTGCTCCTCGTGCCACGATCAGTCCCGCGCGTTCGGCGACTCGCCGACCGCAAGCACCGGAGTGAACGGCACCACCGGCCGGCACGCGATGCGCCTCATCAACGCCCCCTTCGCCAACGAGGTTCGCTTCTTCTGGGACGAGCGGGCGACGACTTTGGAAAATCAAACCACGCAGCCGGTTAGGGATCACGTGGAAATGGGATTCAGCGGCACCAGCGGTGATCCGGCCTTCGCCGACCTCGTGGCCAAGCTCACCGCCATTCCTGAGTATCGCGTGATGTTCGCCATGACCTTCGGCAATGCCACGGTCAACGAGACCCGCATCCAGCGATCCCTCGCCCAGTTCGTCCGCAGCATCCAATCGTTCGATTCCAAATACGACACCGGCCGCGCTGCTGCCGGAAATGACGGTGCCAACTTCCTGAATTTCACCGCCGCCGAAAATGCCGGCAAACAACTGTTCCTCGCCCCACCACCTCAAGGCGGGGCGGGATGCGCCGGCTGTCACCGGCCACCCGAGTTTGACATCGATCCGGCCAGCCTCAACAACGGCGTCACCGGCAAGATCGGCGGCGGGACCGATCTCACCAACACCCGCTCGCCGAGCCTCCGTGATTTGATCGGCCCGGTCGGGCGGTCGAACGGCGGTCTCATGCACGATGCCAGCTTCGCCACGCTCGCGCAGGTGATCAATCACTACAACCAAATCCCCGCCATCAACGCCAACCTCGACAACCGCCTCAGGCGCCTCAACGGCCAAGTGCAGAATCTCAACCTCACCCAAGCCCAGAAAGACGCGCTCGCCGCCTTCCTGGCCACCCTCTCCGGAAATGCCGTTTATACCGATGCGAAGTGGTCCGACCCGTTCAACGACCTTGGCGAGCTCACTCTCATCGTCCTGCCCGCCGACCAGGTATCCATCACCGACCAAGGAGACGGAACCGCGATCATTTCCTGCCAAGCGGCGGCGGGAATGAACTATCTGTTACAACAATCGGACGACCTGAAAACATGGACCAACGTGACCACCGTCATCGCCAACGCGGGCGGCGTGTGCTCTTATTCCGTCGGCTTTTCGGGCAGCGCTGCTTACTATCGCTACGCGTTCGAGACGCCGGCACCCTGAGCAGGAGTGCGGCCGCGTGTCCGGTAAGCCACCGCAGCCGCAAGCGCCGTCGCCAGCCCGAGCAGCTGATAGCCGGACAAGCCGAGAAACGGTTTCGGCGTCGCGCGCAGGAATTCATGGCCGAAGCGAAACAAGCCGTAGGCGATGAGATAGAGGTGGAAATGCTGGCCTGCTTGCCAGTGTTTCCGACGCATCCCCCACAGGAAAATCATCGCCACCATCTGGAACCCGATTTCCACACCCACCGACGGCCAGCGCCCGAACGCGCAAACGACCCCGCCGCAACACCCCGCGCTCAGGCAGCCGTTCCGTCCGAGGATCAGCGGCACCGGCAGCAACATCGCGAAGCGGTCGCCCGTGGTTTCGCGATAGCCGAGCGAGCGCTTCGCGATCTCCACGCCGAGCCAACCGCCGGGCAGCGCGCCCATGATGGATTTGCCGGAAAGCCAGATGACCCAGCGGTTCGGATCGTGAAAATGCAGCCAACCTTCCGCGAGCAGGAAGGCCAGTTTCGCGCCGGCGAATGCGCCTGCCAGACCCGCCGCATAGATCACCGCGACCCGCCCGTCACGCTTCGACTCGCGAAACCAATACACCGCGCCCCACGCGATGCCGAGAAGGAGCATCAATGCGTAAATCGACGAGCCCGTGGGAGGATTCAAGCTTTCCCACCTCCCGCATAGTATCTGCAAAACGAATCCAGCATCCCGTCCGGCCGGATGACGTGGGTGCAGCAGCGGTCGATGCGGTCCTGGTCCCAGGTCCACGCGTCCATGAACGGCTTGATGAACAGGCGGAAGGCGTCCTTTTCCTTCATCTCGAAGCGGTGCAGAATTTCTCCCAGCTCGGTGTTCTCACAGCCGCACTGGATGAGGTCGGATAGGTCATAGCGAACCTTGTCGCGCAGGAATCCCTGCACGCTGGCGAAGTCGATGAACTCGGAAATACTCCGCACGCCAAGCGGTGTGCGTAACAAGTAACCGATCGTCGCGCAGTTCGGATCGCCGCAGGGCAGGGGAGTGAAATCCTCGAAGCGGAGCTTGCCGGCCGCCTGCTCGACCGCGCCGAGGATGATGTCGGCGGTGTTGAGGCGCTCGCCGCCGCTGGCGTGGGTGCGCCCGGTGAGGAACATCGGTTGGAAGGAAACGCCGCGGCAGGCGGTGTATTCGAGGCCGGTCAGGACGGTGTCCCACAGGTGCGGCAGGTTTTCCGGCATCACCGTCATCGCGAGCGTGAAGGGGATTCCCTCGCGTTCGCAACGGTCCATCGCGGCGCGCTTCATCTCGCGGAAATCACCGCCGCGCAGTTCTTGCTGTCCGGCTTCCTGCGGGCCGTCGAATTGCAGGTAGAGTTGGAAATTCCCCCGCCGCGCGCGTTCGCCGAGTTCTGCTAGGAATCCGTCCTCCTTGGCGATCCGCACGCCGTTGGTGTTGACCAGGCAGTAGTCGATTCCCGGCTCGGCGTGGATCCAATCGACCAGTTCGAAAAACTGCGGATGCAGCGTCGGCTCGCCGCCGGAGAGCTGGAGCAGCTCGATCTTGCCCTTGCGCTCGACCACGCCGCGGATGCGGCTTTGCAGCGATTCCAGCGAGTGCGACTTCAAGCGGTCGCCCGCCGCGCCGACCGGGGAATCCGCGAAACAAGTCGGGCAGGCGAGGTTGCACGAATCGACGATTTCGATCAGCGCGAGACAGGTGGCAAGGACCTCGACTTCAGGCACCGTCGCCCCGGCATTGCGGCCGAGTGTTCCTGTCACTCCGGCCGGGTCCGCGGAGCACGCGCAGCCGGCCCCGCAGGCGTTCGACGGATCGCCCTTGGCCAGCCAGTAGAACCGCGCGTCGCTGGCGATGCAGGCGGTGGCCTCGCCGTGCTCGGCGCAGGTTCGCGTCAGATAGACCTTCGCCGGCGTTCCCGTGGTTTTCCAGACCTCCGCCGGAACCTCCGCCTGGCAGGTCGGGCAGCGCGAGGTGGTTTGTTTGAGGGTTTCCTTAAGGACGGGGAAGGCCATGGCTCAACTGAAGAAAATCATGCACGAACCCATCCACACCGAGAGGCAAACGATGATCTGTCCGAGGAAATAACCGCAGTCGAGAAACACCAGCGAACGCCCGCGATAACGACTCGCCATTGCCTGATGGAAAACGGGCAGACAGGCGACGATGAGGAAAAAGACAACCGCGGGAACCCATAGGAACGGAGTTCCATAGTCCTCTGGCGTTCGAAAGGAATTGGCGATGACATTGCCCACGAGAATCGCCACTGGCGGAACCGAGAACGCGATCCACAAGGGAGTCCTTGGAATGACGGCCAGCGGCAGCGGCGGGGGGATTTCCGGTGGTTCGCTCATGCTTAAAAGGCTGGCAGCAGCGAAATGGATTCGAGCTTTTTGTCAAGTTCCCAGACTCGGGGACGACCGGCAAAGCCATGAACGTAAAGCCGGATGCGGAAATGGAAGCGCCGCGGATATGACCGGGGGGAATTCTCCCCAATTCTATCAATTGTCACATCCTTCTCATCATGCTTGCGCTGATTAGTCGGGGCCCCTTCGAAGTAGCGACCCGAATGCTTGTTAGTCGGGACTTATACCTTCGAGTTCGAGCAGATCCCGCCGATGGTTTCCGCGATCAAGAAGGACGGCGTGCCGCTTTACAAACTTGCTAGAAAAGGCATCGAGATCGTCCGCGAGCCGCGCAAGGTGCATATCACGTCCAACGAGGTGACGCGCATCGAGCTGCCGGAAGTGGACTTCATCGTGAATTGCTCCAAGGGCTTTTACGTGCGGACTTACGCGCACGA
>CAMCCX010000071.1 GCA_945873305.1 Akkermansia muciniphila
ATGGGAAATCGTCGACCGCGAAAAGGAACAGTCGATTGTCGATCAAGGCCCGTGGGCCGGCAGCTCGCTGCATGAGTTGTGGACGAACCACCGCGAGGAAATTTTCGGCACCGGTTTTCTCGACCACCCGCGTTTCCCCATCCTGATCAAGGTGCTGGACGCCCGCGACGAGCTCTCTATCCAAGTCCATCCGCCCGCCCGCCTGGCAGCCTCTCTCGGCGGCGAGCCCAAGACTGAAATGTGGTTCATCGCCGACTGCGATCCCGGCGCGAAGCTCTACGTCGGCCTGAAAAACGGCGTCACCCGCGCCGATTTCGAGAAATCCATCACCACCGGCACCGTCGCGGATTGCGTCCACGCCATCACCCCGGCTCCCGGCGACTCGATCTTCATCGCCTCCGGCCGCCTGCACGCCATCGGCGCGGGATTCCTGATTCACGAAATCCAACAGAACTCCGACACCACCTATCGGGTGTTCGATTGGAACCGCCTCGGCCTCGATGGAAAACCGCGCGAGCTCCACGTCGCCGAGTCGCTCGCCAGCATCGATTTCACCGACTTCGAGCCGGCCATGGACACGCCCGCCGGCGACACGCTCGCCAGCTGCGAGTATTTCAAGACCGACCGCAAATCCCTCGCCGCCGGAGAAACCATCGCCAATCCGCGCGACGAGCGGTTTTCTATCATCTCCCTCGTCGCTGGCCGACTGCAGAACGAAGGCGGCCGCAAGTTTGGAAAAGGCAGCTTCATCCTGCTGCCCCGCGACGCCGCGCCATTGCAGGCGCAAGAGAACTCCACCGTCCTGCAAATCACCCTGCCGCGGTGAAAAACGCGCGGCGGCCGGATGACGCCCTCAAGTCGCTTGATTCCCTCCGTCCGATTCCATTTCCTCACACCATGCGCATTCTCCTCAGCACCTGCAGTTACCAAGACACCCCCGGCCCGCACCACGAACTGATGGAATCCCAAGGCTGGGAAATCGTCCGCGAGCGCGGCCCGTTGTCCGAGGCCCGCATGCTCGAACTCGCAGGCGACTTCGACGCCTTTCTCTGCGGCGACGATGGCATCACGCGCGCGGTTATCGAGAAATCGCTGCCGCGTTTGAAGATCATTTCGAAATACGGCATCGGCCTCGACAAGATCGATATCCCCGCGACCAAGGAACTCAAGGTGCCGGTGCTTTTCACCCCCGGCGTCAATCACGACACCGTCGCCGAGCACACCTTCCTGCTGTTGCTCGCGCTGGCGAAAAATTTCGTCTATGCCATCGACGGCACCCGTGCCGGACGCTGGGACCGCAAGACCGGCAGCGAGCTTTTCGCCAAGCGCATCGGCCTCATCGGCATGGGCCGGATCGGCCAGGAAGTCGCCCGCCGCGCGCGCGCCTTCGGCATGGAAGTCCACGGCTTCGGCAACTACTGGCCGGAGGAAATCGCCGCCGAATTCCAGATCACCCGCCACGCGTCGCTCGACTCGCTTTTTGACAACGTGGACATCATCAGCCCGCACACCAATCTCAACGCGCAGACGCTTCATTGCATCAACGCCGAGCGCCTCAACCGCCTGCCCGACGGCTCGTGGGTCATCAACACCGGCCGCGGCGAACTCATCGATCAGGCAGCCATCATCGCCGCACTCGATTCAGGCAAACTCGCCGGTTACGCCGCCGATGTTTTGGACCAAGAGCCCCCGCCAGCCGACCATCCGCTGCTGCATCACCCCAAGGTGATCATCACTCCGCACGTCGGCTCGCGGACCTTTGAAAGCGTCCCCCGCCAGGCGATGAAATCGCTAACAAACCTGATCAACGCCCTCAAAGGCGAGGGCGAGTGCAACTGCGCTAACGGAGTGATCTGAGTTCCGCGGCTTCCCCTGGCCAGCCGTTTTGGGAAACCTCGTGAAGCGCCTGTTGCCATGACGGAATCCTGAGTCCTTCGCGGGCGATTTGTCCGCCATCGCGGGGATACTGCGAGCGGTTCAGGATTTCCTCCGCGAGGTGAAAACAGGTCCAGGCGCGCCATGAGCGGATTTCCGCCCGCGGGCCGCTCATCCGGCTGGCGAGATGTTGGAAATGACGGACCGGATTGCCCAGATAACCGCAGTCGCGAGTGGACACCCTTTCGAGAATCCAGACCAGCGCGCGGTAGGGCGGCGGGTTGGTTAGCAGCACCGGGTCGCCATCCGGCAAGTCGGCCATCCAGGATTTGTTCAGCTGGAGAATCGCTTGGGCGGGCTTCCCGGCGAGCCACTGCGACTGGGCGAACCGCAGCGCGTCCAGATAGAATTCCGCGCCCCTCGCCCCGCCGTGGCGGCGGGTGAGAGAGAAATCATGGATCTCCGAAATTTCGGGCAGACAAGGGCAGGCGGGGTTCACGAAAGTTCTAAAAAGCGGGCTGATGACGAGCGAAGAATGGGACGAATCGGAGTGATGCGACACATGAGATATTTGGATTCGCCGAAACTCTCAACCGCAGTTTCTCATCTTTCCCGCCATTTTTCCGGGCTTGCATCTCGGAAGGTTTCGTCAATTCTCGCCGCCCCATGAGCAATCGTTTAGAAGGTAAAGTTCTTGTCGCGCAGGGTGGTGGCCCCACTCCTGTGATCAACCAAAGCATCGTCGGCGTGGCCCTGGAAGCCCGCAAATTCAGCCAGGTGACTTCCATTTACGGCGCGGTCCACGGCGTCCGCGGGATCATCGATGAAAACTTCGTCGATCTCACCCGCGAGACCACCCACAACCTGGAGCAGGTCGCCGGCACGCCTTCCTCCGGCCTGCTTTCCACCCGCGACAAGCCGGATGAAGATTACTGCGCCCGGATGTTCAAGGTGATGCAGGCGCATGACATCCGCTACTTTTTCTACGTCGGCGGCAACGATTCCTCCGACACCGTCCGCATCGTCAACGAGCAGGCCAAGGAAGCGAACTACGAACTGCGCGCGATCCACATCCCGAAGACGATCGACAACGATCTCGAGGAAAACGACCACTGCCCCGGCTTCGGCTCGGCGGCGCGCTTCGTGGCGCAGGCGTTCTCCGGCGTGAACCTCGACAACCGCGCGCTGCAAGGCGTTTACATCGGTGTCGTGATGGGCCGCCACGCGGGATTCCTCACCGCCGCGTCCTCGCTCGCGCAGAAGTATGTCGATGACGGCCCGCACCTGGTGTATGTGCCGGAGCGCCACTTCATCATGGAGAATTTCCTCGCCGACGTGGACCGCGTCTATCAAAAGCACGGCCTCTGCACCATCGCCGTGTCCGAAGGCATTTCCGCCCCCGACGGCACCGCGATGATCACCAAGCTGCTCGGCACCGAGGAGCGCGATTCGCACGGCAACATCCAGCTCTCCGGCACCGGCGCGCTTGGCGACCTGCTATCTAACGAGATCCGCAAAAGCCTCGGCATCAAGCGCGTGCGTTCCGACACATTCGGTTATCTGCAGCGCTCGTTCATGGGCATCCAGTCGGACCGCGACGCCCGCGAAGCCCGCGAAGTCGGGGAAAAAGCCGTGCAATTCGCGATGTGGGACAACGTTGACGGCTCGGTGGTGATCCGCCGCCCGGTGCTCGACTACAGCGTGGACTATCAGCTGGTGGACATCGCGAAGGTGGCCGGAAAAACCCGCCACATGCCTGATAGTTTCATCAACGCGACCGGCAACGGCGTGACCGAGGATTTCAAAAATTACTGCCGCCCGCTGCTCGGCTCGCATCTTCCGGAGCCGCACCGCCTGCGCGCGCCGAAGGTCGCGAAAATCCTGAACAAGTAAACTGGAGTTCGGCTTCGCTCAGTCCATCTCGACGCGGTAGCGCGGGATGGACTTGTCGATTTCCCGGCTCCACGCGTCGATCCCGCCGAGCAGACCGTAAGACTCGCTCATTCCGTGGCCGCGGAACCACGCGACTTGGTCGAGCACGTTCTGGCCGCTGTGATCATATAGCAGAATCCGGGTGGCGGGATCTCCGGCGAAAAGCTGCTGCTGGAGTTCCTGGGTGAAAAACTCCGAGCCGGGAATCACCACCGCCTCGTGCTCCTCGCGCGTGCGCAGGTCGATCAGACGCAGCCCGGAAATTTGCTCGTTCGCGGCGGCCGGCTCCATCCACATCGCGGAATCATGGACGTGGCTGGCGAGCAAATGCTCCAGCACCTCGTCCGCCGGGATTTCCGAGCGGGCGCAAAGTTCCGCCAGGGTTTCCTCGTTGGAAAACGCGCAGCTCTGACAGCCGCCGAGGTGATAGCGTGCGAAAATCGCCCGCTTCGCGCCGGGCAGGGTTTCGAGGATCACGCCCATCGGCGAGTCAGTGGATAGATCGGCAGCTTGCATCGCCGGAAACCTATCCGCCCTGCCGGGGAAAACAACCCTACGATCCCGGCCCGTTTTTGGCGAGAAACGCCGCCTCCTCCTCGTGCGAGTGGATTTGCAGCAAGACCTGCACCCCGTGCGTCGCGGCGGCGGCTTTCAGCACATTGCGGATCGCGGCCGCCGTGTGCCCCTCCCTGCCGATCAACATCGCCACATCCTTTTTCACCAGCACGAGTTTGAAGCGCAGTCCGGTCGGGCCCATTTCGGTGACCTTGATCTGCGCGTGGTTCGGCTCGTCGATCAAATTCACGGCCACGTATTCCAGGAAATTTTTCAGCCGGACGATGAGCGCCTGCATTTCATCCCGGCTGATGCCCGGGGCTGTTGGCGCGGCGGGCGGAGCGCTCCTGAAATCCCAATCCATCACCTTGTAACTGGCGGTTCGCTTGAGGAAACTGACCACATCGACCTCTTGATTCGCCACTTTTTTCACCGCGGGCAGAGCCGCCCGGAAATCCCATTCCATCACCTGAATCCTCCCCAAACGCTTCAAAGTCCGGGAAATTTCCAGTTCCCTGATCTCCGTGTTCAAGAGGCCCATGAAATCCCAGTCCGTGACTTGGACTTCTACCAGCTGCTTGAGAGAGTCAGTAATTTTGGAGGCACGTTTGGGCATGAATTTCGCCCACAGCATAGGCCGCAAAGACCCAACTCGTCGAGGACTTCAGTCCGATCTTTGCGAAACCCGTCGGATCGTGACGAGCGCCCTGAAGTCATGAAGCGACTTTTCCGCTGTTTCCAAAGCGCGATCGATGAAATAAACTCCCGGCATGCCGAGGGAACGCGATCCAGACGAACCGAAAATCTACTTTTTGCCGAACCTGATGACGGCCCTGAATCTGGCCTGCGGATTTTTCGCGGTGGTGATGATCGTCGTCGGGCTCATCGAAGTGCAGCGGAGATCCGGCGAGATCAAACTGCCCGACAAGGAGTATTACGAAATCTCCAAGCGCTATTATGAATACGCGATCCTGCTGATTTTCGGCTCCTGCCTGTTCGATCTCCTCGACGGGCGGCTGGCGCGCCTCGGCGGCCAGGAATCCCCGTTCGGCCAGCAATTCGACTCGCTCGCCGACATCATTTCCTTCGGCATGGCTCCGGCGATGCTGCTTTCCCGCGCGGTGCTTTTCCCGCTCGGCAACACCGGCTGGGCGATCGCCCTGATCTACCTCGTCTGCGGCGCGATGCGGCTGGCGAGGTTCAATTGCCTCGCCGCCCTGCCGAAAAAACCCGGCGCTTCCACCGATTTCCGCGGCCTGCCGATCCCGATGGCCGCCGGCTTCATCGCTTCAGTGACCTTCCTGTTGATCGACCTTTACAAAAACGACCACGAGCTCGGCTTGTGGAAATACATTCTGGCAGGCGCGATGCTGGGGCTTTCCCTCCTGATGATCAGCGACATCCGCTACCCGAGCTTCAAGAAAGTCGGCTTTCGGACCCGCGGCACTTTCGGCGCCATCGTCATCGCCGTGCTGGTCATCTACGTCACCGTGCAGTTCCGCTACGTGATGCCGGTGGTTCTGTTCAGCATCTATCTGCTTTATGGAATGATCCGGCCGTGGATTTCCCAGCGCTTGCGAAAGGAAATCGAAGTGGAAACGGACGGCGAGGAAGAACCCGCAACCAGTGAATCCACCAAGGAAGTCTAGCATGGACGCTCCGAAACGCCGCTCGCCGTGGGTCATCTTCCTGCTCGTTCTGCTGCCGCTGTGGTTGGTCGCATCCGGGGCCGGCGCGCTTTGGTATTATTTCCACCGCGAGAAAAAGCAGGCGCTCGTCGAGCAGGAGCGGTTCGTCCAAGCCGTCTCCGCGCCCCTGCTGGCCGATGATTTGCGGAAAATCGTCGACGTCATCGGCGAGCGCAACGCTTCCTCCGAAACCGCCGCCGCGAGTCTTTCCCGCGCCGCCTCGATGATCGAGGGTCTGCTCGGCCCGTCCAACACCGGCTACCCGGTCCACCGGACCAACGGCCCCGGAAAATGGCCGATTCTCCAAGTCACCCTCGCCGGGAAAAACCCGCAAGCCCCCGCCGTCTGGGTGGTCACCTCCTACGACAGCCGCCCCGGATCGCGCGGGGCCGAGGCCAATGCCACCGGCCTCGCCGCCACCCTCGCCGCCGCCCAGGCGCTCGCCCGCGACAAGCCGAATTTCCCCGTCCATTTCATCTTCCTGCCCCATGCCAACGATCTGGACTCGCCGGTCCTCGATACAGCTTCCAAATTTGCCGCACTGCCGAAATCCCCCAAAGCCATCCTCTGCGTCGAGGCCATGGGCGCGGGCGAACCGCTGTGGCTCAGCTCGCGCGACGTCACCGCCGCCCCGCTCAACCTCGTCTCCGGCCTCGGCGCGGTTTACGGCGCGGAAGTCGTTTGCCTCGGGGAAGATACGGATCTGGCCAGCACGCTGTTTGAAATGAACTTGCCCGCCGTCCGCGTCTCCACCCGCCCGCTCCTACTTCCCGACGAAGCCGACGAGAAACTGCCATTCGCCCCGACCGTCGCCGCGTCCACCGGCCGCCTGATCGAGTTGATCCGCCGCTGCGCCGCCAAATAGCAGAAGATTCCGGGTTGCGAATTTCCCGACGCGGTCCAAAATCTGATTCTCACACGAAATCGCCAGGGCCCTCCCACCGATTCCTCCCCACTCTCCATGCACCGCACCGACCTCGATCCAGCCTTCATTTCCCACGCCCCCGGCTATTGGTCGGACGAAGCCACGGAAAACTGGGATGACCACCGCTGGCAGCTCAGAAACCGCGTCGATTCCCTCGCCGATCTCGACCTGCGCCTCAATCTGACCGACGAGGAACGCGCCGGCGTCCTGCTCGCCGGCACCAAGCTCGCGATGTCGATCACACCGCATTTCTTCAATCTCATCGACCGCGACGACCCGGATTGCCCGATCCGCCGCCAGGTCATTCCGCGCATCGAGGAAGGCTGGAACGCGCCGGAAGAGCTGAACGATCCTTGCGGCGAGGACTCCCACATGCCCGTCCCCGGCCTCGTCCACCGCTATCCGGACCGCGTGCTGTTTCTCGTCACCGACCGCTGCGCCTCCTACTGCCGCTACTGCACCCGCTCGCGCGTCGTCTCCGGCGTCGGCGAGCAACACCTTGAAACCCAGTGGGAACCGGCTTTCAAATACCTCGAAAAACACACCGAAATCCGCGACGTCCTGCTTTCCGGCGGCGATCCCCTGCTCTTCTCCGACGACCGCCTCGATAAAATCCTCACCCGCCTGCGGTCCATCCCCCACCTCCAATTCATCCGCATCGGCTCGCGGATTCCCATTTTCCTGCCCCAACGGATCACGCCGGAACTCTGCACAATGTTGAAAAAGCACCACCCGCTTTTCATCTCCATCCACACCAACCACCCGCGCGAACTCACCACCGAAGTCCGCGACGCCCTCGGCCGCCTCGCCGACGCCGGCATCCCGCTCGGCAACCAAAGCGTGATGCTGCGCGGCGTCAACGACAGCGTGGAAGTCCAGAAAGCGCTCGTCCAGAAGCTCCTGATGTGCCGCGTGAAGCCGTATTACCTCTACCAGTGCGACCTCATCACCGGCTCGTCCCACCTCCGGACCTCGGTGGCGGAAGGAGTTTCCATCATCGAAGGCCTTCGCGGCCACACCACCGGCTACGCGATCCCGCAATTCGTCATCGACGGCCCCGGCGGCGGCGGAAAAATCCCGATCAACCCGAATTACGTCGTGGATACCGCGTCCGGCAAGATCACCCTGCGGAATTTCGAGGGCGAAATCTTCGAATACCCCGATCCCACGCCGATCCCGCAAGCCGATTTCGACAGCCTCCACCAAGAAGCGCTCAGCCGCTCGATGTGATCCGCGGCCCATTCCGCTTGCGCTCGCGGTCCGGCGTCTTAGCATCCAGCGCTTTCCCAAGCTCTGTCGCTCACCGTTCCCATGAATCGCATTTTCGTCGAAAAAAAAGCCGGACACAACGCCGACGCCCGCCACCTTCTGCACGACCTCCACGAGTCCCTCGTCCTTCCCGGCCTGAAGTCGGCCCGAATCGTCCAACGCTATGATATCGATGGACTTACCGACGACGAATTCAACTCCGCCGCGCGTCTGATCCTTTCCGAGCCGCAGGTCGATTCCATTTCCGAAACCCTCTCCATCGCGGAAAACGAAACCGCCTTCGCCGTCGAATTCCTTCCCGGCCAGTTCGACCAACGCGCCGACTCCGCCGCGCAGTGCGTCCAGATTCTCACCGGCAAAGAGCGCCCCGCCGTCTTCTCCGCCAAGGTCATCATCCTCGAAGGCACCCTTTCCGCCGACGAAATCACCGGCATCAAGAATTTCGTCATCAACGCGGTCGATTCCCACGAAGTCCCCGTAGCGGCGATCACCGGTCGCCGCGAACCCACTTCCCCGCCAGACGTCGCGATCCTCACCGGCTTCTCCAGCCTCAACCCGTCCGCTCTCCGCGCCGACCTCGGCCTCGCGATGTCCGCCGAGGACGTCACCTTCTGCCAGGCCTATTTCCGCGACGAGGAAAAGCGCGACCCGAGTCTCACCGAGCTGCGCATGCTCGACACCTACTGGTCCGACCACTGCCGCCACACCACATTCCTCACCAAGATCGACGCCGTCACCTTCGACGAAGGCACCGCGCCGGTCCAGCGCGCCTGGCAGAGCTATCAGGAAACCCGCGTCGCGCTCGGCCGCGAGGACAAGCCGGTCACGCTCATGGACATCGCCCTCATCGGCATGCGCGAGCTGAAAAAATCCGGCGAGCTCGACAACCTCGAAGTCTCCGAGGAAGTCAACGCCGCCTCCATCGTCGTCCCCGTCACCATCCAAAATTCAAAATCCAACATTCAAAATTCCACGACTGAAGAGTGGCTCGTGATGTTCAAAAACGAGACGCACAACCACCCCACCGAAATCGAGCCCTTCGGCGGTGCCGCCACCTGCCTCGGCGGCTGCATCCGCGATCCGCTATCAGGACGCTCCTACGTCTATCAAGCCATGCGCGTCACCGGTGCCGGCGACCCGCGCACGCCGTTTGCCGAGACCCTGCCGGGCAAGCTCCCGCAGAAGAAAATCTGCCAGGTCGCCGCCCGCGGTTACTCGTCCTACGGCAACCAGATCGGCCTCGCCACCGGCCAGGTCGCGGAAGTCTATCACCCCGGCTACGTCGCCAAGCGCATGGAAATCGGCGCCGTCGTTTCCGCCGTCCCGCGCTCGCACGTGTTCCGCGGCTCCCCCGCCCCCGGCGACGTCATCCTGCTCATCGGCGGCCGCACCGGCCGCGACGGCGTGGGCGGCGCGACCGGCTCCTCGAAGGAACACACCGACACCGCGCTCGAAAATTCCGCGGAAGTCCAGAAGGGCGACGCCCCCACCGAGCGCAAGATCCAGCGCCTCTTCCGCAACCCGGAACTCACCCGCAAAATCAAAATCTGCAACGACTTCGGCGCGGGCGGCATCTCCGTGGCCATCGGCGAGATCGCACCCTCGTTGGAAATCAACCTCGACGCCGTTTCCAAGAAATACGACGGCCTCGACGGCACCGAACTCGCCATTTCCGAATCCCAGGAACGCATGGCGATCTGCGTCGACCCCTCCGAAATCGATTATTTCATCGCCGAGTCCGACAAGGAGAACCTCGAGTGCAAACACGTCGCCAACGTCACCGACAGCGGCCGCCTCGTCATGACCTGGCGCGGCAAAACCATCGTCAACCTCTCCCGCGCGTTCCTCGACACCAACGGCGTCCAACAGACCGCGACCATCCACGTGGCTGGAGCATCCTGCTCCAGTCCGTTGCAGGAGCGTCCCGCTCCGTCGCTTGTCTCCCGCCTGTCCGAGCTCAACATCTGCTCCCAAAAAGGCCTCGGCGAAATCTTCGACGGCTCCGTCGGCGCAGGCACCGTCCTGTGGCCCTTCGGCGGCGACCGCCAACTCACCCCGCCCGACGCGATGGTCGCCAAGCTTCCGCTGCTAGAAGGCGATACCGATGTCGCCACCTTCATGAGCTGGGGCTTCAATCCGGAAATCTCCTCCTGGTCGCCCTTCCACGGCGCGCTTTACGCCGTCACCGAATCCGTCTGCAAAGCGGTCGCCGCCGGTGCGCGACTCTCCGACATCCGCCTCACGCTCCAGGAATATTTCCCCAAGCTCGGCACCGACGCCACCCGCTGGGGCCTGCCGTTCGCCGCGCTGCTCGGAGCCTATCAGGCGCAGCACTCGCTCCGCCTCGCCGCCATCGGCGGCAAGGACTCGATGTCCGGTTCCTTCAACGAGCTCGACGTGCCACCCACCCTCGTCTCCTTCGCGCTCGCCCCGGGCAAAGCCAGCCTCGCGATTTCACCCGAGTTCAAACAAGCGGGCTCGACGATCTCGTTCATCCAAGTTTCCCGCGATGCGGACCATCTCCCTAACTTCGCGGAATTGAGACAAGTCGCCGCCGCGCTGCATGAGCTGAATGTGGAAGGACGACTCCTCGCGCTCCACCACGTCGGCCAGGCCGGCATCGCCGCCGCGCTCGCGAAAATGTCCTTCGGAAACCACATCGGCGCGGAGATCAACACCACCCTCGACCTCTCCAGCGAACGCTACTTCGCCTTCCTCATCGAGCACGCCGAGCCGCTCCCCGCGGAATTCGATTCGCTGGAAATCGGCCACACCACCGCCGTCGGCACGCTCGTCCTCAACAGCGAAGCCCACACCCTCACCGAACTCCAGGACGCCTGGACCAGCACCCTGGAGCCGATCTATCCGACGAAGCCGGAAAAGACCGGAGATCAAAGATCGGAAGTCGGAGATGCTCCACTCGTCTCTCCCAATCAAAAATCCAAAATCAACAATCATCAATCGTCAATCCGCCCCAAGGTCATCATCCCCAGTTTCCCCGGCACCAACAGCGAATACGATTCCGCCAAGGCCTTCCGCGAAGCCGGCGCGGATGCGGACATCCTGGTGTTCCGCAACCTAACCGCCAGACACATCGAGGAATCCATCGCCGCCCTCGCCGCACAGATCCGCCAGTCGCAGATCCTGATGTTCCCCGGCGGCTTCAGCGCGGGCGACGAACCGGACGGCTCCGCGAAATTCATCGCCACCATCATCCGCAGCCCGCGCGTGGCGGATGCGATCATGGACCTGCTCAAAAACCGCGACGGCCTCATCCTCGGCATTTGCAACGGCTTCCAAGCCCTCGTCAAAACCGGCCTCGTCCCCTACGGCGAGATCCGCGACGCCACGGCCGACGCACCGACGCTCGTCCATAACAGCATCGGCCGTCACATCTCCTGTTACGCCCGCACCCGTATCGTCAGCACGCTTTCCCCGTGGTTGGCAAACTGTGAGCTCGGCGACATCCACCGCGTCCCGGTCTCCCACGGCGAGGGCAAATTCTTCGCCAGCGAGCAAGTCATCGCCACCCTCGCCGCCAGCGGCCAGATCGCCACCCAGTACTGCGACGCCGACGGCGCGTCCTCGATGGACATCGAGATCAACCCGAACGGCTCGCTCGCCGCCATCGAAGGCATCACCAGCCCCTGCGGCCGGGTCTTCGGGAAAATGGCCCACACCGAGCGGGCCGGCAGCCAAGTCGCCAAAAACATCCCCGGCAACAAACACCAGCCGATCTTCACGGCAGGCGTCGGCTACTTCGCTTGATCCGCCATCCCGCGGATCGAAAAGCAATCCACCGCCGAGGAGCCAAGCCCGCCAAGGGTCGCAGAGACGGCTTCGCTCGAAATCATCCCTTTGCGGTTCCTCTGCAACCTTGGCGGCTCCGCGGTAAATTCAACGTCCAACCCAGTCGAACTCATCGACCTCGTGCTTAAGTTTATCGAGGAGTAGTTGGGGTAGGATGGTTCACCCCGCCGCCTCATCCACGCCCTCCCAACGTGGCTGGAGCGTCTCGCTCCAGACCGTTGCCGGGGCGTCTCGCCCCGTGCTCTTCACCCCGCCTCCGCATAAACCGAAGCCCCCTGATCCGGATACTTCTCCAGCACATGCTGGAACAGCACTCCGCGTTTCTGCTCATAAAGCTCCACGGTGTATTTCTCCGGCAGTCCGGCATCCAGCATCTTCGCAATCTCAAGTTCCACGGCAGCCCTCGTCGTCCGTTTGGTCCTCCACGCTAAGACTAGCAGTTCCGTTTTCAGTTTCGCCAGCAGGTCCTTGCACACCTTCTTGATCGCCTCCGTCTCCTGCGGCGTGAGATCCGGGCCGGGACGGGTGAGGATGTCGAACACCGCCAGCTCCTCCTCGCTGACGTTTTCACGCAGGTGGCGCTGCTCTTCTTCACTGAGATCCTTGGTGAAGGTCACCAGCTCCGCGAACAACTGCTCGATACTCAGCGCCCCGCTGTTATACGCCTCGATCATCTTCTGGAACCGGTCGAGGAAATCGTAGCGGCTCGCGTTCAGGCGGATCAGGTTGTCCAGCTTGCGCTCGATCAAGGCCCGCAGTTGCTGCGCTTCGATGTTTTTGTTCGGCGTCTTCTCGAACTTCCGCATCAGCACCTCGAAGTCGATCTTGCTCAGGTCGATCGTCTTCGCCGCCGCTCCCGGCTTTTGAGTGAGATCCGCGACGATCGCCCCATCCAACACTTTGGAAATCTCACCCATCACTTCTGTGATGTTCACCGGGTCCTTGTCGGCGCGCACCGCTTTCGCCAGTTCGGCGATCACCTGCGCTCTCGGTGCCAGCAACGGGATCACCGGGTCCGGCATCACCGCCTTGTAAAGCCGCGCCACGTCGTTCGCCTGGCCGAGGAACGAATCCGTCACCTCGTCCGTCCGCAGCAATTGGTTCACCGCCGGGATGAACAGCTTGTTGGAGGAATCCGGAATCGCCTCCAGATTCACGTTTTGTTTCCGGCAGAACTCCGCCACCTGATCCAGCGCGATCCGCAGGGCTTCCACCAGTTCCGACTTGTCCTTCACCGGCATCTCGCCGCCGCCCGTGCCGGAGCCGTAGATGGCCAATGCCTTTTCCAGCTCCTGGAACACGTTCGCGTAATCCACGATCAGGCCGTTCACCTTGTCGCCATACACCCGGTTGGCGCGGGCGATGGTTTGCATCAGCGTGTGGCCGCGCATCGGCTTGTCCCGATAGAGTGTTGAGCAGCTCGGCGCGTCGAAGCCCGTGAGCCACATCGCGCAGACGAAGACCAGGCGGAAAGGATCGGCCGGATTCTTGAATTTCTCCTCCAGGTCCTCCTTCACCATCCGCTCGCGGTGCGGCAGGATGTCGAAGCCCTTTTCCTTCATCTCGGAAATCTCGTTCTGCCCCGGCGAGACGACCACCGCCATGTCCGTCTCCTGAAGATTGACCAAGCGCGTATGCAGTGTGGCGAAATCCGAATGACCGCCCGCCATTCCTTCCAGCGCTTTCAACACGCGCGCCTTCTCCGCCTCCCACTCGGCGCGGACTTTTTCATACATCCGCAGCGTCGTCAGCTTGTCGATGGAAACAACCATCGCCTTGCCCTGATAGCCGCGGTTGAGGAAATGATGGACAATGTCTTTCGCCACAGCGTCCAGCCGGTCCTCGCGGGTGATCAGGTGATAGCGCTGGCCCAGCACTTTGCGCAGCTTCTCCTCCTGATCGTCGTCCAGCCCGGCGTCCTCGATCGTTTGATAGATCTCCTCGTTCAGCTCCGGGTTGGTGATCTGCAGTTCCGGCGTCCGGTTCTCGTAGAACAGCGGCACCGTCGCCCCGTCCTCCACGGACTGCCTGAAATTATAGACACTCACGTAATCGCCGAACACCTCGCGCGTCCGTTCCTCTCCGGCGATGAGCGGCGTGCCGGTGAAGGCCACAAACTTCGCGTTCGGCAGCGCCGTGCGCATGTTCATCGCCAGCGTGTCGTATTGGCTGCGGTGTGCCTCGTCCGTCAGCACGATGATGTCATCCCGCTCTGACAGCACCGGATGCAGAGTCCCCGGCTCCGTGCGGAACTTGTGGATCAGCGTGAACACATAGCGGTGGTCCTCACCCAGCAGTTTCCGCAGGTGGCTCGCGCTCGTCGCCTGGCACAGCTCGGACGCCGCGCCGCAGGTCGAGAAGGTCCGGTAAATCTGCGTGTCCAGCTCCGTCCGGTCCGTGATCACCACGAAGGTCCAGTTCCCCTTGAGCTTCCGGAACACCTTCTCCGCGAAGAACACCATCGAGTAACTCTTCCCGCTTCCCTGCGTGTGCCAGAAGACGCCGATCCTTCCATCCGTGGAAACCCGCAAGGCTTCCACTGCGCGGTTCACTCCGAGAAACTGATGGTTCTTCGCCAGCAGCTTGCTCACGCCGCCCTTGCTGTCGGAAAAGCGGGTGAAGTTTTCGATGAGATCCAGCAACCGCCCTTTCTCGCAAGTCCCGAGCAGCAGCGTCTCCAGCGAGATCCCCGCCACGTCTTCCTCGCTCGTCGCCTTCTTCCAATCGCCGTAATGCTCCCACTCCGCCGTCAGGCTACCGATCTTGCTCTGCACCCCGTTCGAGACCAGCAGCAGCGCGTTGTAGTGGAAAAGCTGCGGGATCGTCGGGGGTGTCATAATTTTTGTGTAAGTGCTTTCCGCTGATGTGCCCCATCACCAGAACCAGCACATCCAATGAGACCGAAAATCAGCAACGCGCTCCTCGACGAGCTACTCAAAAACTACAGCCAGCCCGGCGACCTGCTCGGCCCGG
>CAMCCX010000072.1 GCA_945873305.1 Akkermansia muciniphila
CAAATGGACCCAGACGATCCCCAACTGGCCAGGCGCCCTGAGCCACTTCACCATCGAGTTCGCCGACCGCATGCCTGAAAATAACTAACAATCCATCAGCGGAATCCCACTTACACAAAATTCCTTACACTCTCTACTACGATACTTCATGCAGCGACTGGATTGAGTTGGCTGGCCATCCAACGCTGAATCCCGCGTAAAGAAGACGGCCCGCAAAGTCGTGACAAAAATGATATTAGGCCCCGCCCTTTAACGCTACATTCCATTCCTCCGCTCCTCATGGACCTCCCACCCACCACCCGCCGCGCGGGCCGGATCAATCCAGCGGTCCGTTTCACCGAAGCCTCCATTCACTCCATCCCACGCCATGACACCCAAGAAGATCCCCACGAACGACCTTGACCGCGCGCTGATGGCGCTGGTGAAAAGCAAATCCGCGCTGCCGCGGTTCCTGCGGGAGCTGGGCACGGGGGAACTGTGGTTCCTGACGCCGTTTCATCCGGAGATCATCGGCGGCACAGTGGTAGTGGAGAACGGGATGAGATCGCCCTTCATGGAACTGAAGGATGCGGAAGGGCCGTATGTGCCGTTGTTCTCGTCATTCGAACGGCTGCAGGAATCGATGAGGGTCTGCCAGGTGCCGGAAGACTCGGTGGCGGCGGCCTCGATGGAGGCGGTGCTGGTGCTGGACTTGCTGGGGAAGATGGAGCTGCGCGCGATCATCAACATGGGCTGCAAGACCCGAGGGATCCATCTGCCGCCGGAAACGATGCGGGACGTGGCGGACGGCAGCGCCCTGAAGCCGCTGGAACCGACCGGGGAAACGATCAGCCGGATGATGAGGAACATCGATCCGGCGGACTATCCGACAGACCTGTTGCAACCGGTGTTCGAGATCCTGCGGCAGCACCGGAATTTCCGCGCGGCGTGGATCATGGAATACAAGCAGCCGGAAGACGACGGCGCGGCTGAGCGGCATTTCCAGTTCGTGATCCACTCGGATCCCCGGGATGCGGCGGTGTATCACGAATTCAACCTGGTGCTGGCCAGCGCGGCGCGCGCGACCGGCTTGGCGGCGGACAGCGGCCAGGTGGACGAGACGGACACGGAATACCTGACCAGCCTGTGGCGGAGCGCGGAGCCATTCTACATCGCGCCGGATCACGCGCGGCCGGAGGGGAGTTGATGGTCAAGCCAGGGAGCAACCGCAGGAATTCGACGTGTTTTTAACCGCGAATGGACGCGAATGTTAAGAACTGGATTTCCCGGAATCTGCAAAATAGGGGGTGGGGACGTCTCGTCCCCACGCATGGACGAGACGTCCATGCCCCTTACGGCCGGGAGTTCGGAGAAATTGACAACTGCCGGTCGTCGATAGCACCCGGCCCGCAATTTTCAGGCAGGCTCTCGGAATCAGGAATTCAATGCGAAAATCATCTTCATTCGCGTTGATTTGCGTCCATTCGCGGTTGAAAAATCCCCAGCTTGATCGCCCTGCGGAATTCGCTGAAATTTGCGGTTTGCAAGTCGGCTTTCCCGGACTTGAATCCCGCCCCGCCATGAGCCATCCCACCTTCCGCATTGCCATCGGAGCCGACCACGGCGCCGTCGATTTGAAAAACGCCGTCGTCAAGCACCTCAAAGCGGTCGGCCACGAGGTCCGCGACTTCGGCACGCACAACCATGATTCAGTCGATTACTCCGACTACGCGAATCTCGTCGCCCGCAATGTGGCGGACGGCACCTACGATTTCGGCATCCTCGCCTGCACGTCCGGCGTCGGCATGAGCATCGCCGCGAACCGCCACCACCACGTGCGCGCGGCAAGCGTGCGCTCGGTCGAGGAAACGGTGACGACCCGCGAGCACAATGATTCCAACGTGCTCTGCCTCAGCGGGAAGTTCACGGACGAAGCGACGGCCATCGCGATGGCGGACGCGTTTCTGGCCACCAATTTCGCCGGCGGCCGGCATGAAAAGCGCGTTTGCAAATCCTCCGGCAGCCGCATCGCCGAGACGGATCCTGCGATTTACGCCGCAATCACCGCCGAGGAGCACCGCCAGCGCAACAACATCGAGCTGATCGCATCGGAGAATTTCACCTCGCCCGCCGTGATGGAGGCGCAAGGCTCGGTGCTCACGAACAAGTATGCCGAGGGCTATCCCGGCAAGCGCTGGTATGGAGGATGTGAAAACGTGGACGTCGTCGAGCAGCTCGCGATCGACCGCGCGAAGCAGCTTTTCGGAGCGGAACACGCGAACGTCCAGCCGCACTCCGGCTCGCAGGCGAACACCGCGGTTTACTTCTCCGTGCTCAAACCGGGCGACAAGATTTTCACCATGGATCTGGCCCACGGCGGCCACCTCACCCACGGCCATAAGGCGAATTTCTCCGGCCGTTTCTACGACGTCACCCACTACGGCGTCTCGCCTGACGACGAGCGCATCAACTACGACGAGCTCGAAAAAACCGCCCGCGAGCTCAAGCCCGCGCTGATCACCGTGGGAGCCTCCGCCTACTCGCGGATCATCGACTTCGAACGCATGGGTAAGCTCGCCCGCGAGGTCGGTGCCTATCTGTTTGTGGACATGGCGCACATCGCCGGCCTCGTCGCCGCCGGTCTGCATCCGAGCCCGTTCCCGCACGCGGATTTCGTCACTTCCACCACCCACAAGTCCCTGCGCGGCCCGCGTGGCGGCATCATTCTGTGCAAGGAAGAGTTCGCGAAGAAAATTGATTCGCAGGTGTTCCCCGGCATCCAGGGCGGTCCGCTCATGCACGTCATCGCCGCCAAGGCGATCTGCTTCGGCGAAGCGCTCAAGCCAGAGTTCAAGGATTACTCCGCGCAGGTCATCAAGAACGCCCAGGCCATCGCCGCACGCCTAACCCATCACGGTTTCCGCATCTGCTCCGGCGGAACAGACAACCACGTCATGCTCGTGGATCTGCGAAACAAGAACCTCAACGGCACCGACGCCTCGCACGCGCTCGATGAAGCGGGCATCACCGTCAACAAAAACGGCATCCCGTTCGACACCGGCAGCCCGATGAAACCCAGCGGCATCCGCATCGGCACACCCGCCGTGACCACCCGCGGCATGAAGGAAGCTCATGTCGAGCAGGTCGCCGATTTCATCCACGAAGCCTTGTCCGACCACACCAATCTGGAGAAGCTCCACGCCATCCGCGAGCGGGTGTTCGCCTTCAACCGCGACTTCCCGCTGCCTT
Organism: Akkermansia muciniphila; assembly: GCA_945873305.1. Classification (GTDB taxonomy): domain Bacteria; phylum Verrucomicrobiota; class Verrucomicrobiia; order Verrucomicrobiales; family Akkermansiaceae; genus Luteolibacter; species Luteolibacter muciniphilus_D. The sequence continues at coordinate 3,229 of CAMCCX010000072.1, forward strand.
GGTAAAAGCTGAAAAACTGAAATGCTGAGAAGCTGAAAACGCTTCGCCCATCCATTTTCCAATCTCAGCTTTTCAGCTTTTCCAAATTTCAGCTTCTACCCCATGAATCCTTTTCGAGAAGACCTCGTTTCCCGCTCGCGCGCCGAGCCTTGCAGCATTGTCATCTTCGGTGCCACCGGCGACCTCACCCACCGCAAGCTCATCCCCGCGCTGTATAATCTAGCAGTGGATGGCGAGTTGCCGACCGGCGTGAAGATCATCGGATTCGCCCGCCGGGAAAAATCCGACGCGGAGTTCCGCGCCGGGCTCAGCGAGTTGAACCGCAAGGTTTCCCGCTCCGGGCACGACGAGAAAATCTGGGCCAGTTTCATCGAGACGGTTTCCTATCACACCTCGGAGTTTTCCGATGTCGATGGCTACCGCAGCCTCGCGGAGAAACTCGACGCCATCGATGCCGAGCACGGCGGAAAGGGCAACCGGCTTTTCTACATCGCCTCCGCCCCCGAGTTTTTCGATGAAATCCTCATCAACCTGAAAAACGCCGGGCTCAATGAGTCGAAGCCCGGTTGCTGGTCCCGCGTCATCGTGGAAAAACCCTTCGGCACAGACCTCGCCACCGCCAAGCATCTGAACCAAGTCGTCAACGACACTTTCCAAGAGAGTGACACCTATCGGATCGACCATTACCTCGGCAAGGAAACCGCGCAGAACCTGATGGTGCTGCGCTTCGCCAACTCGATTTTCGAGCCGCTCTGGAACAGCAAATACATCAGCCACATCCAGATCACCTGCGCCGAAAACCTCGGCATGGAAGGCGGCCGCGGCGGCTATTACGAAAAATCCGGCGCGCTGCGCGACATGGTGCAGAACCATTTGCTCCAGCTCCTCAGCCTCGTCGCCATGGAGCCGCCCACCGATCTATCCGCCGACGGCGTGCGCGATGAGAAGGTCAAAGTCATCCGCTCGCTGCGCCAGTGGGACACCCCGGAAAAGGTCGCGGCCAACGTCGTCCGCGCGCAATACATCGCCGGCCACGTCGATGGAATCCCCGTTCCCGGCTACCGCGAGGAAGACCGCGTTTCGCCTGAATCCGACACCGAAGCCTACGTCGCCGTCCGCCTTCTCATCGATACCTGGCGCTGGAGCGGCGTGCCGTTTTACATCCGGATGGGCAAGCGCCTGCCGAAGAAATCCACCGAGATTTCCGTGCATTTCAAAGACGCGCCCTGCGTGCTTTTCAACACTCCCTGCGGCGGCGTCCCCGGCGGCAACGTGCTGGTCATCCGCATCCAGCCGGACGAGGGGATCTCGCTGCGCATGGTCTCGAAGATCCCCGGCACCAGCCTGCGGTTAGAGCCGGTGAAAATGGATTTCCACTACGCCACCAGCTTCGGCAAAGGCAGCCCGGAAGCTTACGAGCGACTCCTGCTAGACGCCATCGCCGGCGACGCCACCCTCTTCGCCCGCCGCGACGAGGTGGAGGAGGCGTGGAAATTCATCGACCACATCGAGCACGCCTGGCACCAGTCCGCCACCCCGCCGCCGATGGCCGAGTTCGTCGCCGGTTCGTGGGGCCCGAAAGAGGCCGACGAGCTTCTCCAACAGGACGGCAACGCCTGGCGCAGGTTGTGATTTGGCGGCGGGGGATCCATCCGCAAGCTTGCCGACGGCCTTCCGCCGCGATAATTTGCGCCCGTGACTGACGAATCCATCGCCGCCCAAGCCCGCGCCGCTGATCTGGCCAAGGTCCGACGGGCTCGCGCCATGACCCCGTTCGAGAAATTCGACGCCGGCGCGTCTCTCTTCGAGGAGTCCTGCGCATGGACCATGGCGGGAATCGCCCACCAAAATCCCGGCTGGGACGCGGCGGCCAAGCACAAGGAGCTGCGCCGGAGGATCAAATTGACAACCCAAGTCTGCCCATGAACGGCACCGACGCGCTCATCGCTCTCGCCCGGGCCTTCGACGACGCGGGTTTGCCCTACATGATTGTCGGCTCCTACTCGTCTAACTTTTACGGGGTCCCGCGGTCAACCAAGGATGCCGACCTCCTGGTCAATCTCGACCAGGCGGATTGGAAAAAGCTCTCCTCGATCCTTCCCGCAGGACTGGAGCTCGAACAACAATCCGGATTTGAAATGATCACCTCCACCCGCAAGGAGTTGATCCGGGTGAAGGGCAGCGTGTTTGAGATCGAGCTGTTTCACCTCAGCAAGGATGCGCACGACAGCGTTAGGTTCAGTCGGCGCCACAAGGTTGCCATCATTCCCGGTGTCGAAGCCTACCTCCCCACCGCCGAGGACGTCGTCATCCAGAAACTCCGCTGGAGCCGCGGGGCGAAGCGGCCGAAGGATTTCGCCGATGTCGTCGCGGTGATGCAGGTGCAGGGGCCCGCCCGTCTCGACTGGTTATACATCGAGGAATGGTGTGAAAAGCATGGCACGCTCGACCTGCTCGCGGAAGCCAAGGCCGAGGCCGCCTACGCTTGGGAGGACGAGTGAGCGGCCCGATTTCCACGGATGCGCACCAATCATCCGCCGCCCCACCGCGGGACTTGCGCGGACGGCGGTTCTATGAGTCCTTCGGGTCATCGACATGACCGCGATTTCCGACACCATCCCCGAAGTCAGCCCTGAGCTCGGGATCGAAGTTTCCATTTCCTCGATCGACCGCGAACTGCGGAAACTCTGGGAGCAAGACGAGGCGAGGACGAACGCGTCGCTGATGAATCTCGTCGTGTATTCGGAAAAGCCCGGAGCCTTGATTGAGAATTCGCAGATCATCCGCGAGCTCACCCGCGAGCACGCCTGCCGCGCGATCCTGGTGGGTATTGATAGAAACGAGCCGCTGCCAAGCCTGCGCGCGTGGATCACCGCGCACTGCCACCTATCAGACGGGCGGAAATCCGTCTGCTGCGAGCAAATCGCCTTCCACCTCACCGGCCGCGTGACCGGACGTTTCCGCAACACCGTTTTCGCCCACCTCAACTCCGACCTGCCGCTCGTCTTCTGGTGGCAGGGCGAGCTCTCCGAAATCCTAACCGAGCGGCTCGTCAGCGTGATGGACCGGCTCATCATCGACAGCTCTTCGTGGGCCGATCCCGCGGCGTCGTTCGCGAGGATTGAGGAAGCCTCCCAGAGCAATCCGGACCTGATCATCCAGGATCACGCCTGGACGCGCTCGTGGCAGTTCCGCGTGGGAATCGCCAGCCTGTTTGACGATCCCGCGGCCCAACAGGCCTTGCCGGACATCGACACGGTCGAAATTATCTATCATCCCGAACACCGCAACACCGCGCTGCAAATGCTCGCCTGGCTCGCCGTGCAGGCGGGCTGGAAAGACCGATCATCCAACGGGAAATTCGCATTCGAATCGACCGGCGGCGCGGCGATTTCCGTCGTGCTTCGCGAAGATCCAACCGCCCCTCCCCTCGCGTCCGTGATCATCCGGGCCAAGAACGCGACGGTCCGGATCACCCAGAAAGCAGGTGCGTCCCACGTCGAGCGCCAACTCGAAGCGGGCGCTTACAAGGCGTCGTCGCTCTCGCCGGCGGACCCCACGTCCCCCGCCGAGCTCGTCGCCGTGCAACTCGCGCGCGGCGGGAAAAACTCGCTCTATCAAAAAATCCTCCCGCGTTTCCGGGCGATGTTGGAATCCGAAAAATGACGCCCGCCCCGCTGCTCTACGAATCCCACTGCCACACGCCGCTCTGCAAACACGCGTTTGGCGAGCCGGACGAATACGCCGCCGTCGCCCTCGCCCGCGGATTCAAGGGCATCACCTTCACCTGCCACTGCCCGCTGCCCGGCGGATTTTCCGCCAACGTGCGGATGGCTCCCGGACAGTTCGATGACTACGTCGGAATGATCGCCGCCACCCGCGAGGCCTTCGCCGGCGGGCTGGACGTGCGGCTCGGGCTGGAAAGCGATTTCTATCCCGGAGTCGAGCCGTGGCTGGAGAAACTCCACGCCCGCGCGCCGCTCAGCCACGTGCTCGGCTCGATCCACTATCAAGTCGGCGATTACCGGAAGCTCTTCTACACCGGCGACGTCTTTTCCTACCAGGAACTCTATTTCGAGCACCTCTCGCTCTCCGCGGAGAGCGGGTTGTTCGACACGCTCGCCCACCCGGACCTGATCAAAAACGAATCTCCCGCGGACTGGGATTTCGAACGACTGCGCCCGGTCATCGAGCGCGCGCTCGACCGCATCGCCGCCACCGGCGTGGCCATGGAGCTCAACACCAGCGGCGTCCAGAAATCCCTGCCGGAAATGAATCCGTCGCCCCCGCAGCTCGCGCTCATGCGCGAACGCGGCATCCCCGTCGTGATCGGGGCGGACGCGCATGTTCCGGAGCGCGTCGGCGACGGCTACGTCACCGCGCTCAGGCTGTTGGAAAACGCCGGCTATCAGGAAGTCAGCTTCTTCATCGACCGCAAGCGCCAGAGCGTGCCGATCCAAGACGCGATAGAATCGCTGGCCGATTGAACCACCAAACGATTGCTCGTTTTCAAGGGACGACTTTCCAAATCATGAGATTCATCAACGCGCCAAAGACGATCATCACAACCGCCCAGAGGAGGAAGGTCAGAATGTGTTTTCTGGGATCTTTCAGGTAGGCGTCGGTGGGATCGTCCGCGTTGTAAAACACCCTCACGGCTTTCCCCAGGGGATAGGTCGCGATTTTCTTTTCAACCTCCGCGTGAACGGAAGTTCTGGTGAAAGCCATTGAAATTCGGTTGCCGGTCAACTTTCCACCGCCAAGGTCATATTCGTATTCCACGTCGGGCCAGAACATTGTCAGTTTGTTGCTTCCGCCCTGCCACTCTTCCGCGCCGCCGACTCTGGAAGCCACGATATGCCCCGGACATTGATAGATCTTTTTGCGAAATAGGACCCACGCTTGCCTCAAACTCCCGATCACGTTGACCAGCGCGATTACGGTTATGAATGCCAAGCAAGCGATCTTCATTCGGTAAGCTTCAAGTATGTCACGAGACCAAAGGTCTGACCGGCACGCCGCGCTCGGCGAAATGGCGTTTCGCCTCGCCGACGGTGTGCATGCCGAAGTGGAAAATGCTGGCTGCCAGAACCGCGTCGGCTTTTCCGGCGTTGAGGACGTCCACCATGTGATCCAAATTTCCCGCGCCGCCGCTGGCGATGACCGGGATGCCGATGGCGGAGGAAACCGCGGCGGTTAGCTCGATGTCGTAGCCGGCCTGCGTGCCGTCCGAGTCCATGCTCGTGAGAAGGATTTCTCCAGCTCCGCGCCGCCAGACTTCCTTGGCCCACTCGACGGCGTCAATTCCGACGGGCGTGCGCCCGCCGTGGGTGTAAACGCCCCATTTCCCCGGACCTTCGCGCTTCGCATCGATGGCGACGACGATGCACTGGCTGCCGAAAGCCTTGGCCCCGGCATCGACGAGGCCGGGATTTGTCACCGCCGAGGTGTTGACGCCGACCTTGTCCGCACCGGCTAACAACATTTCACGCATGTTCTCCACGCTGCGGATGCCGCCGCCGACGGTGAGCGGGATGAAACATTTTTCCGCCGTGCGTCGCACCACATCGACCATCGTGTTGCGGTTGTCGGACGAGGCGGTGATGTCGAGAAAGACGAGCTCGTCGGCCTGCTGCAAGTTGTAGGCGATCGCGCATTCGACCGGATCGCCGGCGTCGATGAGATCGACAAAATTGACGCCTTTGACGACGCGGCCGTCGGTCACATCGAGGCAGGGAATGATTCGTTTCGCGAGCACGGGGGGAGCAAAGCCCCAAATTGGAGCGCCGCCAAGCACAAGCAGGGTTTTTACTTCAGGCCTTTTTTGGCTTCCTGAACGGTCTTCTTGAAAGCGGTGGTCGCGGCTTTGTCGTCCTGAAGTTCCTTGCGGCTGGCCTCGGCGACGATTTGGGTCATCTCCGGATTGAAGACGACGAAGGTGACGTAGGCTCCGCCGATGAATTGTTTCTTCACTCGTTCCTGCAGCGCGGGCGGGAAGCCGGAGGCGTCCCCCTTGCCGATGGTTTCGGCGCGGGCGAAGACTTTCACGACTCCGGAGCCCACCGCTTTGAGGCCGTTTTCAAGCGCGGTGGCGCAGTTGGGGCATTCGTCGTCCGCGCCTTTGACCACGAGCACCACGAGTTTCTTGTCCGAGGCGGCTTCGGTCTGGGCCTCTTTGAGCTCGGTCAGCGGGGTGAACCCTCGTGGCGCGTCGTCCTTGGCGACGGCGGAAAACGGGGTGAACAAGGCGGAAATCAGAACAATCAGGGGAATTTTCATAATGAGGTGGAAAGCGGGAGATAAGCTTTCGCCGCCCAAGATGGCAGCCTCCGCGGGCAATGAAATATAATTTAATGACCCCGCGGAAAACAAAACGCCCGGCTGCGCGAAGCGGCCAGGCGTTTTGGTGAAATTCGGGAAAATGACTGGATCAGTCGAGTTTCGGCTTCCCGACGCGACGAACGGCGCCGAAGCGTTTTTGGAATTTGTCGATGCGTCCCTCGGTGTCCACGAACTGCGCGAGTCCGGTGAAGAACGGATGGGAATCGGACGTGATGCCGATGGAGATGATGCTGTGTTCCACGCCGTCGATGACTTCCTTTTTCTCGGAGGTCTTGGTCGAGCGGCTGATGAACCGTTTGCCGGTGGTCATGTCAACGAAGACGACCGGATTGTATTTCGGATGAAGATTTTTTTTCATGGGAATGGAATTTCCGCCACGTTACCGACGCGGCGGGGGGCGGAGGATGGCGAAAAACGCATGCCTGTCAAGCGGGCATCTCCGGGCCTTGCCTTATTTGAAAAGACCCGCTAGTCGTTGGTCCTGATGACTGAGTGGTATTACGCCCGTGGCGGGCAACAAAACGGCCCGGTGAGTTTCGAGCAACTCGCGGAACTCGCACGGACTGGCGGCTTGAATCCCATGAAGGATCTCGTCTGGACGGCGAGCATGAAGGACTGGCTGCCCGCCGGGCAAGTGCCGGAAATTTACGGCCACGCGGCGGCTCCGGCCAATCCCTACGCCGCGCCACAGAGCGATTTGAACGACGTCGCCCGCATCACGGCGGGCGAGGCGCTGGCGGAAATCGTCCCCGGCAGCGAGCCGATCGACGTGATGGCCTGCGTGAAACGGGGGTTCGATCTCACTTGCCGGCACTTCGGGATGATCCTGCTGGTCGGGGTGGTTTACATGGGGGTGTCGTTCGGGACGAGCCTGCTGCTCGGGCTGATGGACGTCGCGCTCGGGCTGGGTCAAGTGCGTCAAACGCAGTTTGAAAGCGAGGCTGGCTCGGCGTTCGCAAGCTTCCAGCAAAACGGCAGCCCGCTGAACATGCTCATCTCGCAGGTCGTTTCGATTTTCCTCTCGCTGGGCATTTCGCGGATCGGGCTGAACTTGGTTTCCGGCAAGGAATTCTCCGTCGGCATGCTGTTCGGCGGCGGCAGGAAATTGCTGCCCGCGCTCGGTGCGACGATTCTTTACGGGCTGATGGTGGCCGTCGGGATGGTTCTTCTAATCGTTCCCGGGATTTACCTGGCCCTGAGATACGGCCAATATTTGACGGCGATGGTGGACCGGGACATGGGCATCATGGAGTCGTTTCAATACAGCTCGTCGCTCACCACCAACAACCGGATGAATTTGTTCCTGCTCGTCCTGCTGGCGGTGGTCATCATGTTCGCCGGCTGCCTCGCCTTGGTGGTGGGCATGATTTTCGCGTTCCCGGTCGTCTGGCTGAGCTGGATCGTGGCCTACCGCTGGATGCAATACGGCCACCGCGCCGCGCTCGACCACCACGGCACGAAGACGCCGATGCTGACGGGTTTGTGAGTTTGAAAAATCCCCCGGCTTGCCCTCCGTCGTCGGCGCGCTAAGTTCTCGCCGCCGATGTCAGATTCCTTCGTTCACCTCCACCTCCATACTGAATTTTCCCTGCTCGACGGGATGATCCGCATCAAGGATCTCGCCAAACGCGCCAAGGAATTGGGGATGCCGGCGGTGGCGATGACCGACCACGGCAACCTCTACGGCGCGATCAAGTTCTACCAGGAATGCAACAAGGCCGGGGTGAAACCGATCCTCGGCTGCGAAATCTACCTCGCGCCGGGGAAGATGGAGGACAAGAAGGAACTCGCCGGCCGCAAGCGCGCCACCCACATGACGCTGCTCGCGGAGAACAACGAGGGCTGGGACAACCTGAGCAAACTCGTTTCCAAGGGAAATCTCGAAGGCCTCTACTACGGCAAGCCCCGCGTGGACCGCGACACGCTGCGCGAGTTTTCCAAAGGCGTCATCTGCCTAACCGGCTGCATTTCCGGCCCCGTCAACGAGTGGCTGCGCGCTGGCGATGAAGAGAAAGCGCGCGAGACGCTCGTCGAAATCGTGGACATTTACGGCAAGGAAAACACCTACGTCGAGATCCACAACCACGGCCTCGAACCGCAGCGACTGGTCACCCCTTCCCTGCTCAAATTCGCGAGGGAAATGGACCTCAAGGTCGTCGCTGCGAACGACGTGCATTTCCTCAACAAGTTCGACCACGAGGCGCACGACGTGATGATCTGCATCGGCACCGGGAATCTGGTGATCGACGAAAACCGGATGCACTACTCGCCGGAAGTTTATTTCAAGACCGCCGAGCAGATGCGCGAGATTTTCGCCGACGTGCCAGGCGCCTGCGACGCGACGCTGGAAATCGCCGCGCGCTGCAACGTCTCCATCAAGTTGGATTCTACCAGCTCGGAGAAATACCCGCAGTTCGGCACGCCCGACGGCAGCCCGCGCGAGGAATACCTGATGAAGGTCTGCCGCGACGGCTTGGTGAAACGCTACGGCGCGGAAAAGGCGGCCAGCGCGGAAATAGCCGACCGCCTGAAATACGAGGTCGATACGATCAACCAGTTAGGATTCGCCTCCTACTTCCTCATCACCGCCGACTTCATCCAGTGGGCGCGCGACAACGACATCCCGGTCGGCCCCGGCCGGGGTTCGGCGGCGGGCTCGCTGGCGTCCTACGCGATGGGAATCACCGACATTTGCCCGATGCGTTTCGGCCTGTTGTTCGAACGGTTCCTCAATCCGGAACGGGTCAGCCCTCCCGACGTCGACATCGACTTCTGCCAGAGCCGCCGCGTCGAGGTCATCGCCTACGTCCGGAAAAAATACGGCGAGCGCAGCGTTTCGCACATCATCACCTACGGCAAGTTAGGTGCGAAGAGCGTGCTGCGCGACGTCTGCCGCGTGATGGGGATTTCCTACGGCGAGGGCGACCGCATCGCCAAGATGATCGAGGCGAAACCGGACATCAAACTCAAGGACGAGTATGAATCGAAGCCCGAGCTGAAGGAACTCATCGAGAGCAGCACCACCTATCAGCAGCTCTGGAGCTACGCCACCAAACTCGAAGGCCTCGCCCGCAACGTCGGCGTCCACGCGGCCGGCGTCGTCATCGGCGACCGCCCGCTCGACGAACACGCCCCTCTAACCCGCGGAAATGAAGGGGAAGTCGTGACCCAATACGACATGAAGGCCATCACGGACGTCGGCCTTCTCAAGATGGACTTCCTCGGCCTGAAGAACCTCACCGTCATCCAGGAAGCGGTGCAGCACATCCGCAAGCACACGCCGGACTTCGCGATCGAGACGGTTTCGCTGGAGGACTGGAAAACCTTCGAACTTCTCAACCGCGGCGAGACGATGGGCGTGTTCCAGCTGGAATCCGGCGGCATGGTGGAAACCTGCCGCAAATACGCCATCGAGAAGATCGACGACATTATCGACCTTCTCGCCGTCTATCGCCCGGGAGCCATGCAGTTCATCGACCAGATGCTGGACGTGAAAAAAGGCCGCACCCGCGCGATGTACGAGCACCCGCTGTTGGAAAGCGTCTGCGGCGACACCTTCGGCGTCATGATCTACCAGGAGCAGGTCCAGAACGCCGCCAAGGTGCTCGCCGGCTACTCGCTCGGCGGTGCCGACCTTCTCCGCCGCGCGATGGGCAAGAAGGACCCGGTCGAGATGGAGAAGCAGCGCGCGAAATTCGTCGAAGGCGCTGAGAAGACCAACCACATCGGCAAGAAACTCGCCGACCAGATCTTCGACAAGATCGCGATGTTCGCCGGTTACGGCTTCAACAAATCCCACTCCGCCTGCTACGGCCACATTTCCTACTGGACCGCCTATCTGAAGGCGAACCACCCGGTCGAGTTCATGGCCGCGCTGCTTTCCAACGAAATCCACAACACCGACAAGATCGGCGTCTTCGTTTCCGAGTGCCACCGCATGGGCATGGAAATCCTGCCGCCGGATCTCAACGCCTCGCAGCTCCGTTTCTCTCCGGAGATCCTGCTCAACGGCTCGAAAGGCGTGCGCTACGGCCTCGCCGCCATCAAAAACTGCGGCGAAGGCGCGATGGCCATCGCCATCGAGGACCGCAACAAAAACGGCGCGTTCACCTCGCTCGACGACTTCGCCTCGCGGCTCGATTCCAAGGTCGTCAACAAACGCATCCTCGAAAACCTCGCCAAAGCCGGCGCGCTCGACTGGACCGCGGAAACCCGCGCCGGCATGTGCGCCCGGCTCGAACAGGTCGTCGCCTCCGCCTCATCCGCCCAGCGCGACCGCGCGTCCGGCCAGGTTTCCATGTTCGATTCCATGGAGTTTTCCGCCCCGGCCAAGACGAAATCCAAACGCTCCTCCGAGCCGAAGGTGGAAGAATGGAGCAAGGACGAGCGCCTCGCCCACGAAAAAGAACTGCTAGGTTTCTACGTCACCGGCCATCCGCTTGACAAATTCCGCAGCGTCATCGACTCCAACAAATACCGCAAGATCGGCCTCATCGACGATCTCGATCTATCCAACCCCCGCGAGCGTTTCCCGTTCGCCGGCATGGTCCGTTCGCTGGACGCCAAGGTGACCAAAACCGGCAAGCCCTTCGGCGTGCTCGTGCTGGAAGATTTCACCGGGAGCGCGGAAATCATGTTGTGGGGCGAGACCTTCGTTCCCGCCCGCGACGCGGGTCTGTTGGAGCCGGGGAAAATCATCCGACTCAAGGGCAACATCCAAATGGACGACCGCACCGGCGGCCGCCGAATCACCGGCAACGAGCTTTCCGAGCTCAAGCCCAAGCGCGCCGCGGCCAACCACAAAGGCCCGCTCGAACTCATGCTCTGGACGACGCGCCACAGCGAACGCGACCTCATCGAGATCAAGCTCGCCCTCGCCAACCATCCCGGAGCCACGCCGGTGCTGCTGCATTTCCAAAACAGCGCCGGCCGCCGCGTCACCGTCGCCGCCGGCGAGGCGTTCAACGTCAAGCGCACCGAAGAGCTCGAAGAATCACTCGGCCGCTGGCTGGAAGAGTGATGCGGTCCTTGGTGTAGTCCAGAGGGACTTTCAGCCTTGAGCGGTGTCTCCTACCCCGTCAGCTCCAACAAGTAGGGTTTTACCCCATAGCGAAGCAACCTCCTCTCGCTTATTCTACGTAGCGTCCACCACACAGATAGAACACCACGCGAAAGCCGTTCATTTCGTTAAATTCAACCGCCAACAAAGAAAGAACGCAGTCTATGTTAATGACCATCGCAATCATCCTCCTCGTGCTGTGGGCCTTGGGTTTGGTGACCAGTTACACCGTGGGTGGGTTTATCCATATTGAGGCGGCCCCGAAAATCCGACCACTCAGTGGCTAAACTAAGCTATGGTGCGGGGCGCGGCGGATTGATAGGAGATTATGGATATTGGATCAAGGATGGATTGGCGAGGGATTCGAATTTGGGCTGCTGGAGCGCAAGGCGCAGCA
>CAMCCX010000073.1 GCA_945873305.1 Akkermansia muciniphila
ACCGCGTGCAACTTGCTGTTGGCTCCACCTCGGGTGTGTCCGATAGCCTGGGTTTCCTTGCCTCCGAAGCCACCATTGGCATCCTGATGGACCTTGAGGTGACTCGCGTCGATGAACCGCAGCGTGCCTTGCTGGTGGCGGGCCAAGGATTGAATCGCCCGGTTCCAAACCCCTTTGTCGCACCACAGACGCCACCGGGAATAGACCGTCTGCCAAGGTCCGAAAACATCAGGCAAGGCCCTCCAGGGGCAACCGCATCGCAGCACGTAGATCATGGCGGTCGTCAACATTCTGTGGCGGGAGGGCGGCCGTCCACCATGGGCTGTACTGTTCACCCTCAGGGAAACCCGGGCCTAGGGCAAATTTTTTAGCGCCATCCAGAGCGCGTCGGAAACATGGAAGTAGGATCGCTGTCGTTTCATGCGGGCGAAACCTAACGTCAGACCGTCAAATCCCAAGCTTTTTGGGTTTTCAAACACGGCCTAGAAATCCGCGAAGAGGTCCATCTGGGGGGCGTTCGGTTGGGGGAGGGAAGGCTGGTCGGTGTTTTTTGCCTTGGGGCCTTGTTTCTTGGCCTCGGGCTTCACGGAGTGGAGCTCGAGGTGGCTCAAGATGGATTTGGCGCGCTCGACGACGACTTTGGGCAGACCGGCGAGGCGGGCGACTTGGATGCCGTAACTCTTGTCGGCGGCACCGGGAAGGATCTTGTGGAGGAAGATGATTTCCTCGTTCCACTCCCTAACGGCGACGTTGTAGTTGGCGACGGCGCTCTTGGTGTTGGCGAGGTCGGTGAGCTCGTGGTAGTGGGTGGCGAAGAGGGTGCGGCAGCCGATGGTGTCGTGCAAATGCTCGGCGACGGCCCACGCGATGGAGAGGCCGTCGAAGGTGGCGGTGCCGCGGCCGATCTCGTCGAGGATGACGAGGGAGCGGTCGGTGGCGTGGTTGAGGATGAGGGCTGTCTCGCTCATCTCGACCATGAACGTGGATTGGCCGCGTGACAAATCGTCGGACGCGCCGACGCGGCAGAAGATGCGGTCGACGAGACCGAGCGTGGCGGAATCGGCAGGGACGTAGGCTCCGATCTGGGCCATCACGGCGATCAGGGCGATCTGGCGGATGTAGGTGGATTTGCCGGCCATGTTCGGGCCGGTGAGGATTTGGAGGCGGGCGGTGTCTGGATCGAGTTCGGTGTCGTTAGGGACGAACTTGACTTCGGTTAGAGTTTGCTCGAGGACGGGGTGGCGGCCGTTGGTAACGAAGAAGCCATTGCCGGTGTTGAGGACCGGGCGGCAGTGGCGGTGGTATTGCGCGACTTCAGATAGAGCGCAGAGCACGTCGATTTCCGCGACGGCGGCGGCGGTTTCCTGGAGCGCGGGCAGGTGGGTGATGACGCGGGCGCGGAGTTCGAGGAAGAGTTCGTTTTCGAGCTGTTTGGAGCGTTCTTCCGCGCCGAGCACTTTGTTTTCCATCTCCTTGAGCGCCGGGGTGATGTAGCGCTCGGCGTTGGACATGGTTTGCTTGCGCGTGTAGTCGTCGGGGACTTTCGCGAGATGGCTGGTGGTGATCTCGATGAAGTAACCGAAGACGTTGTTGAATTTGATTTTGAGCGAGTCGATGCCGGTGCGTTTGCGTTCGTCTTCCTGGAGGCGGGCGATCCAGTCCTTGCCGCCGCGGGAGGCGTCGCGGAGCTCGTCGAGCGCGGGCGACCAGCCGTCGCGGATGACGCCGCCGTCGCGGAGGTGGGCGGGCGGATCGTCGGTTAGGGCCTGCGAGAGCATTTCGGTGAGTTCGTGGAACTCGTGGAGTCTGGAGCAGAGATGCGGCTGGAGCGTGGGCGGGTCGGGGAGGGAGGCGAGGTCCTGTTTGAGCGCGGGGATGTGGGAGAGGGAGATGGAGAGCGATTGGAGGTCGCGGGCGTTGCCGGAGTTCTGCGAGAGGCGGGAGGTGGTGCGCTCGATGTCGCGGATGCCTTTAAGCGCGTCGCGGCATTTGGATAGAAGGAAAGGTTCGGCTAGAAACGAGGCGATGAGGTCCTGGCGCGCGGTGAGGGCGGTGAGGTCGCGCAGCGGGTGGAGGATCCAGTCGCGGAGCAGGCGCGCGCCCATGGGGGTGGCGGTGCGGTCGAGCACGCCTAGCAGCGTGTGGGCCTTTCCCGAGCGGGAATCGACGAGGTCGAGATTCCGCTGGGAGGCGGCGTCGATGAGGACGTGGTCGGTGCTCTCCCTAACGTGCGGCGGGTGGAGGTGGGTGCAGTTTCTCCGCAGCTGGTGAATGAGGTAGTGGAGCACCGCGCCACCGGCCCCGCTGGCGGCGTGGAGATTCGCGCAGCCGAAGCCGTCGAGCGAGTGGACGTTGAAATGGTCCTTGAGGAGCTGGTTCGCGTGCTCGGGAAGGAAGGTGTAGCCTTCGTAGACCAGGCAGTTCGCGAGTTTTCCGAACTCGGCGGTCTGGTGGTCCGGGATGAGCAGCTCGGAAGGAGAGATGCGGGCGAGCTCGTCTTCGAGCAGCCCGAGGTCGGCGAACTCGGCGATGGTGAACTCGCCGGTGGTGTGGTCGATGCAGGCAAGGCCGGCGGATTTCCCGTGGCGGCAGACGGCGGCGAGGTAGTTCGGGCGCTGGTTGTCGAGCAGCGCCTCGTCGTCGATGGAACCGGGGGTGAGGATGCGGGCGATCTCGCGGGAAACGAGTTTTCCGGCGACGGGCTCGGACGTTTGCTCGGCGATGGCGACGCGCTTTCCGGCCTTGAGCAGGCGGGCGATGTAGCCCTGAGCGGCGTGATAGGGCACGCCGCACATCGGGGTGCCACCGCGCTTGGTGAGGGCCACGTTCATGATCGGCGAGGCGGCCTTCGCGTCGTCGAAGAACATTTCATAGAAGTCGCCGAGCCGGTAAAACAAGATGATGTCGGCGGGCAATGACCGGCGCATGGCTTGGTATTGGGCCATCATGGGGGTCAGCGCGGGCTCGGACATGGGCGGAGACTGGAGGGTTTTATGGGGGGATTCTAGAGCGAAAAACGGGGGCGCGAACTTTCGTCCGGCCCCCTGTGAATTTCTGAAGAAAAACAGGCAGGAATGCCCGCATCACCGCACGCGTTCCAGCAGCCAGGCGAGCAGGCTGCTGATCGGCAGGCGCTCCTGCTCCATCGAATCCCGGTGGCGGATGGTGACGGTGCCTTTGAGATCGGGATTTTCCTCGCCGAGGGTTTCGAAATCGACGGTGACGCAGAACGGCGTGCCGACTTCGTCCTGGCGGCGATAGCGGCGTCCCAGCGCGCCGCCGTCGTCGTAGAAGACGTTCATCCACGGTTGCAGCGTTTTCTGAATTTCGCGGCAGAGGCGGACTTGCTCGTCGTTTTTCTTCAGCAACGGGAAGATTCCGACTTTGATCGGAGCCATGCGCGGGACGAATCGCAGCACCGTGCGGACGTCTTCCTTGCCCTTGTCATCGGTGAGCGTTTCCTCGTCGAAGGCTTCGCAAATGAGCGCGAGCACCGTGCGGTCGCAACCGGCGGACGGCTCGACGACGTGTGGCAGGAACTTTTCCTTGGTCTCCTCGTCGAAATACAACTGCGACTTGCCGGAGCCTTTTTCATGCACGCCGAGGTCGTAGTCGGTGCGGTAAGCGACGCCTTCGAGCTCCTGAATACCGAACGGAAATTCGTATTCGATGTCGTAGGTCTTTTTCGAGTAGAACGCACGCTCACCGTCCGGGATGTCGAGGATGTGAAGCTTCTCGCGAGGAATTCCGATTTCGCCGTAGAACTTGAGGCGTTCCGCCAACCACTCGTCGGTGAGGCGCAAGCCGTCGTCAGGGTGGCAGAAATACTCGATTTCCATTTGCTCGAACTCGCGCGAGCGGAAAGTGAAATTCCGCGGATTGATCTCGTTGCGGAACGACTTGCCGCACTGCGCGATGCCGAAGGGCAGCTTCACGCGGTTAGAGTCGAGCACGTTCTTATACTGGCAGAAAATCGACTGCGCGGTCTCCGGGCGGAGGTAGGCGATCTGGTCGCCGGTCGCGCCGAAGTTCGTTTGCAGCATGAGGTTGAACTGACGCGGCTCGGTGAGGAGCGATCCGTTTTCCGGATTGAAGCTGGTGCTGCCGACTACCTCCTCGCGGCGCTCCTCGGTGAGTTCAAGCTCCTTCGGGGAAATCTTCTTATCCGGCATCAGCTCCGCGTAAAACTTGCGCGCCGTCTTATGGGATTCGATGGGATCCTTGCCCGTCTCCACCAACACCGCGAACGGACGCTCGATGCTCCAGCCGGTCGCCGGGTGTTTCGCACCCGAGAAATAAACCGCCGTGCCGTCCTGCGCCGGAATTTGATCGGCGCGCAGCCGGGCTTTCGAAAGCAAACAATCGCACATCGGATCGCTGAATCCACCGACGTGGCCCGACGAGACCAGCACCTGCTCCATCGTCAGAATCGCGCCATCCATACCGAGCACGTCGTCGCGCTCCTGCACGGTTTTCCGCCACCAGTAGTCCTTCAGATTCCGCTTCAGCTCCGCGCCGAGCGGGCCGTAATCCCAGCAACCGTTGAGGCCGCCGTAGATTTCCCCCGCTTGGAAAATGAAGCCGCGGCGTTTGCACAGCGACACGATTTTTTCCATGCGGGCGGGATCGGTGACATCTTTGTTGGCCATGTGTTTGAAAGGTTGGGGCGCGAAGCGAAGCAGGCGCGGCGGCGGGCGGCAAGGCGGGATTGCGTTCTCCGCGCGGATGGGGAAAATGCCGCCATGACCCGCTGCCCGTGGCTTCCTCTCCAACATCCGCTCTACGTGGAATACCACGACACCGAGTGGGGCGTGCCCTCACGCGATCCCCGTTATTTGTTCGAGTGCATCTGCCTTGAAGGCGCGCAAGCCGGGCTTTCCTGGTGGACCGTCCTCCAGAAACGCGAGCGCTACCGCCAGGTTTTCCACAACTTCGAGCCCGCGAAGGTGGCGAAGATGACCGACTCCCAGTTGGAAAAACTCGTGCTCGATCCCGGCATCATCCGCCATCGCGGGAAAATTCTATCCGTCCGCCAGAACGCCCGCGCGTGGCTGGCTATCGACGATCCGGTGGAATTGATCTGGAGCTTCACCGGCGGAAAAACCATCGTGAACCACCATCAGACCTTGGCCGATTTCCCCTCCAAGACCCCCGAATCCGACGCGCTTTCCAAGGCTCTGAGGAAAGCCGGGTTCAACTTCGTCGGCTCGACCACCATGCATGCGCTCATGCAAGCCGTCGGCATGGTGAACGACCACACCCTCGATTGCTGCCGGAGAAAAGCGGTCTGAACGTCAGCTTGTTTCCGCTCTAGATACACTGTCGCGCATCATGATTTGTGAAAACGGCGTGGAAGCACAGTCGTCTCGGCTGAGTCTTTGCATGTAGCTCAACCCTTTAGGGGGTCTTCATCGCGCGACGAAGACACCCTAAAGGGTTGAACTACGTGCGAAGAGGCTCATCGATGATGCTGAAGTGATAGAACCCATTTTCACAGATCTTGACGCGCAGCCATATAGGTCCGCGAGCCGCGCACGTATTTCTCCGCCCAGCCTTTGATTTTCGCCTGCTCGTCGAGAGACAGCGTCCTAACCACCTTCGCTGGCGAGCCCAAAACCAGCGAGCCCGGCGGAATGATCGTCCCGCCCGTGACGAGTGCGCCGGCGCCGATGATCGAGCGCTCGCCGATCACCGCGCCGTCGAGCACGATCGAGCCCATGCCGACGAGCACCTCGTCTTTCACCGTGCACGCATGCAGGATCGCCGAGTGGCCGACGGTCACCAGCTCGCCGATATAACAGCCGTAATCGTCCGCCAGATGGATCACCGCGTTGTCCTGCACGTTGGACCGCGGACCTATCACGATCTCGTTGATGTCGCCGCGCAAGGTCGCGTTATACCAAATGCTCGTCTCCTCGTGCAGCGTGACTCGCCCGATCACGTCCGCGCTGGCGGCGATGAACGCGCTTGGATGAATGGATGGGGAAAACCCGGCAATTGTCTCGATGGCCATGCGGAAAACTAGAGCGGCGAGTCCCGGATCGCAAGCGTGACGAGGACCAGCGGCGGTTCGCTGCTTTCCAGACTGGAAAGCAGCTCGGACACGCTCGCGGCCTGCCCGGGCAAGACCAGGTCAGGGCGGATTTCCGCCAGCGGCTGGAGCACGAAACGCCGCTCGCCGATCCGCGGGTGCGGCAGTACCAATGCTTCGGTATCGATCACCTCGTCACCGAAATAGAGCAGATCGACATCGATGACTCGCGGCGCGTTTCGCAAAGGAGCGCCGGTCCGGCCGAGTTTTTTCTCAATCGACTGGGTGAGCTCCAACAGCTCGAACGGGGCGCCACTGAAGTTGATCTCGACGGCGGAGTTATAGAAAAGCGGCGAGCCGGGCGGACACAGCAACGGCTCGGTTTGATAGGTAGAGGCTTGCAGGAACGGCTCGCCCGGAGTGGCGATGTCCAACAGGCAGTCGCGCGCCGCTTGGAGGTTGGCGAGGCGGTCTCCGAGATTCGAGCCAAGGGCGATGCCGACGCGGGGCATGGCTCAGTCCTCGAGGTTTTCCAATCGGGTGATGCCGTTTTCCTGCATCCGCTTGTCCGCACCGGCGACTTTGGCGGAGGGGATCACGATGGGCCGCTCGGCTCCGAAGAGCTCGATGACGAAGAACTCGGGCGCTTCTTTCGGACGGAGAAGTTCGTGGGCGTGGGCGAGGTCGCGGACTTCGACGCCGTTGATTTTATCCACGGCGAAGCCCGTGAAATTCGTCAACTGGCTCGTCACCGGATCACTCTCCACCCGCGTCAGCACCACGATGTCGCGGTGCTTTTCAAACAATCCTTTCGGCACGTAGTCGGTGTAGAGCCGGCGCAAGGTGATGTCCTCGAATTTGGAGGCGGCGAAGAGGTTGGTGTCTAATGGTTGGAAAACGAGGCCCGCGAAAACCGTGTAGCGCGGCTTTTTCTCGTAGGACACCGCATACATCCGCGACCATTCCAGCGGCTTGAGAGTGATGTCCACGTCGTTCACCGCGCCGTCGCGGATGCAACGGACGGCGACTTTGTCGCCCGCGTATTTCCGCTCCACGATCTCGTTGAGATTCACGTTTTCGCCGTCGATGGTGATCATCCCCGCGCTGTCCACCGGCTTGCCGTCCAGCGACATCAGGATGTCTCCGGGTTTGAGAATGCCGTCGCTCGAGCTGGTGGGAATGACGTTGGTGATGAGCACGCCCTTGTCGTCGTCCGGCAGGCCGAGCGCCTTGCGCATCGCCGGATTGAAGAGCGCGAACTCGCTGACCCCGAGGTCGGCGTAGGAATCATATTTCCCGTCGTCGATGTCCTTGATGAAGCGGCGGACGACCGGGGTGGGGATGATGTAGCCGGTGTTGTCGGCCTGGCGGAGGCCTTGGAATGCGACGCCGACGACCTTGCTGTCCTGAACGCAGGGGCCGCCGGAATTGCCGGGATTGATGGCGGCGTCGATCTGGATGATGAGGTGGGAATCCGCGCGGGAGTGCGAGTAGGGCTGGAAATCGATGCGGGAAACGACGCCGCGGGTGACTGATAGGCGCTCGCCGCCGACCGGGTAGCCGATGACGCGGACTTGGGATTCGAGGCTCGGGACATCGCCGAACTCGAAAGTGGGGAAGGATTCCAAGTCCTTGAAATCATCGATGGAGAGCAGGGCGAGATCGCAATCGTGGGCGATGAATTCCACCTTGGCCGGGTATTTCTTGGGGCTGCCGTAAACGGTGATGAGGATGCGGCGGGCGTTGGAGACGACGTGGGCGTTGGTGAGGATCTTGTTTTTCCCGATGAGGAATCCGGTGCCGATCCCGCCGCCGAAGCGGCCGGAATTCCACGGCGTCTGATAGTCCGGGACCTGGGTGGCGACCTCGATGCGGAGCACGGATTTATAAACATCCGAGGGCAGTGACGGGGTTTGCGCGACGAGTGCCGGAATGGCGGACACCAGCAGGACGAGGGAGAGAAGCAGACGGATCATGGACTTGCGGCGGATCTTACGGACGCTGGGAAGGGCCGCAAACGAAATCTGGCGAGGCCGCCAAAGCGCCCGGTGGAGGTGGCCCTCCACTTCCGAATCCGGCCAGATCGGCTTGATCGGGCTTGCGGTGCGGGCTGCCGGATATTATCTCCCTGCGGCATGGACCATCATGTTTATTTCTGGCTGAAGGAAGAATATCAAAATGACGTGGACCGCGCGATCTTCGAGCAAGGTCTGGCGGCGCTGTTCGAGATCGATCTGGTGGCCGGCGGCCGCTGGGCGGTGCCCGCGAAAGTGGTGGTGCGTCCCGTTATCGACCAGTCATGGGATTACGCGTTGACCATGCAGTTCAACACCATCGAGGAGCACGACGCCTATCAGGAAGATCCGGACCACCATGTTTTCATCAACACCTTCAAGGAATGGTGGGCGCAGGTGCAGGTGAAAGACCTGGCCTGAGCCCTCACTGCGAGAACTGGCCGAGGACCGTTTTGAGCTCCTCGGGCCATTCGAGCGTGTCGAGCGTGGCGGGATCGGCCCACGCGGGATCGATTCTGAGGAGGTCTTGGAAATAGACGGCCGCGTCGTCGTTCGCGCCGGTCTGGGCGGCGGCGATGACCAGCAGCGCCGTGGCGTTTTCAAGTTTCTCGGCCGGGAAACCGATGCGCTGGCCCTCGCGTAGAAACCGATAGGCCCGCTCGGAGTTCCCGGTGAGCAGCGCGACCCAGCCCGCCCGCAGCGCGAAATTTCCATCCCGCGGGAAACGGTGCATGCCGGTGGTTAGGATTTCCATCGCCTGCCGCGGGTCGGCGTTTTCGAACGCGGTGTAAGCGGCTTCGGCGTAGTCGCCGGGCAAGGTGGTCTCGACCGGATGCTCGGTGATGAGCTCGATCCAGCGCGGGTGGGCATTCTGATAGTCGCCGAGCGCGGTCAGGGCGAGCGCCTCGGCCCGCAGGCAGGGTTCGGCGGGCGCGCCGAGATTGCGGGCCAGGCTGGCGAGCTGGAAGGTGGCTGTTTTTTCGTCCTTGTGGGCGGAGAACGCGAGCGCCGCCTGGAGGCAGGCGTCGGCAAAGCGGGCGCGGCCGACGGCGGCGATGGTGGCCGGATCGGTGAAGCGCGCGATGATGGCTTTCCTCTGCTCGGGCGTGGAATTTTCAGGCACCTGGATCGCGGCAAACTCCCCGCTGACACATTCGCGGAGTTGGTCGAGCGCCGGTTGGAAATCTGTTTGTTCCCAGCCGTGCCAGTCCTCGCGGAGGCGCACTTCCGCCAGATCCGGGAAAGCCCCGGACCAGGCTGCCAGCGCGTCCGCCTTGCGGCCCTGTAGCCAGGCGATGCGCGAGAGCGAGATGCGCCGGAGCAGCGGCGGAAGATCCACGGCGCTGGCGAGGCAGGCCTTGATCGGTTCGGCTTCGTCGGATTTCAGGGCCAGCGCGAGAGCCGCGGCGGCCGGGGGATCGGCTCGGTCCAGGCGGTCCCGCAGCGCGACGAACGCTTCGGGAGCGGCGCGGCGATGTGCGATCGATTTGAATTCCGCAAGGATCGCGGCGAAATCCAGTCCGGGAAAAACGGCGAGGAGTGCCGTGAAGTCGCAGGCGTTGAAGGCCGCGATTCTCGGTTCGGACGCGATGCGGGTGAAGCTCCGTTCCTTTTCCCCATAGTGGCTGCCGGTTAGCGCGTCGCTGAGATTTCCCATGGCGATCAGAGACGCTTTGTCGAAGTGAGCCGCCTTCCGCTGGGTGGGATTCGTGCCGGGCAAAGGCAGCAGCCGGTGAATGGTCAATGTGCCGTTTTCCTCGCCGGTTAGCAGGCTTTTTTCATCGAAGGCGACCGCGGTGACCGCCGATGCCACCTCGATGGGCGCGTGCGGATTTGTCAGAACGGTCACGCGGTTTCCATCGACCGAAAACGGCGCGTGCTCGGGACCGCTCATCAGGCCGGTCCACAAGTTAGGATGGCGGCTCCACGGGAAACGGCGGGTCAGCGCCGCCGTGCCGAGCGATCCGTCTTCCTCGTCACGGTAGGCAATGACGGCCGGAACGGGTGCTTGGTGAGGTCCCGGGTCTTGGAGTGTTAGCACCGCGTTTCCATCCTGTGAGAATTGCGCCTGCAGCAGCTTCACCGGCTCCGGCATCGGGGTCTTCAGGACCGGCTCGACCGGAGAGACGGGCATCTCCAACAGACTTCCGTCGGCATGCAGCACGCGCAGTCGCGCGCGGTCCAGGAAGGCGGCGAGCGGCCGCGGGGCGATCGGCTCGGAGGAGCGGATGATTTCCCCGGTGGAGGTGTCCCGCAGGTGCCAGACGACGGAACGGTCATCTTTTGATAGGAAACCCGGATGCGCCACCAGCAGGCCGTCCGGAGAGAAAACGATCACCGACGAGGGCGTGAGGAAATCCGGCAGCGGGCCGAGATCGCGGATCGGTTTCAGCGTCCGGGCGTTGCAAAGCAAAGTCACCGGCCCGCGCTCGACGACCACCGACTGATGCCCCGGATCAAACACCAGGCTGCGGGTTTGGTGATCGGCCACGGGAAACAGGACGCTCTCGATTTGCGGCGTTTCGAGATTCCAGCGGACGGTCGTGTTGGTCTTTCCGCCGAGGCTCACCCACAGCGACGACGGCCCGGCGAGGTTGACCTGTTCGATCGGAAGCGGGTGGGGGAGGGTGAGAGTGGGAAAATTCCAGACCGTTTCGTTCAGGATCGTTTCCGCCAGATCGCGGGCCTCTTGGGAAGCGGGCTCCGCTTTCAGGGCGGAAACCAGCAGGGCCAGCGCCTCGTCCGGGCGCTTCCGTTCGAGCTTGGTCCGTGCCGCGTCGATCCGCGCGCCCGCGAGTTGCGAAACCAGCTCGCCCACACTCGCGGGAGAGGATTTCCCGGGCGGTTTGCAGCCTGCAACGAGCACGCCGAGAGCCAGCAACGGGAAAACAAAGCCCCGGCGGCTGCGCTGGCGCGCCTTGGAAAATCGTGGAGTCGGGCCGGGCATGTTCCTTCCTTGTAACGCCGCGGGACCGGCTTCGTGTCTGTGACCCGCCGATCCGTTCAAAGCCCGCTTTTCTGGATCAAATCGCGGAGCTGCACCTGGAACTCCTTGATGTCCTCGGGCGTCGGACGGTAGCCCTCGGTGTCCGGATCGAGTCCCGGACGGCCGTTTTGATCGAGCATCCAGACGGCTGTCTCGCCATCGCTGAAGGTGGCTTTGCCGCTGACCAGCGCGCCGGGCAGGGTCAGGCTGTCCATCGTCACGGTGACAAATCCGGTCGGCACCGGCGCGGGTTTCTCCTCCTTTTTCGCTTCCACTTTCGGCGTCTCGATCAGCTCGATGCCCAGATCGAGGATCAGGAAACGGGTGTCCATGTAGGTGAGGGAATGGCCGAAGTCGTCCTTCAAATGGCGCTGGAGATCCGACATGGTGGCACCCTCGGCGGCCCATTGCTTGAGCGCGTCTTTTTGTTCCGGGGTGAGGTTATTGGCACTGAACATGGCCTACTTTCAAACACCGCCCATGGCTTGCCAAGCTTCAAGAGAAGGAAAGTGAGCACAGGAAAGTGGCTGACGCGTCTCGCGGCAGGCCGTTGCCGGGGCGTCTCGCCTCGGGCATCCTGACTCGCCTCAATGTCACCGGTTCCTTGCGGCGGGATGCCGCAACCACGTCTGAATCTTGCCGGACACCAGGGCGGACAGCTTGCTCCAAAGCCACCGCCCCCGGGCACGGCAAAATAAGGGGAGTGGACATTTTGTCCACTTGCCGATGTGCGGCGAAAGCGGGAGTGCGAAGCTTGTTCCTTTCTCTACCCATCGTTCAGGCGGATAAAAATGCCCGCCCTCAAAGTGTTCCGGCTGTCTCAGTCGGAAGCCAAGCCCCGGCAAAATCCAGCTGAGACAGCCGGAACACATTCCCATCCAACCCAAGCCGAGGCCTTTACAGCGCGCCACGAGGTTGATGCGGAACGCGCCAAGGTTCATCGCCGTTCACGCCAAGGTTAAACCAATTCATCCCAAGGTTCGTATCAGACGATGCCCGGCTTCGTGCTGACCGCTCCAAGGTCCGCAAGAGCCGATGCCAAGGTCTGTCCAGATCGTGCCAAGGTTCGTAAGGGATGCCGTCAAGGTCCATCCAAGAAGCCTCCAAGGTTCGTACGACATGATGCCAAGGTTTGTACAGATCGCCCCGAGGTCCGTTTAATTCCAGCTTTCCTCGTATCATAGACAGCTCAATACGAGCGACTTGTGGGAATCACGTGTTTTTTCATCGCTTGCAGGCTCATCCCCTTCGCAGCGCATCCAGCGGACTCCTTACCCCCAGCGCCCCTCCGCCATTTCTGCTTACCTCGACTTCCTCGCCCTCGAACGGAACGTCGCCCCAGCCACCCAACACCAAGCCCTCAATGCCAGGGTCTTCCTCGTCAAAAACGTCTTCGGCATCCCGGACTTCACTCTGGATCACTTCACCCCCGCCCGTGGTCAGCGGCGCCCACCTGTTGTCATGACCCGCGAGGAAGTCCGCTCCGTTTTCGCCCACTTGGAAGATCCTTGGAAATTGAGCGCACAAGTCATGTATGGCAGCGGTCTGCGCTTGATGGAAGCCATGCGCCTGCGTGTCCAGGACTTCGATTTCGGGCAAGGAACCATCACCATCCACGATGGCAAAGGCGGAAAACACCGTGTCGTCACTCTCCCAAGAGCCTTGGAAGAACGCCTCAAACACCACCTCTCAGCACTCCAGGAAAAACACCTCTCCGATCACGAGCGTCCGGTTATAACTCGAACAAATTCAATTGGTTGGGATCTTGATTGTCGCAAGTTCTGTGGTCTGGCTCCGTAAGTAGCTCATTTAGAGTGACTTTTTCAAAAGGATGAACGCTCAAAAGCTGCAAAGTTCTGTGGAGTGTGCCGGGCAGTTTCATCTGCTTGTGGAGGATGGCGACCATCAGATAGGTTGCCACCGCGATCCATATCTGCGTCTTCACCGCGTTGGGGCTCGTGCCGTAAAAGTGCTTGATGCGCAGGTGGCCTTTGATCCATCGGAAGAACAACTCGATGCGCCAGCGCATCTTGTAAAGCATGGCCACGGTGAGTGCGGGAATCTCCAGGTTGTTGGTGAGGAAGACCAGTTCCCTTTCCGTCTCCGAGTCGTAGTAGCGCACCTTCCTCAAGAGAGCCGGGAAGGCCTGCCGCGATTTGACGAGAGAGGGCTTGCCGACATGATCGCTGCGCAAACCGGTGAAGCGATCCACCGGCAGCGAGTAATGCCGGGTGAATTGCAGTTTGCTCTTGGCTCGGGTGACGAAGAAGGCTCCGGCGTTGGCGATGAGGAAGAGGCGGGTGAAATTCATGTAGCCGCGATCCATCAGATAGAAAGCGCCAGGTTCGAACAGAAGGCTGTCGAGCCAGCCCACGTCGTGCTGGCGGGCTCCGGTGATGTGGATGCAGGTAGGAATTGGCCCCCGCAGGTTGATCTGGGTGTGCATCTTGATGCCCGCCTTCGTTTGCCGGAAGTCGGCCCATGGGAAGAGTGTCAGCGAGAGATCGATGGTCGTCGAGTCGAGGGCATAGATTGTGTTGTCGAGATCCAGCCCAAGATCCTCGCCGCCATACAGCGCTCTCGCCTTCCGCATGAGGCTCTTGGCAAGGTCCTCCCAAAGCCGCCAGTCGCGCTGTTCGTTGGCGTCCGCGAGAGTGGACTTCGCTACCGGTTGGCTGAATCCGAGGTGATGCAAGGTCGAAGGTCTCGCATTCACGCAGGCGGCGATGTCCCGCAGTCCCTCGCGCCACGTCAACTGGGCGAAGACCATGCAGATGAGCTGCTGGCGGCAGCCGAAGTGACGGACACGGGACTCGGCGTCGTAGCGACTGACCAAGCGGTCGAGAGTCTGACGATGGACGAGGTCGAGAATCTGGGAGAGAACGAAGCGGCCGGGGTTCATGGGCCGGGAATGTACCAAAAACCACCGCAAAATTCAAAAGCGTCACATCGAATTTCATCTGTAATCCATTCACTTCCAGCGTTTTTCAAACGCGCTCCAACCCGTTAACCGGACACCCGTGAGAATAGCTAAAAATCAGGGGAACGAAATCACATTCAAGTCTCAAAACCGGCCCAGTGCTCCCAAAATCGGCCATAACCCAACGGATTTCGGAGACCCAGGGTCAAAGGTGCGCGAAACGGCTCCTCGCGGATCTGACTTAACACGACGACAGCTCCACGGCGTGGCGGAGAATTTGACGCAGTTCGTCCTGCAACGTCGCCAGCGGGGTCCTCGGTTGGCTTTTGAAAGGATGCAGCCGGACGATGGGAGCGGTTTCGGCACTTTCCTGCCACTCCAACACCGGCAGTTCCAAGCGCCGCCGCACGTGGTCCTCCACCTCTTCACGGACTCTCTCCGGGATCAGGCTGGCGTTCAAGGTGACCACGGGCCTCTGGTTCGTGGCCAGATTGCATGACGCATCGGCCACGATCCGGAACTCACCGCTCTCCAAGTCCATTTCCACCAGCGAGACGGTTGCCTCGGCATCATATCCCTCAAGGTTGCGCGCCACGTTTTCCGGAATCGGAATCCGGTCTCCCGGGGTCGGGCGGTGTTCAAACTCCTGCGTCCAGCTCGCGATCTTCGATCTGCTATCCTTGACGACAACTTGGCAAATGGTTTTCGTTTTCATGATATCAACCGGTTTCCACGGGTTTGATAGTAAACCACCGCTTGTCGATGGATTCAAGGAATTGTTTCCGTCCGTCGGAACACGGCGATCAAGCTAGGGAGAGCAAAGAATTGCGGTAGTTGAGGTCGAGCATGGCGCGGCGGCGCTTCTTCGGCAGGCTGCGGGTGTCGGATAGATCGATTTTGAGCAGGTTGAGGACAATCCGGCGCAAGGCTCCGAGGTTTTTGGC
>CAMCCX010000074.1 GCA_945873305.1 Akkermansia muciniphila
GAGGACCCGCTTTTCGAAGATCCCGTCGCCATCGCCATCCTCATCGATGTGTTCTCCGAGCGGGGCTTCCGCGCCAGCGTGGACATCCACCGGCAGGAAATTCCGGAGCGTTTCGACCTTGTCACCGGCAAGATCGAAACGCGTGAGAAGCGGGTTTGCCGGATGATGATCCTCTTCGACGGCTCGAAAATCCGCCGCGGCTGAGGAGGCCACAGAATCATGATCTCTCCCGGAAACAGCGCGGCGCTTGTCCTCATGGGCGTGTGCGGCAGCGGTAAGAGCACGATAGGAATCGCCTTGGCCAGGAAATGCGGCGGGGTGTTTCACGATGCCGACGATTTCCATCCGCCCGCTAACATCGAGAAGATGAAACGCGGCGAACCGCTTGATGATGACGACCGCGCGCCGTGGTTGGAGCGTCTCGCGGTGCTTCTATCCGAGGCTTCTGAAGCCCCGGCGTTTCTCGCCTGCTCCGCGCTCAAGGCGCGTTATCGCGATGTGCTCGCTTCGGGTTGCCCGGACGTGCGGTTCGTCCATCTCCGCGGAAGTCCCGGGCTCATCCTCGCCCGCCTTCGCGCGCGGGCCGGACACTTCATGCCCGAGTCTCTCATCGACAGCCAGTTCGCCGCCTTGGAGGCGCCGGAAGGAGCTTTTGCGGTGGATATCGACCAGCCGGTTGAAGTCATCGTTGACGCCATCATTCATCACTTCAAATTATCCACCCAATGACTTCACAACGAATCCATGAGCCCGCCGTCGGAATCATCGGCGGCAGCGGGCTCTATGAAATGGAAGGCTTCGAGGAAATCTCGGAGCAGTCGGTCACGACCCCGTTCGGCGACCCGTCGGACAAGTTAGTCAGCGGCCGCATCGGCGGGCGGCGGGTTTGTTTCCTGCCGCGCCACGGCGTGGGGCACCGGTTGATGCCGCACGAAATCAACCACCGGGCGAACGTCTGGGCGTTGCGCTCGCTCGGCGTGCGCTGGGTGATTTCGGTCACTGCGGTCGGCAGCTTGCGGGAGGAACTCGCGCCGCGCGACATTGTCGTGCCGGACCAGTTGATCGACCGCACCGGCACGGCCGGCAAGCACACGTTTTTCGGCAACGGCATCGCCGCGCATATCGGATTCGCCGATCCGTATTGCATGGAACTGCGCCAAATCCTGCTAGCCGCCTCGCGTCCGCTCGCGCCGAAGGTCCACGACGGTGGCGCTTATCTTTGCATGAACGGCCCGGCATTCTCGACCCGCGCGGAAGCCCATTTCCACCGTCTGAACGGCGCGGACATCATCGGCATGACGAACGGCCCGGAAGCCCGCCTTTGCCGCGAGGCGGAAATCGCCGCGGCGACACTCGCTCTCGTGACCGACTACGATTGCTGGAAAGCGGACGAAGTCGCCGTCGAGGTGGACACGGTCATCGAAAATCTCCACGCGAACAGCGCCATGGCGAAGCGGATCATCCGCGCCGCCGTCGCCGCGATTCCGGAAACTCCCGACGGCCCTTGCCATCGCGTGCTCGACACCGCGATTTTCACGCCGCGCGCGCTGTGGCCGGAGCAATCGGCGCGGGATTTGGCTCCCATCCTCGGGCGTTTCGGCTGATGGAAGCAGGAATGATGCGGAGAGATTGGGCAAATTGGCCCGGCGCTTGGTGTTGACCCCATTGTCCGGCGGGCTTAATCACAAGCACTCAAATTTCCCACCATGGAACCTACCACCACAGCATACGGAACCTGGAGCGGCGGACGCTTCATGCACTTTGGCGAAACCCTTTCCGAGGAGCGCTTCATCGGCTGCATCGAGACCGCTTACGAGGCCGGCATCCGCACCTTCGTCACCTCCGACGTCTATGGAAACGGCAAGGCCGACGAGTTGCTAGGCCGCGCGTTGAAAGGAATCGACCGCTCCAGTTACAGCCTGGTGGGCATGATCGGTCACGATTTTTACGAAGGCCAGCGCCAGGGCAGCCAAGGCTACCCGCGCTTCACCTCGCCCGAGCTGCGCGGGCCGGAAGGCTACTCGGATTTCATCAACATGGCCTGCTCCAAGGAGCTCGAACGCTGCGGCGCGGACAAGTTCGACCTGCTCATGCTTCACAACCCGGACGAGCTCGGCTACACCAGCGAGCCGCTCTGGCAGGCGCTCGAAGGCGCGAAATCCTCCGGCCTCACCGACCGCCTCGGCATCGCGCCGGGTCCCGCTAACGGCTTCTCGCTCGACCTGGTTTACTGCCTCGAAAAATTCGGCCACCTCATCGACTGGTCGATGCTCATCCTCAATCCGTTGGAGCCATGGCCGGTCGGGCTGACCCTGCCGGTATGTGAGAAACACGGCGTCAAGGTGATGACCCGCGTCGTTGATTACGGCGGCGTCTTCCACGACGACATCGGCGGACCGGAGCACAGCTTCAAGCCCGGCGACCACCGCACCTATCGGCCGGAAGGCTGGGTCCAGCACGGCATGGCAAAGGCCGACCGCATGCGTCCGCTCGCCGAGAAATACAATCTAACGATGCTCCAGTTCGCCTGTATCTGGAACCTCAGCCACTCCGCGGTGGAAAGCGTGGTCCCCACGTTCATCCAGGAAGCCGGCGAAGGCGCGCGCCTCATCGAGGACAAGATCCGCGATTTCGCCAAGCTGCCGGACGTCCGCTTCACCGCTGAGGAGGTCGATTCCATCCGCCAGATCGGCGACAACACCGGCTGCATGACCTTGAAAGGCGCCAGCAAACGCCACGCCACCAGCGAGCGCCCCGACGAGTGGCCGATGCGCGAGGATTTGCTAGAAATCGCCGGCCGCCACGGCCTCGGCTCCGAGTGGTAAGGAGGGCGGACACTCCTGTCCGCCGAGCCGATGAATGGCGAAAGCGGAGTGCGGAGCTCAATTTTTTCACTTCCCATCGGCCAGCGGCACAGGAGTGTGCCGCCTCCTTATCACGCGGCTTCGGTCTCGTTAGTCCGACCCCTCTCACCCCTATGTGCGGCAAGGAGCGGCGGATGACGACGGAGGCACTCGTGGGTCACCAGGTGAAATTCAAGCCGTGGGCTTTGAAAAACGGCATCGCCCGGTCTTTGCTCAGAAGTGTATGTTTGCGGCGGATGGCATGCCAGATCAGTAACCGATCGAAGGGATCCCGGTGTTCTGGCGCGTAGGGGAGTCGGTGGAAGGTGGCGAGGATTTCAGGGTCCAGTGGTTCTTCGAGCAGGCCGAGCTGATGGGCGGCGCCAGGGATTTCCGATGGGTCGGTCTCCGGCAGCACGAGTTTGCCGAGACCGCATTTCAAGCTGATTTCCCAATAGCTGAGAGGGCTGACGAGCACCTCGTTCGCCGGGTCCTTGAGGATGGCGCGGGTTTTAGGGCCGAGTTTGTCGGGTTCGAACAAGGCCCAGAGCAAGGCGTGGGTATCGAGCAGCCAGGCCATGGGTTAGCGGGATGCGAGGAAGTCTTCTTCGCTGATGGACCAGTCTTTGAAGACGGGTTTGCCGCGCTTGGCGAAAAGTCCGAGTTCGCGGGCTTTGGCGGGTTCGGCCTTGAATGGGGTGAGCATGGCGACATTTTCGCGCTTCCGGCCTTTTTGCAGGATGATGCTTTCACCCTTGGCGACCTCTCCCAACAAGGCAGGCAGTTGTCGCTTGAACTCCGCGATGGTCATCGTTTTCATGGAATGAACCTGCCCGATGTGGTCAAGTTGTCAACTTTGGAGT
Source organism: Akkermansia muciniphila (assembly GCA_945873305.1). Classification (GTDB taxonomy): domain Bacteria; phylum Verrucomicrobiota; class Verrucomicrobiia; order Verrucomicrobiales; family Akkermansiaceae; genus Luteolibacter; species Luteolibacter muciniphilus_D. Next base: position 3,707 of record CAMCCX010000074.1, read on the forward strand.
TAAGCGGGTGGCGGCTTGCAGGAGCAGCTTCTCCGTCGTTTCCCAGTCGATGCAGGCGTCGGTGATGCTTTGGCCGTAACGGAGTTGGTCGAGCGGTTGGGGGAATTTCTGGGCACCGGCGACGAGGTGGCTTTCCAACATGGCTCCGATGATGGAGCTGTCTCCGGCGGCGCGTTGGCGAACGATTTCCTCGAAGACGGCGGGCATGAGATGGTGATCCTTCCTGCAATTCCCGTGGCTCGCGTCGATCATGATGGCGGGCTTGAGGCCGTGTTGGACGAGCATTTCACGGGTCTCGGCCACGCTGCGCTCGCCGTGGTTAGATCCGCCTTCGCCGCCGCGCAGGATGATGTGGCAGTCCGGATTTCCGGTGGTGGTGACGGCGGAGGCGCGACCGTCCATGCCGACTCCGAGAAAGGTCTGTGGCTGGGAGGCGGCTTTGATCGCGTTGATGGCGGGTTCGAGATTTCCCAGAGTTCCGTTCTTGAATCCGAGCGTCATCGAGAGTCCGCTCGCCATTTGGCGGTGGGTTTGGGATTCGGTGGTGCGCGCGCCGACGGCCGACCAGCTGATGAGGTCGGCGATGTATTGCGGGGTGATCGGGTCGAGCAATTCGGTGGCGGTGGGGATGCCGAGACGGATCATGTCTAGCAAGAATTGCCGCGCGAGGTGGAGTCCTTCCTGGATGCGGTTGCTGCCATCGAGACGCGGGTCCATGATCAAGCCCTTCCAGCCGACAGTGGTGCGGGGCTTTTCGAAATAGACGCGCATGACCAGCAGCATGTGGTCCTTCACCTGGTCCGCGAGCTTGGCGAAGCGTTCGGCGTATTCGCGCCCGGCGGCGATGTCGTGGATGGAGCAGGGACCGGCGATGACCAGCAGGCGGGGATCGTTTCCAAAGATGATTTCCCGGATCGCGCGGCGGCTTTGGAAGATGAAGTCGGTGTCGCTGTCGCTGGGCGGCAGCTGTGCGAGCAGGTCGAGCGGGGAGGGGAGGACGAGGTTCGAACTGACGTGGAGGTCGCTAACGGGTTTCATGGTTTGATGGAAATCTAAGGGTGGGCGTCGCCGTCCGGGTCTTCATGCCACGGGATGCCGGCGTTCGCGCTGCGCTGGAGATCGGCGATGACTTGGGCTCCCAGCAGCAGGATCAGGGCGACGGCTTCGAGAGTGAGGAGGACGATGATGATGGTGGCCATGGAGCCGTAGAGGACGTTGACCACCGAGATCTTGGTATAGTAGGAAACGAGAAGGTGGCGGACGATTTCCCAGAGGATGGTGGCGGTCAGGCCACCGGCGAGGGCGCGCCGGAACGAGACTTTCGCCACCGGCATGATCTTGTAAAAGAGCGTGAATAGCAGGACGAGTCCGAGGACGCCCGTGAGGTAGATGATGTGGTTCACATGCCGGTGAAGCAGCGCGTCGATGCCGAGAAAGCCGTGGTTCCTCTGGTCCTGCGCGTCGATGACGGCGTTGACGGCGGTGATCCCTATCAGGCCGCCGGCGACGATGAGGATGAAGAGGTAGGGCATCAGCGCGGAGACCCAGAACTTGCGTTTCAGGGTCGGCAGCGGGCGGTTGAAAATGATGGCGATGGCGTCCTCCATGACGCGGAAGGCGAGCGAGCTGAAGAGGAGCAGCGAGAAGCCGCCGACCCAGCCGATCCACTCGCGGGTGCGCAGGAAGCCGGTGAGCACCTCGGTGAGGGTGGGGACGAATCCGGGGGCGAGCAGGGAGATTTCCCGGGTGATGGTTTCCATCAGCAGCGACTCGTCAATGAAGTGCGAGAAGATGACCATGAGCACGGCTGATAGGGGAATCAGCGAGAGCATCATGTTATAGGCGACGGCGGCGGTGAGCAGCAGGCCGTGGTTGCGCAGGAAAAAGTCGCGCAGCACCCGGCTGGCGAACCGAAGGGTTTTCGGCAGTCGTTTTTCCATCGGGCTTCAGTCTGGACCGGGGCGCCGGGGGGAGCAAAGGCAAATCAAGCGGCTATAGATTCAGCGAGCTGTCGATCAGATTGAGGAAATCCGCGCGGTCGGGGGCGAGGGTGGTGGAGGCGATTTCCCGGGCGAGCGCGGCGACGATTTCGGCATCGATCACTCCTTCCTGGCCGGCGGCAAGCCACTCGGCGTAGGTGCAGACCAGACCGGCGAAGCGGGCGTCGTCGGAGGGTTCCGCGTCACTTTTACGGGCGAGGGAAATGGCGGGTGCGGGCTTGTCATCCGCGGACCATTCGAGCGAGCCCAAGTTGCCGGCCGGGGTGGACGGTTCGACCACGAGGGCCAGAGTGGTGACGGAATTCGCAGGCAGCTTGGCGGGAAGGTTTCCGGGGGGGCTGCCTTCGACGGGTTGGAAGCCGAGGAGCCGGTAGCGGAAAACGTTAGCCAGATCCGGATGGAAGGAGATTTTGACGTCGCAGTCCTTTTGGTCGTTTCCGCGGATGGAGATGAGGAGCAGGGTGGCGGAGGGCTTCCACGGGCAGGGGATCATTTCGGTGGAAACCGTGGCGATGTGGCTAGTCATGGCGTTGGCACGTTCGTCCGGGTGCCAGGTGTTAGCGGGGGCGCGCGCGATGGCGGAGACTCCGTGCAGGCGGAGGGCGAAGTTGTTGAGGATTTCCTCAAGGCGAATGTCTTGAGGTGGCGGGAGCCGGCGGTCTTCGTGAACCCATTGGGAAATCACGGCAAGATTGTCCCGCGCGGAGGAGATTGGCAGGTCGAGCGCCGGGGGCGCGGCGGCGGTGTCTGGCGGAAACCACGCGGGAGGCGCCGGTGCCGGGGGCGCGACGGGAGCCGGGGCTTGGGAGATTTCAGGAGGAGCCGGTTTGGCGCTGGTGGTCGGAAGCGGCTTGTCCGAAGGCATGCGGATCACGATGAAAGTCGCGAGGGCGAGGGCGGCGGCCGCGGCGGCGGGGATGAGCCAGCCCCGCAGCGAGGCGAACGGAATGACCTTCGTGCCGGAGTCCGCCCGGCGGGCGCTGCGGCGGATGTTTTCGCGCTGGCGGGGCAGGAGCTTGTCGGCTGGCTGGACCAATCGTTCAGTGAGGAACTGTTGGATGCCTTTCATTTCCGCGACCTTCGCTTGAAGCGAGGCATCGGCAGCCACGGCGAGTTCGACGGCGGCGGCCTCTTCCGGCTCGAGTTCGCCAAGGACGTAGGCCGTGAGCCGGGGATCTTCAGAGTGGAGTTGCATGGGGAAAGTGAGTTTCAAAGACGGACGTCGTCTGGCAGGATGTCACGCAGGCGCTTGAGGCCGGTGTGGATGAGGAATCCGACGTTGCCGGTCTTGAGTCCGGTGATTTCCCGGATTTCCTGATAGCTGAGTCCTTGTTGGAATTTGAGGATGATGACTTCGCGTTGGTTAGGGCTCAGGCGGTCGAGATAGGTTTCGAGCCTGGAGGAAATTTCCTTCCGGTCGGCTTGTTCGTCGGGCTGGAGGTCGGGGCCTGCGATTTCGCGCCACTGGATGTCTTCGAGCGGTTGGATCCGTTTGTTTTTGCGAAGAATGTCGAGGGCGCGGTTCCGGCAGACGGTGAAGAGCCAAGACTTGAGGCCGTGCCGGACCTTGGCGATGTCCTGCTGGCAGAGCCGGATGAAAGTGTCTTGGACCACGTCGCGGGCGAGGTCGATGTCGTTGAGAATGGTGGAAGCATAGCCGATGAGCGGGGATTCGTAATCCGCCATCGCCTGCCCGATGAATTTCTCCCAGGTGAGCGGGCAGGTTGGATTCCCGTGATCAACGGACGGGACCGCGGGGACATTAGGGAAATTTTCCGAAGCGTCCGGCATGTCAGCGGATGAAATAGCTGAGGTGCTCGAGTTCGAGCGCGAGATCGACGTTGTTGACGGTGACCTCCGAGGGGACTTCGAGCATGATCGGGGAGAAATTCAGCACGCCTTGGATGCCGGCGGCGACGAGGCGGTTGACGACGGCCTGGGCGAACTCGACGGGGACGCAGAGGATGGCGAGCTTGACGGAATTGCCGGAAATGAAGGACTCTAACTCCGAGTCGGGGAAGACCGGGATGGTGACTCCGCGGGCGACGGCGGCTTCCGGATTGGCATCGAACGCGGCCACGACTTCGAAGCCTTCCTTTTCGAACCCGTGGTAACGGAGCAGCGCGGAGCCGAGGTTGCCCGCGCCGACGAGAATGACCGGCTGGAGGTGCTCGCGGCCGAGCGTCTCGCGCATGATGGAGGAGAGCGTCTCGACGGGATAGCCGAGGCCGCGCGTGCCGAATTGGCCCAGGTAGGCGAGGTCCTTGCGGAGCTGCGCGGGCTTCACCCCGGCGGCCCGGGCGAGGGTGGTGGAGCTCACGGTTTCCACGCCGTTGTCATGCAGCTTCTGCAGGCAGCGATGATAGATCGAAAGCCGGTAGATCGCCTTTTTCGGGATGTCGATCCTGGCGACTTTGTCGGGAGGTTCCACGGCGGCGAGAGTTAGAGGTCCTCGGGTTTTTGAAGCAGCGCGGAAACCCGGTTGAGCAGGACTCCGGCACCGCCGCCATCGACGACGCGGTGGTCGAAGGTGAGCAGCAGGTCCGCTTCGGTGGCGGGCAGGAAGGTTTCGACCTGCGCGCTCCAGACCGGCTTTTTCACCCCGGCGCCGATGCCGAGAATGAGCGTCTCGTTAGGCAGCGGGATGGGCGTTCCGGTGGTGAGGCCGAAGGTGCCGAAGTTCGTCACGGTGGCGATGCCGCCGCTGCAATCCTGTTCGGTGAGGCGGCGGCGGCGGGCGCGATCTACCAGATCGTCATACTCGGAAACGAGGTCACGCAGGGATTTCTGGTCCACTTTCCGGACGACGGGGACGACCACGCCATCCTCGACTTGCACGGCCACGCCGATGTCGAACGAGCGCGGGTGGACGACCTTGTCGCCGATGAGATAACCGGCGGTGGTCGGGTTTTCCGTTAGTGCGAGGGCGAACGCGCGGAGCAGGTAGAGCGTCAGTCCCGGCTTGGGCGATTGGTCGCGGCGGTGATCGAATGTGCGGTCCAGCAGGACCGGCCGGCCCACGGTCGCCAGCGGGCGGGTCCAGCTGCGGCGCATCGCGTCGGCCACCGCGAGGCGCATCGGCGAGGCGGCGGAGCTCGGCCAGGTGTCGAGATAGTCGAGGAAACGTTCGAGATCCTCGACCGTGACTCGTCCGCCGGCACCGGTTCCGGCGATGGCGGAAATATCGGCCTCGCGGATTCCGAGGTCGTCCATCCGCGCGCGCATTCTGGGAGAAATGTAGTGCGCTCCCATCACGCCGGTCGGGACGGGCAGGCCTTTCACGCTGGGAACGACGGCGGGGGCCTCCTCGTAGGCGTCGTCATCGAGGGCGAAATGCAGGTTCGCCTCGGCTTGCGCCGGGCTGTTGGACTGGCTGCTGGCGGCGCGCTTTTCCTCGATGGACTCCAACGACTCCACGCCGGTGCGGGCGACTTCTTCCTGCGTGACTTCGAGCAGTCCTAGCAGCGTGCCGACCGAGTAGGAAATCCCTTCCTGCGCCCGCAGCTCGGAGACGACTCCGTCGCAAAGCGTGGTCACGCCCATGACCGCCTTGTTGGTTTCCACCTCGATGATTTCCTGGTCGGTGCGGACGGCATCGCCCACCTTGATTCCGAGACGGATGACGGTGGCCTCGGCGATGGATTCGCCGAGTTGGGGCATGAAGATCGGGACGGTTGGCATTTGGGTAAAAGCTGAGAACCTGAAATACTGAAATTAGAAGGAAAGCAGTTTGCGGAGCGCCTCGCAGATGGATTCCGGCGTCGGCCGGTGGGCGGCCCAGAGTTTCGGGTGATAGGGGACCGGCGTGTCGCGGGCGTTCAAGCGCTGCGGCGGAGCGTCCAACAGGTGGAATCCTTCCTCCGTGACGCGGGCCACGACCTCCGCGGTGACGCCGCCCCAGGGGAAGGCCTCGCCCACCGCCAGCAAGCGCCCGGTCCGCGCGACGGATGCCAGGATCGTGTCGAGGTCGAGCGGCTTCACCGAGCGCAGGTCCACCACTTCGATTTCCCATCCGTCCTGTTGGAGTCGTTCGGCGGCGCGGACGGCTTCGTGAACCATCGCGCTGTAGGCGACCACGGTCGCGTGCTTGCCGGGGCGGGTGATCCGGGCCTGGCCGATGGGCAGGTGGTCGCCATTGATCGACTTAGCCTTGAGCCACCGGTAGAGAAACTTGTGTTCGCAGTAGATGACCGGATCGTCGAGCGCCACGCCGTCTAGCAGCATGTGATAGGCGTCGGAAACCGTCGCCGGAGTCAGCACCACGAGACCGGGATATTGGGCGTAGATTCCCTCCATGCTCTGGCTGTGGAACGGGCCCGAGCCGGGAGTCCCGCCGGAGGGCAGGCGCACCGTGATCGGGATCGGCATTCCTGTCCGATAGAAATGCGTCGCCGCCTGGTTGACGATCTGGTTGAAGGCCACCGAGGAGAAATCCGCGAACTGCATTTCCACGATGGGCCGCATGCCTTCGATGGCCGCGCCGACCGCCATGCCGATCATCGCGTCTTCCGAGATCGGGGCGTCGAAAACGCGGTTGGGGAATTGCTCGGCGAGGCCTTTGGTGGCTTTGAACGCACCGCCGAAGGTGGCGATGTCCTGGCCGTATAGGAACACGCGGTCGTCCTCGCGCAGGAGTTTTTCCTGGGCCTCACGGATGGCGTCGATGTAGGTCACACTCACTGGGCGATTGACTGGGAAATGGACTCGGAAAGGGGAAAACGGGTGGCCAGCGCGGTCCAGTCTTCGTGATAGGGATCGGGCACCGCCTCCTGTTGGGCCTGGGCCACGGCGCGCTGGACCTCATCGGAAAACTCATCCTGCCAGGCGAGGATTTCGTCCACGGTGGCGTGGTTGTTTTCTACCAGCTGGCGCATCGCCACTTCGATGCAATCCCGCCCGTAATGACCGCCGCGGATTTCCGCCGGGACGTAGGAACCGTCGTCGTGCTCGCCATGGCCTGACAGGCGCAGCAAGTGCGCGACGACCAGTTGCGGCCCGCCGCCCTCGCGCGCCCGCCGGACGGCCTCGCCGATCACCGACGCGCAGGCCAGCAAATCCGTGCCATCCACCGAGAACCCGCCGATGCCGTAGCCGCGGGCTTTTTCCACCAGATCCGCGCAGGCGAACTGGCGGTGGTTTGGCGTCGAGTAGGCAAACTGGTTGTTTCCGACGACGACCACCATCGGCAAGCGCTCGACGGCGGCCAGATTCAAGCCTTCGTGAAACGCGCCCGTCGAGGTCGCGCCGTCGCCGATGCAGGTCGCGCCGACGCGTCCGGCCAGCGTGCCTTGCAGGCGTTTTGCAAACAGCATTCCCGCGATCACCGGCACCTGCGCGCCGAGGTGGGAAATCATCGCGGGCATGCCCATTTCCGGCCGCCCGCGGTGGATATTGCCGTCCCGCCCGCGCATCGGACCCTCGACCGAGCCGAGATAAGTCCTTGTGCAGTCGATCATTGGCTCGCCGAAAGCCGTGCGTCCCGCCTGGTCGCGGATCAGCGGGGCAAAGAAATCCGTGCCTTGGATCAAGGCGGTGCCGAGCGTGGCGCTGACCGCTTCCTGACCGCGTCCGAGATAGACACCACCAACGATTTTGCCGGCTTTGTAGAGGCTCGAAAGCTTGTTTTCCAAAATCCTCGCGCGGAGCATCGACTGAAACACCGATCGCAGGAAATCGCGGTTCATCACCACCCCGTCGGCGAAAGATTGCATATCCAAGTGCGGCACGCGGCGAGCCTAAGACAGTGCATGCGGAACCTGCAACCGCTTTCCCGCAAACTCAGGCGTCGCGCCGGTTCCAGGCGACCAAGTCATTGTAACGCAGCCCCTTGCCGCCGAAAAGATCCAGCGCGCTGCGAGATTTGTCTGCTGGCCTGGCTGAACTCCATTCTAAACGTCGGGAGAGTTTCATCTGGGGGGCGGACGTTGTTCATCCGTGAATTTGTCGAATTCCTGGAATTCGTTCTTGTCATCCTGTTGGAGATTACCCCTCCTCTTATTTGTCCGCTCCGGCGAACGAGGATTTTAGTAGATCCATACCACACAGCGGTCGGCATCGACCGCAACGATGCCGCCAAACCGACCAAATGGCCGGGGAGGCGGTGGCGCATGTCCAAGCCGTCTGCCTTCGGGGAGTGCGGCCAAAGGCCATCGCGGTCGTCTGTGTGCGGCCCTACTAACTCCCCGTCCACCAGGAAGGACGATACCAACCCGACCTTCCTCATGAAACCAAACCCAATTCCCCTCGCGCTCTTCGTCGCCTTGGCGACCACTGCACTCCTCTCCGCACAGGATAAACCGACAGGCGATTCCACCACCGCCCGCATCCTCGGCGAGATTCCCGACGGCACCCCGCCACCGCCCGAGCCGCCGAAACCCGAGTTCATCATCCCGGCAAAAGACATCCTCAAAACCACCACCCACCAACAGGGCGGGCGCACCATCACCGTCAGGAAAATCAACCCCATCGCCCTTCCCGAACCGCCCAAAGCCGTCGCTCTGCCGGACACCAGTCAGCCCGCCATCCAGGAAAGCATCGCCGAAATCACCGCGAAATACCCGGATCAGGAACTGTTATTCATCGGTGCCACCGTCTTCCACGCCAAGGACTCCACGATTCGCTCCCTCGTCCAAATCTCGCCCATGGGCGGCGGCGAGTCCGTTAGCTTCTGGTCCTCCGCCGACTTCGCGCTTCTATCAGGCTTCGCCTCCTTCATCGGATCTGAAGGATACGCCCATAGCCTCATCATGTCGTGGGGCGCGGAGGAAATCGACAGCATTGCGGGTTTCATCGAAAAACAAGGCACTGAATACGGCATCGAAAAAGCCCCCGAACTCCCTGCGGGCAAAGCCGCCTTCGCCATCATCTCAGAGAAACCCACGGAAGCCACCCTCGCCTCCATCCAGTCCCTCCACGATCTCTATAACAACGAATACGACCGCCTCAAAACAGCCTATCAAGGCCGCGAACGCGCCCGTCTCCAACACGAAGCCGAGCTGATAGCCAACCCGCCAAAACCCAAAGACATCGTCCTCAACTACTGGCGCACCGAAAGACCCGCCGCCCAAGTCGCCCCGAAGAAAGGAGCCGCACGATGAGCCTCTCCCCCAAGCGTAGCTGGAGCATCTTGCTCCAAACCATGACCGGAGCATCCTGCTCCGTCTTCCTCCTCCTTGTCTTTGGCCTCTGGATTCTTGCATCTCTTCCAGCCCCCGCCATCGTCGATACTAATAACAATACCCTCAGCGACATTTGGGAAAAACAATACAACAACGGCAACCTCCTCGCTAACCTCGATCCCCAGGACGATCCCCAGGACGATCCCCAGGACGATCCCGACGGCGACGGCTGGACTAACATTCAGGAAGCCGCCGCCGGCACCAACCCCTTCGATCCCAATCCGCCCGACGGCTTCATCAGGCCGGATTTCGTCCACATCCCGGAAACATGGTCGGACCTTGATGCCGACGGGATACTCGAGCACACCCCCGAGGTCATCACCCTCACTTGGTTGGTGGTTCCCGGAAAACAATACACCCTGCTCAGCTCGCCGGACCTCACCGAAGGAAGCTGGTTTCCCGTCGGAGAGCCATTCATCGGCAACGGAAACATAGTAACCACCGGCTGCCCCATCACCCAGACCGGCGGCACCCGCCCCGACAAACTCTTCTGGCGCGTCGCCGTCGATGATATAGATACCGACGGCGACAGCCTGTCAAACTACGAGGAATCCATACTCGGCACCAATCCTAACAACAGAGACACTGACCTCGACGGCATCGCCGACAACCTCGACCTCACCCCGCTGACCAACAATGCCATCGCCGATCCCGACGGCGAGAACCTCCCCGCCTCGCTTGCCACCGGCCTCACCGGGAGATGGGATCTCGAATCCATCACCACCACCAACGGAGTTCGGACCAGTCCTAACACTGCAAATCCATCCATTCCCGCATACCTCGGTGGCGCGATCGAGGCCGACAACAACGGAATGGTATCCAAGGCCACTCGCATGAGCGCGATGAGTCAATTTATCAAGACGGATCCGTCCATCATCGCGGACAAGACCTCGCTTTCCATTTCCCTGTGGTTTCGTTTTGAAAAAGACTACATCCAGAACAAACCGGGCACTTATCATACCATTCTGTTTGCGTTCAACGACGTGCTCGACACCACCCCCCAGTTTCAACTGCACGCCTACAAGGCACTCACCGCACAGAGTACCCAGAAGCTCGTCTTCTCCCACTACTCCAACGTAAGCCTCCAGACCGACCTAGTCGGCGAAATACCGTTGTCCGCCCCGCTGGATGACGGAAACTGGCAGCACCTCGTTTTCAGCAAATCAACGGGAACTCTGAGAATCTATCGAAACGACCAGCAGATCATGACCATGCCCATCTACTCCGGCGCATGGCCAAGCGCACCCAATGGCTACCTTTGCTTCGGCGCGCTCTATCCCTCCGCGATAGCAGTTGACACCAACTTCCGCGGCAGCATGGACCGTATTCGCACCTGGTCGCGTGCGATTTCCCAATCCGAAATCACCGCCCTCTATCATCAGGACATCGATCGCGACGGTCTCTGGGATGTCACGGAAAACAACACCCGATACTCCGACTACTCCGGCTCCGTCATCTTTCACCCCGACCCCGCCAGTCCCACCGCTCCGCAGCCCACCCAGACAGGCTATGCCCGCTCGCCATTTCTATACAGCGGCGGAACCATGGACTTCGATCAGGATGAACTCGACGACCTCGCCGAGCAAGCGGCCGGCACCAACCTGGCCAAACCGGACACCGATGACGACAATCTAATCGACGGCTTCGAGGTCTCCAACAACTTCAATCCCCTCAACGCCTATAGCCTGGGAGCCACCGGCCCCCGCGACGATCTGGGAGATTCCGATTTAGACACGCTCACCACGCTGACGGAGTACCTCAACGGCTCCAATCCCCGCAATTCCAACAGCGATGGCGATTCAAAAAGCGACGCCGCCGAAATCGCCCAGGGGAGCGATCCCGCCAACGCCGCAGACAGCGGCACCGTCCCCACAGACCCGCCGGAGGCGGTTCCACTTTACGTCAATGGAGACTACACCGCCTGGGAGGCCACC
>CAMCCX010000075.1 GCA_945873305.1 Akkermansia muciniphila
CATCCGGGTGCAGCGGCGGATCAGGTCGGTGAGGATGCTCTTATAATCCGGAGCCAGGTGCTGGACCAACACGAAGGCCATCCCGGGGTCCTTGTTCGCAGGCATCCCGGCGAAAAACGCCTCGAACGCCGCCAGCCCGCCCGCCGAAGCGCCGATGCCGACCACCGGAAATCCCTTCGCCGGCTCCTCCGATCCTGCGGACGACCTGACCTCTTCGCTAGCCCCGGCCTCGACTTTTTCCTTCTGAATACTTCTTTTCTTGCGAGTCATGGCTGGGTTATTAACACCACCACCTAGCAACAAAGAAACACCCCTCCAAGCTCCAAATCCCCCACGAGCCTTAAAAATCCAAAAGTGACCGATTCAGTGCCTAAAAAGTTACAGCTTCGTTAACTTGGTGACGCGGCCCGTTTTATTCCAGTCTTGAACGTAGAGGTTTCCCGCCTTGTCGAAACTCAGGCCATGCGGCGCGGTGAAAATCCCGAGCTGCTGGTCTTGTGGGGACACTCCGAAATTCGCCCACTGCGCCTGGTTCGGGTTGTCGCCGAGGAAAGCCACCGGCGTGCCCGTCTTATCCAGGATCGTCACGCGTGCCTTGAGCTCGGCCACCGCCACGGCGTCGCCGAGGATGCTCACGGCGCAGGGCAGCCGGAGGTTGCTGGCGTGGACGCCGAGCCAGTTCCCTTCGAGGTCGAAATGCACCAGCCGGTTCTTCGCCCGGTCCGCGACGAGCAGCCGAGGCTCGCCGAAACGCGTGTCGATCGCCAGCCCGTGCGGCGTGTCGAACTGCTTTTCATCGCCCCCCTTGCTGCCGAAGGATTTCAGCAGCTTGCCGGTCGCGTCGAACTTGTGGACGATGTTCGCGCCGTAGCCCGTCGCCGCGAAAATGCTGCCGTCCGGAGCCACCGTCACCGCCGTGAGCCCCTTCCAACCGCCGGGAATCTCGCCGGTGGCGGCGTTGGGGATTTCCAACAGGATTTTCCCTTCCGTATCGATCTTGCAAACCCGCTGCGGCGGCTTGTTGCCATTGAGCTGGGCCCCGTAAATCACGGCTTTCCCCTCCTCCTTGCGGATCGCCATCGCGTGGAATCCCTGGCACTCCGGCGCGATGGTGCGCAGCAACTTGCCGTCAGGTTGATAGACCAGCACCGACAATTCGGAGTCCGTGGAAACATAAATCAGCCCGCTGTCATCATCCACCACCACGCCGCCGTGGGTCGGTCCGATGATTTTCCCGTCCGCCAGCTCGCCCCAGTGCGGCACCGCTTCGAACGACCACGCGCCATTGCCCGTGCGCACCGCGGTGTGAGGATCATTTCCCGGCGGAGTGCCGGTTTCCGGATGGGCGAACGCGAGCGGGGCGATGAGGAACGGAATGAGGTAGCGCATTGGAAACCCAGCCTTCCGGATTCAACCCGCCGGATCAAGGCGCAAGCTCGAATCGGGTGAAATAACAATCGCGAGACAGGTTTTTGAAAATTTTTCTTGGCAACCCGGCCTTAATCCCTACTCATTGATCCAGATTAACGAATGCACCTTTCCAAAAAAGCTGAATACGCGCTGCGCGCCACCATCCACCTCGGCATCGCCACCGAAGTGGGCCGCGGCACCATTTCCGGCGCGGAGCTCGCCGAGGCGAACCGCCTGCCGTTGAAATTCGTCGAGCGCATCCTCCAAGAGCTGCGCGAAGCCGGGCTCGTCGAGACCCACCGCGGCAAATTCGGCGGCTACTCGCTCGCCAAGCCTGCTTCCGAAATCGGCATCGGCCAGCTCGTCCGCCTGATGGACGGCCGCCTCGCCCCGATCTGCTGCGCCAGCGAAAACGCCTATCAGCCCTGCACCTGTCCCGACGAGGAACACTGCGGCCTGCGGATGGTGATGATCGACGTCCGCAACGCCATCGCCAACATCCTCGACCGCTACACCGTCGCCCAAGTCGTCGAGGTCACCCTGCGGAAAATGCGCCGCGACGGCATCGTGCCGCCCTTCGCCACCGCCGACCCGCTCGCCGCCGGAGCGTCCCCGAACCGCAAAGCCGATCCCGCCGACGGATTCCTCGCCGGGCTCTCCCAACTCGCCACTTCCACTCCCGATGAACACGATCACCTCTGAACGCTCCTCCCCCGACGGTCCCAAGACCGATTGGCTCGAAGTCGTTCGCCAGAACGTGGCCAATCTCCGCTTCGGCTCGGTCCAAATCACCGTCCACGACGGCCGCGTGACCCAGGTCGAAAGCATCGAGAAAACCCGCTTCGTCGCCCCCCGCGACGACGCCGGCCCCGGCCAGAAATAACACTTCCATCACGCTCCAAGAGACCGACCGGACCACCGGAGGAATCGACCAGCGCGCAACTATCCCCGGCGTCATCCACGCCGCGGCCCGCGCACGGTCATCCTCCGCCCCAGGCCGGTCTCTTTTTTGCACCCACCACTCTCCCACGCCCACCGCACCAACGGGGGCACCTTGAATAACAACTGCGAAAGCTCACCGGAAAACCGGACGCGGACGCTCCGCAGACATCCATGAAAACAACACCATACCATCGCATCGCCACTCCACTGATAGTCATCGCCGCATTCCCGCTGCTCGCCAGCGCGCAGGACAACTCCACCGAATTCATCGAGCCTAGCGCCTTCGACAAGGTCTGGGGCTACGCCGGACTCTACAAGGACGACCTCAATCCCATCCTCCAGGAGTTCAAACTCCGCGGCCGCTACCACGGACAATACTGGGATGTCGACGCCGACCAAGGCAGCCAGAGCAACTGGGAGGACCGCCGCTCGCGCTTCGGTTTCGACGCCAAACTCTTCGACAAGAAAATCGAAGTCCGCGCCGACTTCCAAAGCAACGACCAGTTCGCTGACTTCTACGACGGCCTCGTCGACGCCTACATCCGCTGGAAACCCAGCTCGTCGCTCAGCATCACCGCGGGCAAAACCAAACCGCTGCTCGGCCAGTTCGACTGGCTCGAATCCACCAACAGCCAGCCCACCTTCGAGCGCTCGCAAATCTTCAACCAGCTCGGCGTCAACCGCGCCACCGGCCTCACCGCGGAAGGGACGAAAGACGAGCTCTCCTGGCGCGCCGGAGTTTACTCGAACAGCACTCCGTCCACCACCGGCGGCAGCGGATCTTTCGGCGATGGCGAGTTCGGAGATTTCAACGGCGGCCTATCCTACACCCTCGGCGCGGGATACGACTTCAAGCATCTGTTGGATTTGGAAAAAGCCGACTTCCGCCTCGACTGGCTGCACAGCGAGCGCGACGCCGACGACCTGGTCCTCAACAAATACGACGACATCATTTCCTCCACCTTCTGGATCAAGGAAGGCTACGCATCCGTCGTTTTCGAAGCCTACTACGCAAGCGGCGCGGACCACGTCACCCCCGGCAAGCAATCCAAATGGGACGGCAGCAACGTCTTCGGCTTCTTCATCCAGCCGACCTACGACCTCATCCCCAAAAAGCTCCAGCTCGTCGGCCGTTATTCCTACGCCAACAGCGAGGGCCCGGAAGGCGTGGTCGGACAGTCCCGCTATGAACGCAAGGTCGCATCCAACAAAGGAGTCGGTGATGTCTATCACTCGCTCTACGGCGGCGCCCAGTATTTCATCTATGGTGACAAGCTGAAGCTCATGGCCGGAGCCGAATGGGCGACCGTCGAAAATGACAAGGGCGACTCCTACGACGGATTGACCTTGCTCACCGGCATCCGTTTGTCGTTTTAATATCAAACCCGCATCCAACTTTTTTATGAAACTCATCGCACTTCTATCATCCCTACTCGCCGCCAGCGTCTTCGCGGACGAACTGCTCAACGTCTCCTACGACCCCACCCGGGAATTCTACCAGGAGATCAACTCGGCATTCGCCAAACAATGGAAACAGCAGACCGGCAAATCCCTCACCGTCAAACAATCCCACGGCGGCTCCGGCAAGCAGGCGCGCTCGGTCATCGACGGCCTCAGCGCGGACGTCGTCACCCTCGCCCTCTCCGGCGACATCGACAGCATCGCCACCCAGGCCAACCTGCTGCCCAAGGACTGGCAGGCCAAGCTGCCGGATAACAGCTCGCCCTACACCTCCACCATCGTCTTCGTGGTGCGGAAGGGAAATCCGAAAGGCATCAAGGACTGGGGCGATCTCGTTAGGCCCGGCGTCAAGGTCATCACGCCCAACCCGAAGACCTCGGGCGGCGCGCGCTGGAACTACCTCGCCGCCTGGGCCTACGCCGACCGCAAGTTCGGCGGCGACGAGGCGAAGGTGAAGCAATTCATCGGCGCGCTCTTCAAGAACGTCCCCGTCCTCGACACCGGCGCCCGCGGCTCCACCACCACCTTCGCCCAGCGCGGGATCGGCGACGTGTTCCTGTCATGGGAAAACGAGGCGCACCTGATCGAGAAGGAATTCCCCGGCAAGACCCAGATCATCATCCCGTCCATCAGCATCCTCGCCGAGCCGCCGGTCGCCGTGGTTGAGAAGAACGCGAAGAAGCACGGCACCGAAGAGCTCGCCAAGGCCTACCTCACCTACCTCTACAGCGCCGAGGCCCAGGACATCGCCGGCAAGCACTTCTATCGCCCCCGCGATTCCAAGGCGCTCGCGAAATGGTCGAAGAACTTCCCCGCCATCAACCTCGTCACCATCGATAAGGACTTCGGCGGCTGGACCAAGGCGCAGAAGACCCACTTCGACGACGGCGGCACCTTCGACCAGGTTTACGGCAACCGCTGAACTAACACGATATGTCCAAACGACGCGTCATCCCCGGATTCGGGCTGTCGATGGGGTTCTCCATCACCTATCTCAGTCTGATCATTCTCATCCCGCTCGCGGCCTTGTTCCTCAAGGCCGCGACGCTGGGACCCGCCGAGTGGTGGTCCATCCTGACCTCTCCGCGGATGCTCGCCGCCGCCAAGCTGACCTTCGGCGCCAGCGCCGCCGCCGCGCTGGTCAGCACGGTCTTCGGTCTGCTAGTCACCTGGGTTCTGGTCCGCTACCGCTTCCCCGGCCGCCGGCTGTTGGACGCGATGGTGGACCTTCCCTTCGCCCTGCCGACCGCCGTCGCGGGCATCACCCTCACCGCGATCTACGCGCCTAACGGCTGGCTGGGGGAAACCCTGGCGAAGTGGGGCATCGAGGCAGCCTACAGTCCGCTCGGCGTTTTCATCGCGCTCACCTTCATCGGCTTCCCCTTCGTCGTCCGCACCTTGCAACCGGTGATGGAAGACTTCGGCAGCGAGTGCGAGGAAGCCGCCGCCACCCTCGGCGCGGGCCGCTGGGTGATCTTCCGGCGGGTGGTTTTCCCGATGTTCATCCCGGCGCTGATCACCGGCTTCACCCTCGCCTTCGCGCGGGCCATCGGTGAATACGGCTCGGTCATTTTCATCTCGGGAAATCTGCCGATGCAAACCGAGATCCTGCCGCTGCTCATCGTCTCGCAGTTGGAGCAGTTCAAATACGAAGCCGCCGCCGTCATCGCCGCCGGCATGCTCATCGTCTCCTTCGTCCTGCTGTTTCTCATCAACCTGCTCCAGCGCCGCCTCAACTGGCAGAACCGCTAACTCCTCATGTCCCGCTCCTCCGTCACCACCGAATCCGCGCCCGTCCGCCTGCTGCTCATCGGCGCGGCCGTCGCGTTCCTGTCATTGTTCCTGCTGCTGCCGTTGGCCGCCGTTTTCGTCGAGGCTTTCCGCAAGGGCTGGGAGGTTTTCCTCGCCTCGCTGCACGAGCAAGCCGCGCTCGACGCGATCAAGCTCACCTTGTTAGCCGCAGGCATCTCGGTGCCGCTCAACACGCTCTTCGGTGTCGCCGCCGCCTGGCTGGTCACCAAGTTCAAGTTCCGCGGCCGCTCGCTGCTGGTCTCGCTGATCGACCTGCCCTTCGCCGTCTCCCCGGTCATCGCCGGCCTCGTCTGGGTGCTGTTATTCGGCGCGAAGGGCTGGTTCGGCCCGTGGCTGGCGGAGCATGACATCAAGATCATCTTCGCGCTGCCCGGCATCGTCATCGCCACCGTGTTCGTGACCTTTCCCTTCGTCGCCCGCGAGCTCATCCCGCTGATGGAAACCCAGGGCAGCGACCAGGAGGAAGCCGCCGTCACGCTCGGCGCGAACGGCTGGCACATCTTCTTCCGCGTCACGCTGCCCAACATCAAGTGGGGCCTGCTCTACGGCGTGCTGCTGTGCAACGCCCGCGCCATGGGCGAGTTCGGCGCGGTCTCCGTGGTCTCCGGCCACATCAGCGGCGAGACCAACACCCTGCCGCTCCACGTCGAGGTGCTTTATAACGAATACCAGTTCAGCGCCGCCTTCGCCTGCGCCACCCTGCTCGCCTTTCTCGCTCTCATCACCCTCAGCCTGAAGACCGCCGTCGAGCACTTCACCGGCCACTCCTCCCAGAACAACCACTGACCATGTCGATTTCCATCCATTCCATCAGCAAATCCTTCGGCGCTTACACCGCCCTGGAAGACATCTCGCTCGAAGTGCCCGACGGCTCGCTCACCGCGCTGGTCGGTCCGTCCGGCTCCGGCAAAACCACGCTTCTGCGCATCGTCGCCGGCCTCGATTTCGCCGATCCCGGTCCGGGAAAAATCGCCTTCCACGGCGAGGACGTCATCGACGTCCCCGCCGCCAAGCGCGGCGTCGGCTTCGTCTTCCAGCACTACGCCCTGTTCCGTCACATGACCGTCGCCCAGAACATCGCCTTCGGCCTCAGCGTGCTGCCCCGCGCCGCACGCCCGAAAAAAACCGAGATCCGCGACCGGGTGAAAGAGCTGCTCAAGCTCGTGAAACTCGAAGGCCTCGACCTCCGCCGCCCGCACGAACTTTCCGGCGGCCAGCGCCAACGCGTCGCCCTCGCGCGCGCCCTCGCCATCCGGCCCAAGGTCCTGTTGCTCGACGAACCCTTCGGCGCGCTCGACGCCCAGGTCCGCAAAGACCTCCGCCGCTGGCTGCGCGTGTTTCATGATGAAATCGGCCTCACCACCCTCTTCGTCACCCACGACCAGGAGGAAGCGCTGGAACTCTCCGACCAGGTCGTCGTCATGCGCAACGCCCGCATCGAGCAGGTCGGCAAACCGCAAACCGTCTATGACCAACCGCGCAGCCCCTTCGTTTACGAGTTCCTCGGCAACGTCAACAAGCTCCACGCCGGCAAGGAAATCCGCTACGTCCGCCCCCATGAAATCGACGTCCTCTTCGCCGCCGAGTTCGATCCCGCCACCGACTCGCTCGCCCGCGTCCACCACCTCTTCTCCGCCGGTCCCATCGCCACCCTCACCGTGAAACTCGGCGACGGCCAGTTCCTCGACATCGAGCTCTCGCGCCGCCACCTCGCCGAGCTCAGCCTGAGCGTCGGCGACGAGGTCGCCGTCCGCCCGCCCAAGCCCGAGCCGGGCCGTTGAACTCCGGAGGCACCACACTCCTGTGGTGGCTCGAATGGCACGTCGTGAACCGCGGGCACTCCAAGGAGCGCGTTCATTCTGAACGCTATTTGCCGCGGACATCCTGTCCGCCGCCCAGCCTTCGGCCGACAGAATGTCGGCCTGAAACAGTCGATAGAATATCGACGCCCCGTGTTCCGGAACCAGGATCAATGAAATCGGCCTTCACTACGTACCATTCGTCGTGGCTCCTTAGTGTCGCGGCCCTTACCCCCGGTCTCAGCGGCCGAAGTAGCCTTGGATGACGATGCCGCCGCTGCGGCAAGATTGCTCGCGGTAGCTGGGCCGGTAATACCCGCTTGAGTAGTAGGGCTCGGGGCAGGGCGCTTGATAGCGGACGGGCGCGCGGTAGGACTGGCGGACGACCCGTTCGCCCCAGATCGGATTTCCGCAGCGGTCGTAGCCGATGAAATAACGCTCGCTATAAATCGGAGTGCCGCACGAGCGGTAGCCGCTGATGTAAACCCGGCTCGAGTGGCTCGAACGGTGCGTGCGGGCGTCGGCTTGGGGCGCGGCTCCGAGCAGGGCGAGGGCCGCAATGGCGATGGTGGTGGCGATGGTTTTCACGTGGTGTTGTTTTTTCCGTAACGCGAATTTCGACGGGCGGCCCCGGCGCTTATTCAGGAGGAAATCACGAATTTTTCCGACCCGCCGGCGCGATGCCGTTTCTGGAGTTTGACCTTTGGGATTTGCTTCGCTAGGGATTCCGGCAGTTCCCATGATTCGCGAAATCGTCCAATACGGCCACCCTGTCCTTCGTCAACGCTGCCGTCCCGTGACCGAGGTCGATGACCAAATCATCGACCTCGTCGGCGACATGCTCGACACGATGGTCGCGGCGAACGGCGTGGGCCTAGCCGCGCCCCAGGTGGGCGAGGATTTGCGGTTGGCGGTGGTGGATGTTTCCCACGATCCCGAGTGCGTTTCCTTCCTCAAAGTGAACGGCGAGGACGCGTCGGTTTTGGACATCATGCCGCTGATTTTCATCAATCCGGAGCTGGCGTTCGGCCAAGCCAAGGAATTCGGAATGGAGGGCTGCCTGAGCATCCGCAACGTCCGCGCCGAGGTGCGCCGGCCGGAAGCGGTCAAGGCGACATTGCCGCAGCTCGACGGCTCGGTGCTGGTGGTGGAGACCGACGGCTTGCTCGCGCGGGCCTTGCAGCACGAAATCGACCACCTCAACGGGGTGTTGTTCGTGGACCGTCTGCCGGCGGTGGCCAAGGTTTCGATGAAAAACCGGCTCAAGCGGTTGTTGGAGGAAAACGCGGAAAGTTGAAGGTTTTTGCGGTGATGCTCGACTTTGCGCCGGCATTCAGTTTTTTTGCCGAAGTGATCAGGCCCATCAGATTTGCCTTTTCTCCAACCATCACTCCGAATTTGAAATGAGCACGAATCGAGGAATTTTCGAAAGTTTCCCAAACCCGCAGGCCACCCGCCAAGATTCGCCGTTCGCCGTGGCTCAGGAGCCGGCGGCGGCCAGTCCGTTCGCGGCGGTACCCCGTCAGGATTCGCCGTTCACGGTCATTGACGAGACCCGCGATCCGCAGCCTTCCGAGCAGGAATGGGCAGTGCGTCTTCCGGACCGCCGGAAAGTGGAGTCGCCATTTCAAATCGCCGAGCCGATGGAGGGCTTCGGTTTCGAGGCCCCCGCCAAGGCTTATTGGGAAGCGCCTTTCGCGGTTCCGGCCGCCCCGGCACCCTCGGTGATCTCGCCGTTCTCGGTCGCTCCGCAGCAAGCCGCCGCGTCGCCTTTCGCCACCGAGCCGAATCGCGGGCCGTCGCCATCGACGCAGGCCGCCATCGCGGCGTTCGCCAATTTTCAGGAAGCGCCCGCCGCCGCCCCGGTGCCGCAGGCTTTCGCGCAACCGGCGCAAGTTTTTGCGCCGCCAGCTCCGGTGACTTATGCGGCGGTGCCGGCGGCGTTTGCTCCGGCTCCCAAAGCGGCCGCGCAGTTGCCCGTGAGCGAGCCCCAGTCGGACTCTTTCTCGATCCGCCAGATCGAACTCCGCGCCATTTTCGGCGTGGACCGGGAAATGAATCCCGACGAAATCCTCCAGCGTTCGCGCGCGCTTCCCGGCATGCGCAACATCGCCCGCATGAGTCCGCAAGACATCGCGGCGGTGGACGCGCTCAAGCAGCTGCTGCCGAATCTCGGCTTTGGAGGCGGCGAACTGAAGCTCTACTCCGGCTCCGTCCCGCTTGAATTCATCCGCGAGGGATCCGTCATTCTCGCCGTGCAAACCGATGGCGGATTCGCCCCGGGCTTGCGGGAAACGCTGATCCTGGTGGCCCGCGAACTCGGCCGACTTCCTTGAGTCACTTCCGCTTGCGGCGCTTCGGCTTTTCCTTGGCGGCGTAACGGGATTCCTTGCGCTTCGGCGCCGGGCCCACTTTGGAGCCGGGCTTGGTGTGCGGCTTGCCGTGTTTTTTGGCGATGACCGGGCGCTGCGTCGCGACGTGCGTGCCCTCGCTGGTCGGTTTGCCGGCCACCGCGAAGTCCACGAAGCGCTTGTCGAAGTCGATGTTGATGACCCGCAGCGGGATGCGCATGCCGAGCTGGATGACTTTTCCATCCATCGACGCCCACGCCATCCGGTGCGCTTCGAACCGCCAGCGGCCTTCCGGCAAGTCCTCGCGCTTGACCACGCCGCGGACACCCATGTCCGGGATTTCCACCATCAGGCCCATCGGCCTAACGTCGGTGATCAGGCCGTCGAAAACCGGCGGTTTGTCCGAGCTGGCGACGCGGTCGAGGTATTCCAACAGCTTGATCTGTTTGGTTTCGCTCTCGGCATCGGACGAGGTGCGCTCGGTGTCGGAAATGTGGCGGGAAATCTCGCGCAGGTCGGCTTGCGACGGCGTGCGGTCGTGCGGCTTCGGCGGGTTTTCCAACAGCGGCTGCAAGGCGCGGTGGACGATGAGGTCGGCGTAGCGGCGGATGGGGCTGGTGAAGTGGCAGTAGTCGCCCTTCGCCAGGCCGTAGTGGCCGATCGGCTCGGCGGAATAAGCGGCGCGCTTGAGGCTTTTTAACAACCCGAGCTTGATGACGTGCTCTTCCGGGGTGCCTTTGGATTCATCCAACAGTTTCTGGATGTGCGCGCGGTTCGTGAGGTCGCCGGGGCGGTAGCCGTGGGCTTTCGCGGTCTCGGTGTAGTCAAGCAGGCGCGAGGGATCGGGATCCTCGTGGATTCGATAGACGGCGGGTTTCATGCGCTCGCGGAGGATTTTCGCGACCGCT
This sequence comes from Akkermansia muciniphila, assembly GCA_945873305.1. Lineage (GTDB taxonomy): Bacteria > Verrucomicrobiota > Verrucomicrobiia > Verrucomicrobiales > Akkermansiaceae > Luteolibacter > Luteolibacter muciniphilus_D. Next base: position 10,684 of record CAMCCX010000075.1, read on the forward strand.
TCATTCGCGGCTAACATGCATTCCTCGACGAGCTGGTGGCTCTCGGTGTGGATCACCGGCTCGGCGACTTCGGCGCGGCCTTTGTCGTCGAGGCGGATCTTGATTTCCGGCATCTCGAGGTCGAGCGCGCCTTGGGCGAAGCGGCGGGAGCGCATGGTGGAAGCGAGTTTCCAGGCTTCCTTGACCATCCCGACGAGCTGCGGATCGGAGCCTTCCGGCGCGGGTTTGCCGTCGAGAATCGTCTGGGCCTGTTCGTAGGAAAGCTTGGCGCGGCTGTGGATGACGGCGTCGATGAATTTCGCTTTGCGGATCTCGCCGTCCTCGGAAATTTCCAGCAGCGCGCACTTCGTCAGGCGGTCGACGTTAGGAACCAGCGAGCAGATGCCGTTGCTCAGCTCGGTGGGCAGCATCGGCAGCACGCGGTCCACCAGATAGGTGGAATTTCCGCGCTCGATGGCTTCCTGGTCCATCGGGCTGCCCGGCTTGATGTAGTGGGAAACGTCGGCGATGTGGACGGCGAGCGTCCAGCCGCGCGCGGATTTCTCCACCCAGATCGCGTCGTCGTGGTCCTTCGCGTCGGCCGGGTCGATGGTGATGACGAGCTTGTCGCGCCAGTCCTTGCGGCGGGCGATTTCCGAGGCCTCGGGCTCCTCCGGCACGCCGCGGGCTTCGGCCAGCACGTTGTCAGGAAACGAGGTCCGCAGGCCGTAGCGGTGGATCACGGAAATCATGTCCACGCCCGGATCGCCCGGCCAGCCGAGCACTTCGATGACCCGGCCGCGCGGCGTCGCATTGCGGTCGGTCCAGTCCGCCAGATCGACCACGACCATCTGCCCCGGCATCGCGGTGGTGTCGCCGATCACGTCGATACGGCCTTCGATGGCTTTGTCGTCGCACTCGACCCAGCCGAAATTGGCCTTCTTCTGGTAAATCCCGACCAAGCGGCCGGAGCGGCGGGCGAGGACTTGTTCGACCCGGCCTTTGATTTCCTCGGTCGGCTCCGGGGTGAATTCGCTGCGTGTGCGGAACGGGCGGGCGACCGGCTTGACGATGGAAACCAGCACGCGGTCGCCGTCGAGCGAGGTCGAGACATTCCGGCGGTCGATGAGGATGCGCGAGTGGAGGGTGAAATCGATGCCGGTGGCGATGTTCTGCTCGTCGGTGATCTCGGGAAAGAAGAACGCGTGGCCTTTCGGGTGGAACTTGAGGACGCCGGTGAGCTGGTTTTTCGGCGCGTCGGGGATCTGGTAGCAGCCTTTTTTCCCTTCGCGGATGAGGCCCTCTTTGACCAGTGCGTCGAGGGTGTTGCGCAATTCCGTGACGCGGGTGCCGGGAAGCTTCAGGCCGCGGGAGAGTTGGGACTTGGAAAGCGGGTTCCCTTTAGCGGAACGGAGGGCGTCGAGAACGGAATCTCGCAGATTATTGCCGGACATGCTGGCAGCTTGCCGTCTGGCGGTCCTCACCGCAACGGCAAAGGCGGAAGAAAAAGAATTGCGGACGGCAAAATGAGAAATAAGGTATGCACCATGTGACTGCGGGGGCGATTGATGCATTGTCAGCCCCCGGAATCTCGTATTTGCTCCGCGCCAGTGAATTTCAATACCCATCCCATCATGAAAACCCAACCACTCCGCCGTAAGAACGGTTTCACCCTGGTCGAACTTCTGGTCGTCATCTCAATCATCGCAGTGCTCGCCGGAGCCGGATTCGCCGCCGGAAACGCCGCGATCCAGAAGGCGAAAAAGGTCACTGCAACGGCCACCTGCGTCGCACTGGAATCGGCGGTGAACAATTTCTACACGGAATACGGTGCGATGCCGATAACCGGTTCTAGTGATGAAAAAATCGAAACAGATCAGAAAACCAACAAGACACTGATCGCTCTTTTGGGCAAGGAGCCCTCCACCGGGACAGAAAATCTTAATACTCGTGGCATCAAGTTCCTTTCAGTGAAAGAAGGTAAAAAATTAAAGGACAAAGGAATAAATGGTATCATTTACACTTCGGACGGAGGGTTTGATGGCCTTTACGACCCATGGGGCGGCTCCTACAAAATGATAGTCGATGGTGATTATGACGAGACCCTCAAGAATGTGAAGCCGAAAGGTGCTACAACTGCTGTGAACTTGAATGGCCGCCGAGTGGCTGCATGGAGCGATGGTGCCGATGGCAAAGATGCCAGTAACGGCAAGGCAGCCGATGACGTGGTCACTTGGAACAAATAACCACCTTTAAAACGAAATTCTCCAAACCCAGGTAAACCCCGTCCAGCTCCGGCTGCGGCGGGGTTTTTCGTGCCGGGGATATCCGTTCTAATTTTCCGCCAGCCACGCATCGATGCCGCCGGTCACGTTCTTGACGCGGTGGAAGCCGTGGTCGAGCAGCAGTTGCACGGCCTTGGCGGACCGTCCGCCGGCTTTGCAGTGGACGAGGATTTCACGATCCAGCGGCAGGCTGTCCAGCTCGTCCGGCAGGGTTTTCAACGGGATCAATCGCGCGCCCTTGATGCGGGCGGCGGCGTGTTCGTCCGGCTCGCGGACGTCGATGAGGAGGCCTGTAAAATTGCCGGTTAGAATGGCGCGGAGCTCGGTGGTGGTGATGGATTCCATGTGTTCGGGAGTGAGGGTGCAGGCGGCGGACGCGGTGGTTTCCGCGTTCGAAACGCTGTGGATGTCGGGTTGGTCGCCGCAGAGCCGGCATTGCGGGTCGCGGTTGAGCTTGAGGGTCCGGAACGCGCTGTTGAGCGCGTCATAACAGGTGAGCTTGCCGAGCGGCACGCTGCCGATTCCGAGAATGAGCTTGAGCGTCTCCATCGCCTGCAGGGAGCCGATGATGCCGGGCAGCACGCCTAACACGCCGGCCTCCTGGCAGGACGGCACGCTGCCGGCCGGAGGCATTTTCGGTAACAGGCAGCGGTAGCACGGCCCGCCGAGGTGCGGCGCGAACACGCCGGTCTGGCCCTCGAAGCGGTGGATCGCGCCATAAACGAGCGGTTTCCCGAGCAGGAACGCGGTGTCGTTGGTGAGGAAACGGGTCGGGAAATTGTCCGAGCCATCGACGAGGACGTCGTAGGAGCTTGCGATTTCCACCGCGTTCTCCGGCGTGAATCTGACGGGATGGAGCTCGACCCGGACGTGGGGATTCACCTCGCGCAGGCGGGCGGCGGCGCTTTCGAGTTTCGGTTTTCCGAGCCAGGATTCGCCGTGGAGAATTTGCCGTTGGAGATTGGACGCGTCCACCACGTCGGCATCGACCAGGCCCAGCCTGCCGACGCCGGCTGCGGCCAGATAGAGCGCGGCGGGCGAGCCCAGCGCGCCGGTACCGATGAGCAGCACAGCCGCGTTTTTGAGCCGCAACTGTCCGGCCTCGCCGACGGCGGGAATGAGCAGGTGGCGCGAGTAACGGAGCAGCTCCGCCGGTGAAAGTCCGTCTGGCATGGCGGCGGAAGCTTGCAGCCGATTGGCCGGTGGTCAAAGCCGGAAAACCACTTTGCGGAGCTGCGATTTGTGTTATCTTTGCGACATGTCCGAAGTTCTTTCCTCCTTCCTCCTCAAGCCCGGAACGCCCGCGCCTGATTTCTCACTGCCGGATGCCGACGGTGAAATCATGGCCCGGGCGGACATCGCCGGGGAGCGCGGGTTGCTGGTGGTTTTCGCCTGCAACCATTGCCCGTTCGTGGTCCATCTCGCCGACGCGCTGGGTGACTTCGCCCGTGAAATTTCCGCCCAAGGCGTGAACACGGTGGCGATCAATTCCAACGACATTGAAAAATACCCGCAGGACGGTCCGGAGGCGATGAAGGTCTTCGCGGCGGAGCGGCGCTGGGAGTTTCCCTATCTGATCGATGAATCCCAGGACGTGGCCAAGGCATACGGCGCGGCATGCACACCGGACTTTTTCCTCTTCGATGAATCGGGCAAGCTGTTTTACGCCGGCCAGTTTGA
>CAMCCX010000076.1 GCA_945873305.1 Akkermansia muciniphila
CTGACCCTGCCCGCCCAACGCTTCGCCGACTACCGCAGCGCCTATCTGGATCTCTACGACAAGGTCAAGACCGACACCACCAAGGAGAAAGCCTCGATTCTGGCCGACGTGGACTTCGAGCTGGAGCTGATCCACCGCGACGTGATCAACGTGCAATACATCCTCACGCTGCTCGCCCGTCTCTATGATGCCGACGAGACCGAGCAGGCCGGCATCCGGAAGCTCATCCTCGACAGCGTGGCCGGCGACATCGAACTGCGCAGCAAGCGCGAGCTGATTCAGAAGTTCATCGACAGCAACCTGCCGAAGCTGGATTCAGCCGCCTAGATTCCCGACAGCTTCGAGGAATTGTGGGAGAAAGAGCGCGTCGCCGCCTTTGACAAGCTGGTGAAGGAAGAGCAACTGGATGCCGACAAGCTGAAGCAGGTCATCGACCGCTATGTTTACACCGGCCAGGAGCCGTTGCCGGACCCGGACATCGTGGATCTGATCCAGAAGCCGCTGGGCATCCTCGAACGCGGCCCGACACGGAAGCGGGTGCTGGAAAAGGTGGTGGATTTCGTGGCGACGTTTATCCGGGGGATTGCGGCATAGGTGGATAGAATTTCGGTTTGATGATCCGCTTCTTCCGCGTCCCTTGGCGGTTCAAACCTCTTGCCTCCATTCGGTGGGCAAGCGGGTGGACCGGGCCGGATGCGCCTGCCGTTCATCGGTCGTCAAATCGTGCGCGGGAAATCCGGGGAATCGCCCACAAATCTTGTTTTTTCTCCTAGCCCGCCACGCAATCCCATTTATTCTCGGGGCGGCGTGAGGCAGCGCGCATTTGGCTCTGCCTGACTTTCAAAATCGCATCGAATTCCCCATGAATCTCACACTCAAAGTATGGCGGCAGTCCGGGCCGAAGGCCCAAGGTAAAATCGAAACCTACGAGGCGAAGGAGATTCCGACCGAGGCCTCGTTCCTCGAAATGCTCGACATCGTCAACGAGCGGCTCATCACCAAGGGCCAGGAGCCGATCCATTTCGACCACGATTGCCGCGAGGGAATCTGTGGTTCCTGCTCGCTGACCATCAACGGGATTCCCCACAGCAAGGAGCGCGCGACCGCGACCTGCCAGGTCCACATGCGGAAATTTGCCGACGGCGACACGATCTGGATCGAGCCCTTCCGCGCCAATCCTTTCCCGATCGTCCGTGACTTGATTGTCGATCGCTCGGCCTTTGATCGCATCATCGCGGCTGGCGGTTACATCGACGTCCGCACCGGATCGAGTGTCGATGCCAACACCCTGCCGATTTCCAAAAGCGACGCGGACACCGCCTTCGACGCGGCCGCCTGCATCGGTTGCGGCGCCTGCGTGGCTTCCTGTAAAAACGCCTCCGCGATGTTGTTCGTGGCGGCCAAGGTTTCCCATCTCGGCCATCTGCCGCAGGGGCAGCCTGAGCGCCAGAAGCGCGTGCTCGCGATGGTCCGCCAGATGGATGCCGAGGGCTTCGGCAACTGCACCAACCAATACGAGTGCGAGGCCGCGTGCCCCAAGGAAATCAGCGTCGATCACATCGCCCGCCTGAACCGCGACTACACCAAGGCGGTGTTGCTGGAGCAGTTCGTCTGAAATCGCTCGCAAATGGTCGGAATAGATCGGGCTTTGGATGCTCTTGCATGCGGGCCATCCCCACTTAAATCATGATCTCCATCCGCTCCTTCTCCACGTTGGCGTTTTCGCTCACCCTCGCCGCGTGCTCCGCCGAAGATCAAACCAAAGCTGTCATGGAAACCCGCGCCGAAGTCCCCGCCGAGCCTGCCGGAAAAGTCGTGAAGACCGATGCCGAGTGGAAGAAACAGCTCACGCCCGAGCAATACCGGATCCTCCGCGAGTCCGGCACCGAGCGTGCGAACGGCGAGGTTTACAAGGAATTCAAACATCAGGGCAAAGGCACTTACCACTGCGCCGGTTGCAACGCGCTGTTGTTTTCCTCGGATCACAAGTTTGATTCCGGCTGCGGCTGGCCGTCGTTTTACGACCCGGCCAAGGCCGAAAACGTCGTTCTGAAAAAGGACAGCTCGCTGGGTGCGGTCCGCACTGAGGTGACCTGCGCGAAATGCGACGGCCATCTCGGCCACGTTTTCGATGGCGAGGGCTACAAGACGCCGACCGATCAGCGCTACTGCATCAACGGCGGCGGGTTGATTTACGTCCCCGCGAAAGACGCCGCGCCGCTGAAGTAGGCGGGTGCTGGGGGGGGATGAAGGAGGGACTGACGTCCCGGACTACTTTGACTCGAGGGGCGAGAGGAGATGGGAGAGGGTTTCCGCGTCGATTTTCAGCTTGCTGGTTTCGTCGGAGAGGAGGGCCTCGACGAGGGCGGCTTTATGTTTCTGGAGGTCGAGGATGCGGTCCTCGATGGTGCCGCGGCAGACGAGTTTGTGGACGAAGACGGGCTTGGTCTGGCCGATGCGGTGGGCGCGGTCGGTGGCTTGATTCTCGGCGGCGGGGTTCCACCACGGGTCGTAGTGGATGACGGTGTCGGCGGCGGTGAGATTGAGGCCGGTGCCGCCGGCTTTGAGGGAGATGAGGAAGACGGGGATTTCGCCTTGCTGGAATTTCTTGACCAACGAGGCGCGGTCCTGGGTCTGGCCGGTGAGTTTCAGATAGGGGATTTTCTCCTTTTGCAAATACTCCTCGATGAGGGCGAGCATGGTGGTGAAGGTGGAGAATAACAGGATGCGGCGGCCTTCCTCGATGAGCGTCGGCAGGAGCTCGGTGGTGAGGTAGTCGAGCTTGGCGGAGTCGGTGACTTTCTGCGCGGCGGGCGACTTGAGGAGCTGCGGATGGCAGCAGATCTGGCGGAGCTTGAGCAGGGCGTCGAGGACGATGATGTGGGATTTGGCGAGTCCCTTGTCGGCGATGGCGTCGCGGACGCGCTTGTCCATGGCGGCGCGGACGGACTCGTAAAGGTCGGTTTGTTTTCCGGATAGGTCGATGCCGTGGACGATCTCGGTTTTGGCGGGGAGCTCGGTGGCGACCTGGTCCTTGGTGCGGCGGAGGATGAGCGGGGAGACGCGGCGGTTGAGGGCGAGCTGGGCGTCTCCGGAGCGGTCGCGCTCGATGGGACGGCGGAGGTGGGTGTTGAAGGCTTTCTCGTCGGATAGAAATCCGGGCATCAGGAAACGCATGAGGCTCCAGAGCTCGCCGAGGTGGTTTTCCATGGGCGTGCCGGAGAGGCAAAGGCGGTGGGCGGCCTTGAGTTTGCAGGCGTTCTGGGCGGCGAGGGCTTTGGGGTTTTTGATATACTGGGCCTCGTCGAGGACTAGCAGATGCCAGTCTTGTTTGGCGAGTTCCTCGAAATCGCGGGTGAGCAGCGGGTAGGAAGTGATGACGACGTCGGCCTTTTTGATTTTGCCGAACGCGGCGGTTCGGGCCTGGCCCTGGAGGACGAGCACCTTGAGCTTGGGGGTGAATTTCGCGGCTTCGTCCGCCCAGTTAGGGACGACGGAGGTGGGGGCGATGACGAGCGAGGGCAGGCCGGGATTTTTGGCGCGCTCGGCGGCGAGGTGGGCTAGGGTCTGGACGGTTTTGCCGAGGCCCATGTCGTCGGCGAGGATGCCGTGGAGGCCGTGGGCGGCGAGGAACTGAAGCCAGCGGTAGCCTTCCGCCTGATAGGGGCGGAGCTCGGCGCGGAGGGTTTTGGGAACGTCCGCCGGCGGCAGGGCGGTGATGTTTTTGAGGCTGTGGCCGAGCCGCGCGAGGGCGCGGGTGGTCTCGGAGGAATCGATGGCGAGGGTGTCTGCGACGCCGGCGGCGGCGATGCGGTCCATGCGGATCGGGCCGTCGCCGGGGGCGTTGCCGTGGAAGAGGTGGCGGACTTGATCGACGATTTCCAACAGGCGGCGGGCGGGAAAGCGGATGAAGCCGTCCTCGGGATTTTCACACGGCAGGGTGATGAACTCGGGAAGGTTCGGGGCGTCGGCGGGCGGGAAATCCTGGCGGATCGCGTCGGCGATGATGGGGATGAGGCTGAGTTTTTTACCGCTGAGCTCGAAGGAGATGTCGAAGCGGAACCAGTCGATGCCGTGGTCCGGATCGGCCTCGATGGCGGGGAAGAATTCGCTGGCGTCGTGGGCGATGAGGCCGGCCTTGGGATCGATTTCGATGGTCCATCCGGCGTTGCGGAGTTTCTGGACGGCCGGGCCTTCCAACAGATTGAGCCAGGCGAGCTGCGGGGTGGGCAGCGGCACGGCGGGGACGCAGGAATAGAGCGCGGCGGTGTCGAGCAGCACGGGCGCGACGATTTCTGATAGGGCGATGAAGCCGACGTCCATCAGGCGCTTGGCCAAGGTGTGCTCGGCCTTGAAATCACGGGGCCAGAGGACGCGTTTGGTGCCGTGCATTTCGGTGTGGCTCTCGGGCTGGCCCTTGGCGAGGGGCGAGAGCAGCGGGCTGTCATGGTAACGGAATGATAGCTGGCCGATGGTGAAAGTCTGCTGGTCCCATTTGCTGCCGAGAACGCGGGAATGGACGCGAAGGTGGGGCTGCGGAGACGAGGCGGGGCGGGTCTCGGTTTCCATTTTGACCGGCGCGGGCAGGGTGGCGGCGGAAATGGCGGAGAAGCGGGTGGAGACGGCGGCGAGGTTGTTAGCCGAGACGGAGGGGCCGTTCTTCCAGGCGGCGAGCACCGCGCCTGAGAGCTCGCTTTCCAACAGGCCGAGGGTGGCGGTGGCGGTATCGAGATACCGGGGCGGCTGGGTGGGGAGGATGATGATGTCGGGATTTTCACAACGCAGCACCGGCCGGGCGCTGCCATCCAGCGAGGTTTCCCAAGTGGCGTCCACTGCCACGGCCGGGCCGGGGCTGACCAGGCGGTAGTCTGCGGAGTCTTTCTTTCGATAGACTTCGATGCCGTAAAACAAGCGGCCGGTGGCGCTGGCGCCCTCGAGGATTTCCTCCCAGCCGGAGCCCTTGAGCGGCATGTCGTTCCAGAGGTGGAGCTTGCGGTAGCGCTGGTGATAGAGCGAGGCGATGACGAGGTCCTCGCGCGCCATGTATTTGGGCGGCTTGGAGGGGTCGGCGTTGGCGCGGGATTCGGAGATGAGAACGCTGCCGTCTTTCTGGCGGGTGCCGACGCGCAGGACAAAACTGAGCCCGGAGCCGTCGCGGTAAAGCGGCTGCTCGATGCAGTAGGCGAGGAAGCGGTTCTCGGCCTTGGCGACGGGCGCGGTGGTCTGGGCGAGACCGGCTTCCGAGGCTTTTTCAATTTCCCTCAACCACTCGCGGAGCTCGGGCGCGAGCATGGGAATGCCGCTGGCCACGACATTTCCGGTGCGGGCGAGCTCGAACGAGATCAGGGACATCAGCGCGGCGGCGTGCTTGCAGTTGAACCCCACCGGGCAGGAGCACTTGGGCTCGGCCCTCCAAACTCCATGCTTCTCGCGGAACAGGATGTTGGCCTGATAGGGCCTCGGCGAGCTGCCGTGGACGGTGGCTCCGACGAAAATCCCGCGCCCTGCCGGATCGTCGTCGAGCGTGACTTGCCTGATGATCCGTTCGGAAATGTAGCCCTTGCTCCGCAGCAAGGTGGTGGGGTTGAAATCACTTTGCCACCGGTCCGCGACGATCCATTCCCGCAGGCCCGGGAGTTGGTGGAGAAGGGAAAAATTGATTGGCATGAACGGTCCGGGATCGCGAAGGGAAGATCGACCGTGATGACCCGGACCGTCAATGCTTGAACCTGAGGTCGGTGACCGGAATTCAAGAAACCGATTTGCGCCAGGCGCCTGGTTTATTCCGAAGGACGCTTGGTGTCGGTGTCGTCTTTTTTGTCATCCGTGTCCTTCATCTTGAGGATCGGGCAGTCCTCCATGGATTTCTGGCCCAGCTCCACGTGTCGCAGCATGTGCTTTGTCATGAGGTCGTGCATGTTCTCCCGGTGCGCGTTCATGGCGATTTGTTGCTCCGCGATGAGGGTGACGAGGGCGGTCATTTGTTCCATTTTTTTGTCGTCGGGAGCGCTTTTCAATTTGGCGAGCTGCTCGGTGAGCGCGGCGTTTTGAGTTTTGAAGGCTTCATTCATTTGCTGCCGGTGCTCGATCATTTCCCGGCAATATCCCATCATTTTGCCTTTCATCATACCCCGTCCCTCCGGCGGCTGGGCTTGGACGGGAGAGCAGACGGCCAGCGCCAGGATGAGGGCTGAACGGATCAGGAGGTTGTTGTTGGCTGGTAGTTTCATTGTTTTTGTTCCTTTCGATTGTTGGTGAGCCCGGCTGGAAGTGTGTTTGAAAATGCCGGGATTTGAACTATGGAACATGGCATGGATCGGGTGTTCGTTCAAATCACTTCGGCCGTCATCCCGATTTAAGTTGCAGGGTGAACGGCGGGGGCATTTCCTCCGCCCATTGCCTTTGGAAAGTTCAAACCCAGCCGTCCACGATCCTTCGATGAATTTCCGCGTCACGTGCGAGCTGGATTACACGCTTCAGGAGTCGGCGACTTTTCTCTTCGCGATCCAGTGCCTCAAGGCGGGCGGGCAGCAAATCCTCACCGAATCGCTGGTCACCGAGCCCGGCCTGCCGGTGGAGGAGTTCGGCATCGGGATGAATCGTTTTGCGCGGATCAGGGCGGCTGGGCCGGGAGCGCTGAAGGTTTTCTATCAAGCGGATGTCAGCGCCACGGCGCGCGTGGTGCCGGTGGGCGCGCTGAGCACGGTGGGTCCGGACACTCTGAGTCCCGCGGCGATTCCGTTCCTGTTTCCTAGCCGTTACTGCCAGTCCGACCGGCTCCGGCAGCAGGCGCAGGATCTCTTCGGCCATTTGAAAACGGCGCATGCGGTCGCGGCCGCGGTGAGCGACTGGATTTTTGAAAACATCGCTTACGTCGGCGGGAGCTCGGGTGAAACGTGCTCGGCGATCGATACTTTCGAACGCCGCGAGGGCGTGTGCCGGGACTTCGCGCATCTGGGCATCGCCTTTTGCCGCGTGCTGAACGTGCCGGCGCGCTACGCGACTTACTATGCCTATCAGCTAACTCCGCCGGATTTCCATGCGTGCTTCGAGGCGTTCATCGGAGGCGAGTGGTTCGTCTTCGACGCCACCCGCCACGCGCCGCTCAACGGTCTGGTGCGCATCGCCACCGGCCGGGACGCGGCGGACGCGGCGGTGTGCACGATTTTCGGAAATCCGGAGCTCACGCGCAGCGTCGTTTCCTGCGAGTGCCTGGACGGCGGCTTCATCCCGGTGACGCGCGACAGCCTGGCGGCGCGGAATGAAGCCATTACTTCCGACTAGCAGATCACGGTGAGACGGCGAGCCGCTCGGTGCCGGCCTCGCGCTCGAAAAGGAAGCCGTTTTCCTTGTAGGTCTTGAGACGGAAGTGGGTGGCGGTGGAAATCACTCCGTCGAGCGAGCTGAGTTTCTCCGACACGAAGCGGGCGACTTCACGGAGGTCGGCGCCCTCGACGACGACCATCAGATCGTAACCGCCGCTGGCGAGATAACAGGAAACAACCTGGTCGAAACGGGCGACGCGCATGGCGAGCCGGTCAAATCCGCCGCCGCGCTCCGGCGTGACTTTGACTTCGATGAAGGCGGAAACGGAGGTGTCGCCGATGGCCTCGGAATTGATCACCGAGTGGTGGCCCAGGATGGTTCCCTCCGCTTCCCAAGCCGCGATGCGCGCACTGACGGCGGCGTGGTCGAGCGAGAGGAGGTCGCCGAGTTCGCGGTCGGTGAAGCGGGCTTTGCGGCGGAGGAGTTGGAGAAGCGGATCTAATGACATGGGGAAACTTGGTTGGCGTGAAGGTGCGGGGAAAATCCCCTCAGTCCCCGAGGCAGATGCCGACGGCTTTGGCGGCGACGACGAGCTCGCTCTCCGGCTCGACGAGGCGGAGCTGGTGGACGGCTTCCTCGATGGAGACGGAATCGACGTGATAGGACTGATAGCTGACCATCCGGCCGAAGCGGCCTTCTTCCGCCAGTTTCACCGCCATGACGCCGAAGCGCATGCCGAGGATCCGGTCGAGCGCGGTCGGCGAGCCGCCGCGCTGGAGGTGGCCGAGGGTGCAGGCGCGGGTTTCCTTGCCGGTGAGTTTCTGGAGCTTGGCGGCGACTTGCTCGCCGATGCCGCCGAGGCGGACTTCGCCGCCGGTGTTGGCATCGAGAGTGACGATGTGGCCGTCGGGCATGGACGCGCCCTCGGCGACGACGACGAGGGTGCTGTGATAGCCCTGGGCGTCGCGCTGGTTGATGAACTCGGTGATTTTTTCGAAGGTGAAGGGGATTTCCGGGAGCAGGACGACGTTGGCTCCGCCGGCGATGCCGCCCCAGAGAGCGATCCAGCCGGCGTGGCGGCCCATGACCTCTAGCAGCATGATCCGCTTGTGGCTCTCGCCGGTGGTGTGGAGGCGGTCGAGGGCGTCCACCACGGTGCTGACGGCGCTGTCGAAGCCGAAGGTGAAGGCGGTGGCGCTGAGGTCGTTGTCGATGGTTTTCGGCACGCCGATGATCGGCCAGCCTTCGCGATAGAGTTGCAGGCCGGTGGTGAGCGAGCCGTCGCCGCCGACGATGACGAGGGCGGTGATGCCGAGCTCGTCCATGGTTTGTTTGGCCTTGGCGACGATCTCCGGAGGGACTTCGGCGATGTCGCCCTTGCCGACTTTGGCGGCGAAATGGCCTTTGTTAGTGGTGCCGAGGATGGTGCCGCCGAGCTTGAGGATGCCGATGGTGTCCTTGGGCTTGAGCACGGTGAAGTCGCCGGGTGGCAGCAGGCCTTCGAAGCCGTCACGGAAGCCGATGACTTCCCAGCCGAGTTGGTCGGCGGCGCCGACGACGCCGTGGATGACGGCATTGAGTCCGGGGCAGTCGCCCCCGCTGTTGAGAATTCCGATTTTCATAGGTGTATTAGTGTTTATTGGGGATTGGGAACATTGATGATTTCCCGCTCGCGGTTCTGGACGAGGGCGCCGGATTCCAGCCACGGATCGTAAACCGCCCAGCCTTGGTGGATCAGGCCGCGGGCGCGGTTGAAGCGGTCCGGGTTGTTGAGCACGACGACGATGAGGCGGCGCGGAGTGGCTCCTTTCGAGCCATCCGGCTTTTGGCGAACGAGGGGTTCCCGGTCCATGCAAACGGAGACGCAGGGTCCGGCTGCATTCGTCGTGCCAGTTTTGACGCCGAGAATGCCGGGCTCGCCGACGAGTTCGTTGGTGTTTTTGACGCGGAAGCCGCGCTTGCCGGCCGCGCCGGTGACGACGACTTGGCGGTCTTTCTGGCGGACGATGAAGTTGAAGGCGTTGCGGCGCATCGCGTAGATCGAGAGCCGGGCGACGTCGGCGGCGGTGGAGAACGCCTTGGCTCCGGGACGCTCGAGGCCGTGGGGATTGGCGAAGCGCGTCTGCGTCATGCCGAGCGCCTTGCCGAGCTGGTTCATTTCCCCGACGAAGGCCGCCACCGGATCATCGCTTTTACCGCGGCGGGTGAGGATTTCCCGGCCGACGTGATCGGCGATGGTGAGGGCGGCTAGATTATCAGAACCTAGCAGCGCGGAGTAAAGCGCGTCGCGCAGGCTGAGCTGGTCGCCGGGCTGGAGGTTCATCGGATTCGGCCCGCCGACGAGGGTGATGGTCTGGGGGACGGTGATCTGGGTGGTGCCGAGGTCGGTGCTGGTGGCGGTGGCCCAGTCCACGGTCACGGCGGCCAGGGCGATCTTGGTGAGGCTGGCGACCGGGCGCTTGGCGGATGCGTTGTTAGCAACCAGGATTTTGCCGGAGTGGGCTTCGACAACCATCACGCTTTCAGGGATTTGGGCGAACAAGGGGGAGGGGAGCGCGGCGACCAAAATTGCCAGCGTTTTAAGAGTCGTGAAATGCTTCATAGCGGACAGGCGCGGAGAGTAGCGGGTGACCGGGGCAACTCAACCCCAAAGGCACAAGTTGCGGGATTGGCCGATACCATGTAGGAACCCCGGCATGTGGGAAGCGATTCAATCAAGCGGTGCCTGGCAGGGCGCGGGGACGGGCGCGGCGTGGTTTGTCACCGTTTGCCTACTGCTGGCGGGGATGGTCGGCTGCGTGCTGCCGGTCTTGCCGGGGCATTTGATTTTGCTCATCGCCGCCGTGGCTCACCGTTTGATGCTCGGCGCGGATTCCGGGCTCCAGTGGTGGTCGTTTCTGGTCCTGGCAGCGCTGATGGCGATCTCGCAGGCGTTCGAAATGCTCAGCGGGGCGGCCGGGGCGAAATGGTTCGGCGGCACGCGTTGGGGAGCGCTCGGCGCGCTGGTCGGCAGCATCGTGGGGATGTTTTTCCTGCCGTTCGGGTTGTTGGTGGGGCCGCTCGTGGGAGCGTTTGTGGCTGAAATCGCCTTCGCGAAAAAGCAGAGCCACCATGCGGCGTATTCCGGGGTCGGCTCGGTGGTCGGCACGCTGGCGGGGATGGTTTTCAAGATCGCGGTGGGAGTGGTGATGATCGGGTGGTTTTTTCTCGATGTGTTTTTGATTGGAAAATAAGCGAAGCGGCCGCAGGTTGTCGCCGCCGCTCCCCGGACGGTCGCAGTTTCGCGCAAGCGGAGGTGAGGAAAGTCCGGACACCACAGGGCAACGCGCCTCATGAAAGTGAGGGACGGGTAACGTGAGAAACCCGGACAGACAGTGCAGCAGAAAGATACCGCCGATGGCCCGCAAGGACACAGGCAAGGGTGAAATGGTGGAGTAAGAGCCCACCGCGAATCCGGGTAACCGGACGGCACGGCAAACCTCGCGTGGTGCAAGACAGAACAGGGGAAGGGCTGCCCGCCCGCCAATCTCCGGGTATTAGTCGCATCCTGCGCAAGCAGGGCGCCCCGCTTCGGCGGAGTGAGAGAAATGGCCGTCCAGCCTCGCAAGGGGTGGACAGAATCCGGCTTACAGGGGAGCGGCACTCCCTTTTTCCCTCCGGCCCCGGGGGGGGCTCCGCGCCGCCGGCTTTTATCGTCATTCAATTTCTTGCCAAATTTGCGAAGTTCCCCTTCACTCCGGGCCGCTTCACCCATGGCACTCATCGTTCAAAAATACGGCGGCACATCCGTCGGCTCGCTCGACCGGATCCGCAACGTCGCCGCGCGGATGAAACGCACCCGCGACGAAGGCAACCAAGTCGTCGCCGTCGTCTCCGCCATGTCCGGGATGACCGACAACCTGATCAAAATGGCCAAGGAACTCGCGGAAAATCCATCCGAACGCGAGCTCGACGTCCTCCTCGCCACCGGTGAGCAGCAATCCATCGCCCTGCTCGCCATCGCCCTGCACGAACTCGGCGTGGACGCCGCCTCCGTCACCGGCGGCCAAGCGGGCATCCACACCACCGGCTCGCACACCCGCGGCCGCATCCTGAACATGGATCCCACGCTGATGCAGAGTTTCCTCGACGCCGGCAGATCGCTGGTTGTCGCCGGCTTCCAAGGCGTCACCCCGGACGGCATGATCCACACGCTTGGCCGCGGTGGTTCCGACCTCACCGCCATCGCCGTCGCCGCGGCGCTCAAGGCGGATGTCTGCCAAATCCTCACCGACGTGGACGGCGTTTACACCTGCGACCCGCGCGTGGTTAAAAACGCCCGCAAGCTGCCGGAAATTTCCTACGACGAGATGCTTGAAATGGCCTCGTCCGGCTCGAAAATCATGCAATCCCGCTCGGTCGAGTTCGCCAAGAAATTCGGCGTCGTTTTCGAAGTCCGCTCCTCACTCAACGATAATCCTGGAACCCTCGTGTTAGAAGAACATCCCAACATGGAAAACGTCGTCATCCGCGGCGTGTCGATCGAGCGCTCGCAAGCGCGCGTCACCCTCACCGGCATCCCCGACGAGCCCGGCATGTCCGGCCGCATCCTCGGTGCGCTTGGCGACGCGGAGATCAATCTCGACATGATCGTCTCCAACATCGCCCACGACGGCTTCGCCCGCCACTCGTTCACCATGCACTCCAGCGACCTCGGCAAGGCACAGGCCGCGCTCAAGCCGGTGCTCGCGCTGCTCGCGCCGAACTCGAAGATCGAGACCGAAGCCGGCATCGCGAAACTTTCCGCCGTCGGCATCGGCATGCGTTCCCACTCCGGAGTCGCCGCCACCATGTTCAAGGCGCTCGGCGACGCGGGCATCAACATCGGCATGATTTCCACCTCGGAAATCAAGATCGCCGTGACCGTGGACGAGCCGCGCATCGAAGACGCCGCGCGCGCGGTGCACGACGCCTTCAACCTGGACAAAGTGCCGGCGTAAGGGCGGTCATCAGTTCGCCGCCTCGGCACCAATCACAAACTGGGTCCCCAGATCGCGCAGGCTCGCCTTGGCTTCATCCGTGCCGTCGATGATCACGGTGACCGACAGCGGCTGGGTCTGCGGGCGTTGATATTCGTCGAGTGTTTTCCGCAGCGCGATGATCGCCAGGTTGAGGATTTGGCGGGTGGTCAAATCCACGTCCGGGGGGATGGCCAGCTGGGCGACATCGAGCCTAACGGTCAGAACGTCGTCCTTCATTTCCCCACTGATGCCGACGTTGCACAGCACCAGCAAATTGGCCTCCTGGACCTTGTAGTTCGGGTTGTTCGTCGGGATCAGGTGCGGGCTGCGGATGGCGTCCACCAGCGTCTCGGGAAACGCGCCGGTGAGCGCCATCGGGCGCGGCATCACGGAGGCCTGCAGCGCCGAGCCGATTTCGGAAATCGCCTCGTCGCCATCGGTGCCGTGGAGGCTGAGGGGTTCGAAAATCGGCACCACCATGATGGTCGTGGCCAACACGGTGGAGGTCAGCATTCCACCGAGCAACATTGAAGCGAACCAAGTTTTCATGGCTTCAAGTTTGCCCAAGCAACGGACGATTGCGAGGGCAAAGGTAGAACGGGATGCCGGGGCTTCGCCGCGCTTGCCAAGCGGGCGGTTCTCGGCTTGTGATGGGCCATGGACTACTTGGTGCGCGCCCGCTGCGTGATTGAAACCGAAATCGACGGACTGCGCCGGATGGCGATCCGTTTGGACCACGGCTTGATCGACGCGGTCAAAATCCTCCAGCACACGCTCGAACATCGCGGGAAAATCGTCGTCGTCGGCGTCGGGAAATCCGGCAACATCGGCCATAAAATCGCCGCCACGCTCAATTCCACCGGGGCCACCGCGGTGGTGCTCGATTCCCAAAACGCCCTGCACGGCGACCTCGGCCTGCTCTCCGACGGCGATGCCGTGCTCGCGCTGTCCTATTCGGGCGAAACCCGCGAGTTGATGGACCTGCTGCCTTTCATCAAGCGCTTCGACGTCAAGCTCGTCGCGCTCACCGGCAATTCCGCATCCACCCTCTCGCGCTTCAGCGAGGTGACTTTGGACACCTCCGTCGAGCGGGAAGCCTGCCCGCTCAATCTCGCCCCGACGTCCTCGTCCACCGCCATGCTGGTGATGGGCGACGCGCTGGCCATGGTTTTGTTGGAATCCCGCGGATTCACCGAGGAGGACTTCGCCCGTTTCCATCCCGGCGGATCGCTTGGCAAGGCCTTGCTGACACGGGTTTCGGACATCATGCGTGCGGATGCGGAGCTGCCGACGGTGGCGGAGGACGGCGATGTTTTCGCCGCGCTCGACTCGATGAACCGCGCCCGCGCCGGTGCCTGCCTGATTCTCGACGCCGACGGCGGCCTGGCGGGAATTTTCACCCACGGCGACTTCGCACGGAGTTTCCGCAACGATCCTCTTCTCGGAGAAAAAGCCGTGGCGGGGCTCATGACGCGCCGGCCGATCACGGTCCGGTCTGACGCGCTCGCCGTGGAGGTCCTCAGAACGCTGGGGGAAAACCGGATCGATGACATCGTCGTGCTCGACGCGGATGGAAAGCCGGTGGGTTTGATTGATACGCAGGATTTGGCCCGGCTGAAGATCGTTTGAAAATAAGGGGGCTGGACGTCTCGTCCTGCCGAACGAATGGACGAGACGTCCATTCCCCTTACACAAAAAAAACCGCACCCGGTGAGGAGTGCGGTTTTTGAGAAATCCAGGAAGATTAACGCTTGGAGAACTGGAAGCGCGCGCGGGCACCCGGTTGACCTGGCTTTTTCCGTTCCTTCATCCGTGGGTCACGAGTGAGGAAGCCGAGTGGCTTGATGACCTTGCGGTTTTCAGGGTCCACGAGGGTCAGCGAGCGGGAAACCGCGTGGCGGATCGCGATCGCCTGGGACTGCTTGCCGCCGCCTTTGACCACCACATTGAGGTCAAACTTGTTGGAAAGCGAGAGGGCCAGGAACGGCGCGAGCACGGCGTTTTGAAGCTCGATGGTCGGAAGGTATTCTTCGAAGCTACGGGCGTTGATGATGATCTGGCCGGTGCCTTCGGTCATCCAGACGCGGGCGACGGCGGTTTTGCGGCGGCCGGTGGCGCTTTGTGTAGTGGTGGCGGTCATTTTAGGAGAAAAATTGGATTATTTGACGGCGTGGGCGACGGGCGCTTGGGCTTCGTGCGGGTGGGATTC
>CAMCCX010000077.1 GCA_945873305.1 Akkermansia muciniphila
CGTCGCTCCGCTCCTCGTCGGCTCCACCGGCCCTTCCCAGCGCGGGAGTGCATTCGGAGCTTGCAGGTGAGATCGGATTCTCCTATCGAATGTCCATCAGCCAGCCTGCTGAGATTTTAACAATTTAACGGAAAGAAAAATTTCCCCCAGTAGTTGACCATGACTTTGCGAGTTTCCAAAGCAGTCTGATAGGTCGATCTGTCGACAGCGAGATTCCGGGTGATCGGCTCGTGCGCCGCCGGCGAGTATTCCACGACGAGCGTCGGCCACTCTCCGCCTCTCGACCCTTTGTGAACCCAGCTATCAACGACCCGGCCTTCCGTCGCGGCGGAGCTTTGATCCAGAAGACGATCCGTCCGAACCCTATTCCATCCGAAGCCCAGAAGTCCGATTCCCATTCCAATGAGAGTGGCGATGATGAGGACGGCCTTGAATTTTTGAAGATCCATTGGCAGCCGTTTATACAATCCAAGGTGATTCTCAACTCAAATTAAAGGACTGATACGGAAAGACTCGTCTGCTCAGCGTGGATCGCGTTGAAAAAGCCTGACTTATTGTTTGCTGTCAGGATTTGCACAGTGGCCCCATTTTCCGACAAACCGGACAGAGGATGGTGGTAAGCATGTATATCCATCGCTCGATCATACTCATCTGGTTTTTTCTTTGCTAGATTATCGTCGAGGAGCAGTTCTCCGGCACGCGAGACTTGCTTTCCAGAATAGAGAGCTGTCGAGAGATTGCTCAATTCACGAGGTTGATTAGATGCAGCTAAGTTTTCGAGAGTCGCTCACTGGCACGCTTCGCATGTCCCGCCGTTCATCATGGCTTCGATGGAACAGGCGTTCTTTTCCTCGGCGGTGTAGGTGGGCTTGTCGGTGCCGCCGGTGGAGGCCATGAGGCCGCGGGTCTCCTTTTTGACGTCGATGGTGGTTTTCTCGATGTTGGAGGCTTGGAGGGTGCGGAGGTAGTAGGTGGTCTTGAGGCCCTTGTCCCAGGCGCGGCGATACATGTGCGAGAGGGTCTTCATCTCGGGGGTGGCGAGGAAGAGGTTGACGCTCTGCGACTGGTCGATCCACTTCTGGCGGCGGGCGGCGGCGTCGATGATGTATTCGTGATCGATGCCGAAGACGGTCTTGTGCTTGAGCTTGAGGGCCTCGGGGATCTCGTCGATGGACTCGAGCTCGCCGTCGAAATACTTGAGCTGGTCGAGCATTTCCTGGTTCCAGAGGTTGAGTTTTTTGAGGTCTTTGACGAGCTCGGCGTTGAGGATGATGAACTCGCCGCCGAGGTTGGATTTGACGTAGAGGTTCTTGTAGTTCGGCTCGATGCAGGGGGTGGTGCCCATGATGTTCGAGATGGTGGCGGTGGGGGCGATGGCGAGGACGTTGGAGTTGCGCATGCCGTGTTTGGCGATTTTTTCCCTAACGACAGACCAGTCCATTTTGCCGCCGCGGGGGACGTCGATCTTGCGGCCGCGCTCGGCTTCGAGGAGATCGACGGTGTCCTGCGGGAGGAGGCCGCGGTCCCACTTGCTGCCCTTGAAGGTGGAGTAGCTGCCGACTTCGGCGGCGAGATCGCTGGAGGCGCTGTAGGCGTAGTAGGCGATGGCTTCCATGAACTCGTCGTTGAACTCGACGGCGGCGTCGGAGGCGAAGGCGAGGTTGCGCTTGTAGAGGGCGTTTTGGACGCCCATGACGCCGAGGCCGATGGGGCGGTGGCGGGTGTTGGCGGTCTTGGCGGCGGCGGTCGGGTAGAAGTTGATGTCGATCACGTTGTCCAGCGCGCGGATGGCGACGGTGATGGTTTCCTTGAGCATCTCGTGGTCGAGCGCGCCGTCACGGGTGATGTGGGTGTCGAGGACGACGGAGCCGAGGTTGCAGACGGCGGTTTCCTCGTCGGAGGTGTTGAGGGTGATCTCGGTGCAAAGGTTAGACGAGTGGATGACGCCGCAATGGTCTTGCGGGGAGCGGACGTTGCAGGGGTCCTTGAAGGTGATCCACGGGTGGCCGGTTTCGAAGACCATTTTCAACATGGATTTCCAGAGCTCGAGGGCGGGCAGGGAGCGCGACCAGATCTTGCCGTCGGCGGCCATTTGCTCGTATTCGCAGTAGCGGGTTTCGAAGGCGGAGCCGTAGAGGTCGTGGAGGTCGGGGACCTCGTTAGAGCGGAAGAGGGTCCAGCTTTGGCGGTCTTCCATGCGTTTCATGAAGAGGTCGGGAACCCAGTTGGCGGTGTTCATGTCGTGGCAGCGGCGGCGCTCGTCGCCGGTGTTTTTGCGGAGGTCGAGGAAGTCCTCGATGTCGTTGTGCCAGGTTTCCAGATAGGCGCAGCCGGAGCCGCGGCGCTTGCCGCCTTGGTTGACGGCGACGAGCTGGTCGTTGTGGAGCTTGAGGAAGGGGATGATGCCTTGCGACTCGCCGTTAGTGCCTTGGATGTAGCCGCCGGTGCCGCGGACGGCGGTCCATGAACCACCGAGGCCGCCGGCCCATTTGGATAGAAACGCGTTCTCGGCGATGCCGCGATACATGATCGACTCGATGGAGTCGTCCACCTTGTAGAGGTAGCAGCTGGAAAGCTGGCTGTGGAGGGTGCCGGAGTTGAAAAGAGTGGGGGTGGAGGAGCAGAAGCGGCGGCCTTTGTAGAGGTTGTAAAGACGGATGGCCCAGCCTTCGGCGTCGGTTTCCTCTTTTTTGAAGAGACCCATGGCGACGCGCATCCAGAAGAACTGCGGGGTCTCGATGCGGCGGTGCTTGTTGCCGGTCTTGTCCACAATCAGGTAGCGATCGTAGAGGGTCTGGATGCCGAGGTAGTCGAAGTCGAGGTCGGCGGTGGGGTCGAAGGCTTCGGCGAGTTTGTCGAGGTTGTAAACTTCCAGCAACTCGGGGTTGAGGCGTTTGATGGCGACGCCGTGCTTGAGGTAGGACTTGAAGGCCTGCTTGTGCGCGGCTTTCAGTTTGTCGATGCCGTCGCGGGAGATCGACCAGTCGAGGACTTCCTCGTAGATGTAGGAGAGGAGGATGCGGCCGGCGAATTTCGCGAAGTCGGCGTCTTTCTCGATGAGGGCCTTGGCGTTGAGGATGATGGTGGCCTTGAGGTCTTTTTCGGCGATTTCATTGCCGACGGAGCGGCGGAGCTCGCGCTCGATGTCGCCTTCGGTGATGTTGAGTTCGAGGCCGATGGAGGCGTAGGCGATGCGCTTGCGGAGGTCGGTGCCGTCCCAGAACGAGGAGACGCCCTCGTCGTTGATGACGGTGACCATGAGCTCCTGGTTAGGATCCTCGGCATTGAGTTCTTCCTCGACGCGGAGGCGGTTGCGCTGGGCCCGATAGAGGATGTAGTGCTCGGCGGCCTTGAAGTGGCCCTGGCGCATGAGCTCTTCCTGGACCATGTCCTGGACATCCTCGATGTGGACGAAGGATTGGTCGCCGCGGCGGATGCGGTCGGTGACGCCCTTGGCGATGTCGATGGCGGGCTCGGGGTTTTCCTTGATGGTTAGGAAAGCCTTGCGGACGGCGATTTCGATTTTGGTCTCGGACCACGGGACGACGTTGCCGCTGCGGCGGATGAGGCGGACGGGCAGCGAATTAGGGCCGGCGTGGACATCGACGCTGCCGTGTTTTTCCATGGAGCGGCGGAAGGCGAGCGACTTGGCGACGTCGTAGGCTTCGTTTTCGAGGAGGGCCTTTTCGATGAGCAGATAGAGATCGGCTTCCGATAGACGGAGGCGGCCGCCGTCGTCGAGCGACTTGGTGAGGGAATTGGCGACGCTGTGGGCGACGTCGGAGACGAACTGGCGGTTGACGTCTGAGAAGATGGAAGTCTCGTCGTGGCTGCGGGAGATGAGCAGGTCGGCGAGGGAGTCGCCGATGGCGTCGGCGACGTCTTCGAGTGAGAACTGGGTGTCGGTGGTGCCGCGGGTGACGATGATGTCAGCGATGGGAGCGCGTTTTTCGGAGGGAAGAATGTCGCGCCAGGCATAACCCGGCTCCATGACGGGGGCGGAGAAGCGGTCGGTGATGACCTTCTTCAGGAGGAGGTCTTCGTTGGTGTTTACGGAACGGTACATGGCTTTTTGATGGAGTGAGTGGTCGGGAAACGGAGAGTGAGGGAAGGGCGGGATTCAGAGCTCGTCGTCGTCAACGGAGCTGAGGGCGGAGGCTTTTTGATATTCTGTGACGCGGCCCTCGAAGAAGTTGGTTTCTTTTTTGATGTCCATCATTTCGGCGAGCCATGGGAATGGGTTGCTGACGGACTCGTTGAGCGGGGCGAGGCCGCAGGAAATCAGGCGGCGGTCGGCAATGTAGTCGATGTAGGTTTCGAAATCGACGGAGTTGAGGCCGAGGCCGGCGACGGGGAGGCAGTCGCGGATGAATTGTTTTTCGAGGGTGATGCCCTCTTTCATGGTGGCGCGGAGGTCCTCGCGGAAATCCTCGGTCCAGACGTCGGGATTTTCATCGATGAGATCCATGAGCAGATTCCGGAAGACTTCGATGTGGTTCGATTCGTCGCGCAGGGTGTAGCGGAACATCTGGCCGATGCCGGGGAATTTGTTCTGGCGGTAAAGGCTGAGGATCATGCCGAAAAGGCCATAGAACTGGGTGCCTTCCATGACTTGGCCGAACATGAAGATGTTCTTGGCGAGCGCCTGTTTGTTTTCGGTGACGGTGAGGTCGATGTCGCGGCGGAGGGCCTTGCTGTTGGAGACGACGAAGTTGTTTTTCGCGGTGATGGACGGGATGTCCTCGAACATCGCCTCGCACTCGTGCGGGTTGATGCCGAGGGAGGAAATCATGTAAACGAGCGAGTCGGCGTGGATGTTTTCCTCGTGGGCGTGGCGGCCGAGCACGAGCTTGAGCTCGGGGGCGGTGACCACCTCGCGGACGACGTGGAGCACGTTGTCGCCGACGATGCCTTCCGCGGCGGAGAAGTAGCCGATGCCCATTTTGATAATCCAGCGCTCGACGTCGGAGATTTCATCCGAGCGCCACTGCTCGACATCCTTCTGCATGGTGATGTCCTCGGGCTCCCAGTGGTTGTTCTTCATCGTCTTGTAGAGGTCATACGCCCACTGGTATTTGAGCGGGAGGATGTTGAAGAACATGGTTTCCTTGCCGTTGATCACGCGCTTGCCGGCGTAGGCGAGTTCGGCTTTTTCGCGGTCCAGAATGAAGGTTTTGTTGCCGAGGGCGACGGTGGTGGTGGAAGACGATGACATGGTATTGGGCGAACTTGAAAGCAGGGGAATTTGTGGACTGCGCGACTGGCGCAGCGAAGTGGAGAATGAGAGCAGATGACGGGCCGGGTCAAACCGATTTTGCCCATGTGGTATCAACAAATTATTCACAATACAAGATGTAGTGCTTTTCGCGATGTCATTACGGAGTAAATCATGAGCAGGATCTAGGGCTTGCGAGGATTGGTGCGAGGATACGGAGAGAAGTCTAGGTGCTCGGAAATTTTCACCTAAGTGTTAGGATCGGGTGGTTTGGCGGAAATTTGAAAAAATCCATTAATTTTTACGAAGCATCTTCCCTGAAACCGGGTGGACTGGCGCAAGGCATTGGAGAGGAGTGTAAAATTTTTAGATTGGCGGGCGGCTGTTGGATTCGGGGCAAGAAAAAGCCGCCGGTTTCCGGTTGGAGACGGGCGGCGGAAACGCGGCAAACGACGGATCAGAATTTCCAGTCGTGAAGGTCGAGTTCGCAAACACAGGCGATGAGCAGCTGGATGCAGGCGGCGAGATCCTCCTTATGGCAGGATTCGATGGTTTGATGGATGTGGCGGGTGGGAATGGAGATCGCGCCGGCAATCGCACCGCCGGCGACCATGCGCTGGAGGCTGGCGGTGTCGGTGCCGCCGGCGGCGAGGATTTCCGGCTGCCACTTGATTTTGTGGCGCTTGGCGGCGGATTTCATGAACTCGACCATCCGGTAGTCGCAGATGACGGAAGAGTCCATGAGCTTGATGGCCGCGCCCTCGCCGAGGGCGGTGCAGCGTTCCTGCGGGGAGGAGCCGGGGACGTCGTAAGCGATGGTGGTGTCGAGCCCGAAGCCGAAATCCGGCTGGATTTGAAGCGCGGCGGCCTGCGCGCCGCGGAGGCCGACTTCTTCCTGGACGGTGAAAACGGCGTAGAAGTCGAAGGCGGGCTTGCGCTTGGATTTCTTGAGCTCGCGAAGGGTCTGGATGAGGACGAAAACGGAGGCGCGGTTGTCGAGGGATTTCACGTTCACGCAGTCGCCGAGCTCGATGAGCGGCGAGTGGCGGGTGACGAAATCGCCGACGGCGACGACTTGATCGACGTCCTTTTTGGTCATGCCGGTGTCGATGAAGTAGTCGGTGATTTTGACGGGTTTGTGCTTCTCCTCCGGGGTCATGATGTGGACCGGTTTGGAGCCCATGACGCCCATGATATCCTGGCGGCCGTGGATGATGACGCGCTGGGAGGTGAGGGTTTTGGGGTCGAAGCCGCCGACGGGATTGAAGCGGACGAAGCCTTTGTCATCGACGTGGGTGACGATGAAGCCGATCTCGTCCATGTGGGCGGCGGCCATGGTTTTTTTGGCGGATGAGCGGCCTTTTTTGAGGGCGATGATGCTGCCCATGTTGTCGATGCGGATGTCGTCGGCGAGGCCCTTGAGCTCGGTGAGGACGAGCTTGCGGATTTCTTTTTCAAATCCCGGAGCGCCGGGAGCTTCACAAATACGGGCGAGAAGTGGGATATCGATGGCCATGACGGGCGGAAAATAGCGGGGTGGAGGACCTTGACGAGGGGAAATAATTGCGACTTGGCGGCGAGCGGCGCGGGGTTACATTCCGCGCGTGAAAGGACATTTAATCATCGATCTGGCGAACTTGCCGGAGGAGGGAAAAGGCTATTCCGGCGAGCTGCCGAAGGAAATTTTCGACCTGCCGGAAGAGGACGCCCAAGCCGTCGGGCCGCTGGAATACGACCTCTGGATCCATCGGTTCGGCTCGGAATTGCTGATGACCGGCTCGATTTCGGCTCCGTTTGAATTCACCTGCGTGAGGACGCTGCATCCTTTCGTGCAAACGATCCGACTGGAAAACGCCGCGATTTCGCTGGAAATCGAGCACGAGGGGCAAATCGACGCCACCGAAGCCTTGCGCGAGGAGATCCTGATCAACTTCCCGGTGGACCCGAGATGCGAGGAAGGAGACGTGCCGCAGAAGTGCGAAATCGATTCCCGATATTTATCAGTGGACAAGTCGCCGGAAGATGGGCTACCCACTCCGCCCCGCGCCGAGAGCGACGACCGATGGTCAGCTCTCGACATCCTCAAGGACCTCAAGGACCAACCTTAACTAAACTACGACCATGGCCGTACCAAAAAGACGCCAATCCAAAAGCCGCTCAAAAATGCGCCGCGGCGCCACTCGCTGGCGTGCACCGATCTTCAAAAGCTGCCCTGAGTGCGGCAGCAAAGTGCCTTCGCACATCGCTTGCCCATCTTGCGGCTACTACCGCGATCGCCAAGTGCTCGACGTCGAAGCTCTCTGAAG
Organism: Akkermansia muciniphila; assembly: GCA_945873305.1. Taxonomy (GTDB): domain Bacteria; phylum Verrucomicrobiota; class Verrucomicrobiia; order Verrucomicrobiales; family Akkermansiaceae; genus Luteolibacter; species Luteolibacter muciniphilus_D. The sequence goes on from CAMCCX010000077.1 coordinate 7,522, forward strand.
CTGACCACGTGCTTTCCGAATCAATTACCGCTCGGGGATTTCCTCCTGCGGTAATTTTTCGTTTCCTCGCTTTTCACCACCGCAATCTCGATCCTGCATGAAAGTCGCCCTGGACGCCATGGGCGGGGACCACGCCCCCGCCGTCAATATCGGAGGAGCCATCGACGCGCTGCGTTACTACCCGAAGATCCAACACCTTTATCTGGTGGGAGTTCGGGAAATCCTCGAGGAGGAATGTCGGAAACAAGGGCTGGATCTCAATGATCCGCGGGTGAGCATCGTCCACGCTTCCGAAGTGATCGGCATGGCCGAGCCGGGTGCGAAAACGGTGCGCAAAAAGAAGGACTCGTCCATCAACATCGCCATGGACATGGTGAAGGACGGCCGGGCGGACGCGTTCGTTTCCGCTGGCAACACGGGCGGCGCGGTGGCTGCCGCGACTTTGAAACTCCGCACGCTTCCCGGCGTGGACCGCGCCGGCATCGCCTCCGCGCTGCCGAACGAATACGGGATTTGCCACATTCTCGACGCCGGGGCGAATCCCGAGGCGAAACCCGAGCATCTCGTCGCCTACGCGGTGATGGGCACCGCGTTTTCGCGCGGCGTGCTCGGCGTGAAAAATCCCAAAGTCGGCCTGATGTCGAACGGCGAGGAAGACGAAAAAGGCACGACCTTCACCAAGGAAACCTTCAAGCTCCTCAAGCAAACTCCCGGCATCAACTTCATCGGTAACGTCGAGGGCCGCGATCTTTTCGAAACCGAGCTCGACGTGGTGCTGTGCGACGGATTCGTCGGCAACATCATGCTCAAAACCATCGAAGCGACCGCCAAAGCGGTTTCCAAATGGCTCAAAACCGAGATCAAAGGCAATCCGCTGCGGATCGCCGGAGCCGTGCTCGCGCAAGGCGCGTTCAAGGCGCTCAAGGAAAAAAGCAGCTACGAAACTTACGGCGGCAGCCCGCTGCTCGGGGTCAACGGCGTGGTCATCATCGCCCACGGCTCCTCCACCGCGCTCGCCGTGCGCAACGCGATCCGGGTCGGCATGGAAACCGTCGAAAACCGCGTGAATCCGCAGATCCAGGAAGCGTTGGCCACCCTCTCGCTGACGGCTCAAGCCGACGTTTAGTTTTAGAAAACCGCGATTCTCACTTCGCGCTTGTGGCAACCGTTCGAGGGTTCCACTGTCCCGCCGCATGAGTGAATTGACGACTCCCACCCAAGTTTGCATCGCAGGAACCGGCAGCTATTTGCCGGAGCGAATCCTGACCAACGCCGAACTTGCGGTGATGGTGGACACCAGCGACGAGTGGATTCTTTCCCGCACCGGCATCCGCGAGCGCCGGATCGCCGCGGAGGGCGAATTCACCTCGCACATGGCGACCCACGCCGCCCGCCGCGCGCTCGAACAAGCCGGCCTCGCCGCCGAGGATGTCGAGCTGATCATCGTCGCCACCATCACCCCGGACACGCCGACCCCGGCGACCGCCTGTTATGTCCAACAGGCGCTCGGCGCGAACCGCGCGGTGGCCTTCGACATCTCCGCCGCCTGCTCGGGATTTCTCTACGCGATGAAAATTTCCAAGCGCCTAATCTCCGACGGCGCGTTCAAAAACGCCCTGATCATCGGCGCGGAAAAACTCTCGTCCGTGACCAATTGGGACGACCGCACGACGTGCGTGCTGTTCGGCGACGGAGCCGGAGCCGCCGTGCTCCGCCGCGCCGAGCCGGAGGAAGGCTCGATCCTCGCCACCGAGATGGGCACCGATGGAAATCTAACCCACCTGCTCAACATCCCCGGCGGCGGCAGCGCCTGCCCGATCACCAGCGAGAACGTCAACGACCACCTTTTCACCCTCACCATGATGGGCAAGGAGGTCTTCAAACACGCGGTCAACCGCATGAAGGAAGCCGCGGAAAAAGTCATCGACCGCGCCGACCTGAGGCCGGAAGACATCGCCTGCGTCATTCCGCACCAGGCGAATTTGCGGATCATCGACGCCATCGCCGACCGCCTCGCGGTGCCTAACGAGCGCGTCTTCGTCAACCTCGACAAATACGGCAACACCTCCGCCGCCGCCGTCGCGATCGCGCTCGACGAGGCGCACCGCAGCGGCGCCTTCAAGCGCGGCGAGCACATCGTGCTCGTCGTTTTCGGAGCCGGCCTGACCTGGGCCGCCGCGGCGATCCGCTGGTAGGTCATGTCCTTCCGCAGCACACCGCAGGAAACCGAGGTGATGCCGCCGGGCATCCCGTTCATCATCGGCAACGAGGCAGCGGAGCGGTTTTCGTTCTACGGCATGCGCACGATCCTGGTCGTGTTCATGGCGCAGTATCTGCATTTCATGGACGGCGGCGGCGGCCGCGCGCTTTCTCCTAACCAGGCGGTTGAATACTACCACCAGTTCGCCAGCTGGGTTTATTTCACGCCGCTGCTAGGAGCGCTGATCGCCGATATTTTCCTCGGGAAATACCGGACCATCCTCTGGCTTTCCATCGTCTATTGCATCGGCCACGCCGCGCTCGCGTGCATGGGTTCGTATGGGAATTCGCCTTGGTGGCTGGGTGCCGGGCTGTTGCTCATTTGCCTCGGCTCCGGCGGGATCAAGCCCTGCGTCTCGGCCCACGTCGGCGACCAGTTCGGGAAACAAAACCACCATCTGCTTTCCCGGATCTACAACTGGTTCTACTTTTCTATCAACTTCGGCTCATTCTTCTCCACCCTGCTCACGCCGTGGCTGTTGGAAAAGCACGGGCCGCACTGGGCGTTCGGCGTTCCGGGCGTGCTGATGGCCGTCGCCACCTTCATGTTCTGGCTCGGCCGGCACCGCTTCGTCCACATCCCGCCGTCCGGCAGCGGGTTCTTCAAAGAGGCGTTTTCCCGCGAGGGCGTCGTCGCCTTTGGCAAGCTGGTGCCGCTGTTTGTATTCATCGCGGTGTTCTGGTCGCTCTACGACCAGACCGGCTCGTCATGGGTGCTGCAGGCCGAGCAGATGAACCTTCATTTTCTCGGCATCCACTGGCTCGAATCCCAGATCCAGGCGGTCAATCCGATCCTGATCCTCGTCTTCATCCCGCTGTTCACCTTCGTCATCTATCCGTGGATGAACCGGGTTTTCCTGCTCACGCCCCTGCGGAAAATCGGCATCGGCATGGCGCTCATCGCCGCCTCGTTCGCGCTCACCACCTTGATCCAAACCTGGATCGACGCCGGCCAGCGTCCTTCTATCGGCTGGCAGATCGTCGCCTACGTCATCATCACCGCCGCGGAAATCATGGTCTCCATCGTCGGCCTGGAGTTCGCCTACACCCAGGCGCCCAAGGCGATGAAATCCTGGATCATGGCGCTGTTCTGGCTTTCCGTCTGGGGCGGCAACCAGTTCACCGCGCAGGTCAACCGCGTGATCGACATCCCCTCCCCCGGCGTCGCGCAGTTCGAACAAGCCACCGCCAAGCTTCCCGCCGACTGGCAGACCTCGCCGCGCAACATCGTGCTGCCGGGACACGACGGCGTCACCGGCACGGACGACGATCTCATCGCCCGCTGCCAGCAGGGCCGGTTAGAGTCGCTGGAAATCCCCGGCCGCGAGATTTTCCTCGCCGCCGCCAGCCGGATCGAAGCGCGTACCAAGGATGGTTTCCCCTCGAAAGAAACGGCCCGCGAAATCATCGGCGATGCCAAAGACCCGTGGGGAAATCCTCTGGTTTATGACCTTATCGACTCGTCCCACTCCCGTATTTCCAGCGCCGGTCCCGACCGGATTTCCAAGACCCAATGGGACCTCGGCGTGGTCGTCGAAAAAGTCAGCGGCGACGCGCTCTCCTCGCAAGACACCTGGCTCGGCCGCCGCAAGGCCGCGCTCGGCATCCATGAAAAGCCCGCCGCGGCCGGCTTCACCCGCACCGAGTTCTGCGGCGGCCAGAGCAAGCTCGAAGGCGCGGCCTACTTCCGCTTCTTCACCTGGCTGGTCCTCGCCACCACCCTGCTGTTCATCCCCTTCGCCTGCTTCTATCGGCCGCGGACGTATCTGCACGATTGATTCAGGAAAGCCGCTTCATCACCGCGGCGGACAGCAGTTTCCCGTCCGCGCGGCCTTCCGCGAGTTCCTGCGCGCGCTTCATCACCTTGCCCATGTCCGCCTTGCCGGTGGCTCCGGTGTCGGCCACCGCCTGCTCGACCATCGCTAGCAACTCGGCCTCGCCCAGCGCGGCGGGAAGATAGCGGGAGAGAATTTCAATCTCGGTTTTCTCCGTCGCCGCGAGTTCCGGGCGACCGGCTTTTTCAAACTGCTCGCACGAGTCCACCCGCTGCTTGATTTGTTTGCGGATCACCGCCAGCACCTCGGATTCGTCGAGCACGATGCTGAGATTGCCCTTCTCGATCGCGGCGTTCATCAGCGCGCTTTTCAGGGCGCGCAAGGCGTTCAACGCGACGCTGTCTTTCGCCCTCATGGCGGTCTTGATGTCTTCGGGAATGCGGGTGGCGGTGTCGCTCATGCCTTGTCCTATCACGGCCACGAACCGAGCCAAGCAAAACCCTTTTGATCCTCCGAAGGTCGCCCATGGGCGGCGGAGCGCGTTGCCGCCTCAGCTCGGAGACCGATATCAGGCACAGGACATAGATTCCATTCCGAATCTGGAGGATGTGCTTTTCGTTTGTCATATTAGTTCTTCGCCCGAACAAGGCGGCCTCGTCATAGGACCCAGCATGGACCACCAGATCATCCGCTCGCTTTTCAAACTCACCGTCGAGGCCGCCGCCCTCAAGACCGACAAGGATTTCGCCGCCAAACTCACGGAAATGACACCGCGGATCTCGCCGAACCGCATCGGCAAACACGGCCAGCTCCAGGAATGGATGACCGACCGCGACGACCCGAAAAACACCCACCGCCACGTCTCCCACCTCTGGGCCGTCTATCCGGGCACCGACATCACCTCGCGCGACGGCGACTTTTTCAAAGCCGCCCGCCAGTCCCTCATCTACCGGGGCGACGCCGCCACCGGCTGGAGCATGGGTTGGAAAATCAACCTCTGGGCGCGCTTCCTCGACGGCGACCACGCCTACCTGATTCTCAGCAACCTGCTCCAGCCCGTGGGCGGCAAGGAAAGCTTCCTCAGCCACGGCGGCAAGCCCCGGGAAATCAAACCCGCCGCCGGAACCGCGACCACGATCATCGATTGGAAACCCTGAACTGAAAATCGCGCTTGAACGCCACCGCCCGCGGGGTTGCATTCGGCCGTGAGTTCCCCACCCGCACGCTCTTTGCACGACCTCGGATTTTCCGAGCTCGTGGCCGTGCTGGCGGCGGACGGCGTGATCCTGCACCACGCCAAAGTCCTCTGGCGGACCCTCCACGGCGAGGGCGAGCTCAACCTCGCAGGCCGCGCGTTCTTGCCGCCGCTCAAGCGCTGGGTGGAGAAATCCGTGGGCGAGGGAAAGGCGTTTTTCCTCGATGCGCCGGAAGTCGTCGATGAAATCCACAGCTCCGACGGGCTGACCCGCAAGTTTCTCCTGCGCCTGCGCGACGGCCAAACCATCGAGACCGTGCTCATGGGCTACCAAGGCCGCCAGACAGTTTGCGTGAGCACGCAGGCGGGCTGCGCGATGGGTTGCGTGTTCTGCGCGACGGGGCAAATGGGCTTCGTCCGCCACCTGCGGCCGGGGGAAATCGTGGCGCAAGTGCTGCATGCCCGGCGGGTCTTGAAAACCATCGATCCTAAGAAACGGCTGCGCAACATGGTGCTGATGGGCATGGGCGAACCGCTGCACAACTACGACTCGGTGATGCTCGCGCTGGAAACCATTTCCGACAGGCGCGGCCCCGGCATCGGACCGACCAAGATCGCGATCAGCACGGTGGGAGTCGTCCCGAGCATCCTGCGGTTAGCCGAGGAGCAGCGCCCCTACCGCCTGGCCGTTAGCCTGCACGGCTCGACGGAGGAGGAACGCGCCGCGCTGGTGCCAGCCAGCAAGCGCTGGTCGCTGGCGATGCTCATCGATGCCTGCCGGAAATATGGCGAAATCACCGGCAAGCGGATCTTTTTCGAGTGGACCCTGATCGCCGGGAAAAACGACTCGCCCGAGACCGCCCGCCGCCTCGTCGAGCTGCTGCGCGGGATCGACGCGCACATCAATCTGATCCCGCTCAACCCCACCGGCGGCTTCGCGGGGACGCAAAGCGAGTCCGGCCACGAGTTCCAGAAAATCCTGATCGCCGGCGGATTCCCCTGCACTTTCCGCCAACGCCGCGGCATCGACGTCGCCGCCGGCTGCGGGATGCTCAAGGCGGAGAAGCGGGCGCGGACGGGTTGCGGACTTTAGACCAATGCCTTTAAGAATTGGGAACTCAAGGAAGGGCGGAATCTGTCCGCCCAGCCCATGAAAAAACCAATGTGAAGAGGCAATCCGCGAATCATTGTCATCTCATGGGCTACGGCGGACAGATTCCGCCGCTCCTTGTTGGGGATTTGCGCCACCATCCGGAATGGGAAGGAGTCCGAACGGACGATTTGAAATCCTAAGAGGCATTGCGCTAAAGCGCGAACTCCGGACAATCTCTCGGCGGCACAAGCGGCGGGAAGTTTTGGTAATGACTTTTGGCAAAAGATCCGCCGGTGGAATGACATCCACCATGTAGACCCGGGGGTGTCATAATTTTTGTGTAAGTGCTTTCCGCTGATGTGCCCCATCACCAGAACCAGCACATCCAATGAGACCGAAAATCAGCAACGCGCTCCTCGACGAGCTACTCAAAAACTAGGGGGTGTCATAATTTTTGTGTAAGTGCTTTCCGCTGATGTGCCCCATCACCAGAACCAGCACATCCAATGAGACCGAAAATCAGCAACGCGCTCCTCGACGAGC
>CAMCCX010000078.1 GCA_945873305.1 Akkermansia muciniphila
ACCGGTGGTGTCGCTGCGCTCAACCACCGGCTACCCCATGTGATGCCTCCGGCATCCAGACGACGGGAGGTCTTACCGAACGCGGAAAGTTCGGATTGGGTTGAGACCCATGTGATTCCTCCGGCATCCAGACGACGGGATGTGGTGGCGGGGATGGCGATTGGCTCGATCACAAACAGCAGTTCTTGTATTTTTTCCCACTGCCACAGTGACAGGGGGCGTTGCGGGAGATTTTGGGAGGCATCTGGATGACGTTGTCGGGCTTGGTGGTTTTTCTGATGAGACGATAGTTTTCCTTGAGCATGGAAATCCACTTTGGGTCCATGAGGTGCTTGACCAAGAGGAGGATGCCTTGCGGAGAAACGAGGTCCGGGCTGGAGGGATCGATGGTCACGCCGCTCATTTCTTTGGCCAACTCGACATCTCTAGTGGAGCCAAGCCAGCGAAGGTAAAACTTGGGGCTCTCCCAACCGTAGCTGACGATGGATACGAGTTTCTCGTCATGGAAGATCTGAATGATGGTTTTCCGGCAGTCGCAGGTGTTGTCGGTGCAATAGGTGTCTAGAAATGTGTATTCTCCGTCCGGAAGATAGGGGTCCGCAGCGATGGAGACGGTTCGAATCTGGCATTCGGGACCGAGGAGTTCTCCGGCTGAGATGAATGGATAGAGCATGGTTGGATCGGGTTAGGCCGCAAACGGGAGTGACATGTCATGATCATCCCGGAGGGATGAAATGCTGTAGCCGGTGGTTGAGCGAAGCGACACCACCGGACGGGTAAGGTCCGCGGAAATCAATCGAGATAGCGCTCGTCGTATTCCACGCCGGACTTTCTGAGGAATCCGATCAATTCCTCGCGGAATGATTTCACCCGGTGATGTTCTTCCTGATTGGCGATGTATTGTTTCACCGATTCCCGCGCCGACGCGCTGACGGTGAAGGCGGCGTAGCCCTCTTGCCATTGGAAGGATGGCAGATGGGAACCGCGGATCCATGAGGAGGAGGATTTTTTCAATTCCCGCATGAAATCGGAGAGGCAATGGGTGGATTTGAGGGAGACCAACAGGTGGACATGATCCGCCACGCCGCCAATGCCATGAGGGAGAGCATCGAGTCCTTTGACGATTCCGCCGAGATAGGAGTGGAGTTCGGCGCGCCATGGGGCGGCGATCATCGGTTCCCGGTTCTTGGTGGCGAATATCAGGAGGTAATGGAGAGAGGTGTGGGTGGAGGGCATGACGGGCAATGGCTGGCACCCCTGCCGGGGTGCGGAACTCGGGGGGACGGCGGTCCGGTGGTGTCGCGCCTGTGGCGCTCAACCACCGGCTACCGGATGGGATGCCTCCGGCATCGGATGACTCGAGACACGGACAAATGCCCGGCAATAGGCTACGCAGTGCGTAGCCTATTTCGAAGGCGGCTTGTTCGGCGGCTGGTAACATGTCCGGGCGGGCTGCTAATTAAAAAATCGGGTGAAAATTTAAATAGTGAGTGGTGCTAATAAAAATCAGGCGGAAAAATTGAGAATTTGCTCGAGCAGGCCTTCGGTTTCGGCTTCGAGGTCGCGGATTTCCTTTACGACTTCGGCGAGGTCGCGGAGCGGCTGGTGGACGTAGAAGTATTTGTTGAAGGAGATTTCGTAGCCGATGACGGTTTTGCTGTCGTCGATCCAGGCGTCCGGGACGTGGGGTAGGACTTCCTTGTGGAAATAGGATTCGATGCCGCCTGCGTAGGTGAGCGGGATGTTCTCGGTATCGCGGAGTTCGCTGTCGGGCTCGTAGAGGGTGGCGCTGCCGTCCTCGACGACGGGATACCAGGTGCGGGCGGAGAGGCGTTGTTCCTCGGAGTCGATTTCGAGGTAGAGTTCGTTGGCGACGATGGGCGCGGCCTCGGGATCGCGCCAGGAGACGGCGTCGAGGATCTGTTTGAGCTGGGGCGCGCCGGGCTTGAGCTTGAGGTTCTTGAGCGCGGCTTTGACGTCCTCGGTGAAGAGGGTGAAGTCGTTCCACGTTTCCTCGCCGAGCTGCTGGTGGAGTTTTCCGGCGATTTCCAACAGCTCGCGGCGGGCGAGCCAGAGCTTGGGATCGAGGAGTTTTTTGAGGTTCGCGCCGGTGAGTTCGATCTGTTCGTGGTCGAGCCAGCGCTGGACGGCTTCCTTTTTCCCGGCGAGGAAGTCCTTCTGGTAAACATCCTCGCCCCATTGGGAGAAGATCCACTCCATTTCGGTGGCGAGGGATTTGTCGAAGCGCAGGGGCGCGATGCGCTCGGCGGTGAATTGGGCGGACTTCCGCAGCGGACGCTCGACGGTGACTTTCCAGTATCCAAATTCCTTGTTGTCGAAGACCTGGGATTTCAGGCCATCGACGGACTGCTTGCCGGTATCGAGCAGGTCGAGATAGGCGCGGGTGATTTGGGCAAGGTGGCTGCCGGTGAAGGCGCAGTTTTTCGCACCGAGGTTCTTGCGGAGCTTTTCGAAAAGCTGGGAGGCATCAATGAGCTGGACCTTGCCGTCGCGGCCCTTGGCCTTCTTGTTGGAGAGCAGCCAGATGTAGGTGGTGATTCCGGTGTTGTAGAAGATGTTGTTGGGAAGCTGGATGATGGCTTCGAGCAGGTCGTTCTCGATGAGGTATTGGCGGATGTTGCTTGCCCCGCCGCCGGCATTCCCGGTGAAGAGGGCGGAGCCATTGTGGACGGTGGCGATGCGCGAGCCGGCCGGGGAATCCTGGAGGCGCTTCATCTTGCTCACCATTTCCATGAGAAAGAGGAGCTGTCCGTCATCCACGGCGGGCGCGGCGGAGACGGTCTGGATTTCGCCGGCGGCGTCGGGTAGTTTTACCTCGAAGCGAGGATCGATGATCACGGTGTTCGCGCCGTTTTTCTCAAGGATCTGGCCTTGGTCGGTCTTCCAGCTCTTGCCGTAGGGCGGATTCGACAGCATGAAGTCGAAGCGGGTGCCGGAGAACTCGTCGGTGGCGAGGGTGGAGCCGTAGCGGATGTTCTCGGGGTTGTTGCCCTTGATCATCATGTCGGACTTGCAGATGGCGTAGGTCTCGGGGTTGACCTCCTTGCCGTAGAGGTAGATGGCGGCCTTGGAGCGGATGGAGCCCTCGGGATCGATGATGAAGTCCTGGGCCTCGGTGAGCATGCCGCCGGAACCGCAGGCGGGATCGTAAATGGTGATCACGGGCGGGAGCTTCTTTTTCACCGGCTCGAACAGCAGGTGGATCATGAGCTGGATAACCTCGCGCGGAGTGAAGTGCTCTCCGGCCTCCTCGTTGTTCTCCTCGTTAAACTTGCGGATGAGTTCCTCGAAGACGTAGCCCATGCCGAGATTGGTCAGGCCGGGGAGCTTGCGCCCGTCCGGGCCGATGGCGTCGTGGTGGGATAGATTGATGTCCGGAGCCACGAATTTCTCGATGACACCGTGGAGGGCATCCGCCTCGCCCATCTTGCGGATTTGGTTGCGGAGATCGAACTTCGCGATGATTTCCCGGACATTGTCGGAGAAGCCGTCGAGGTAGTAATTGAAGTTCGCTTCGAGCTGCGTGGGATTTCCGAGCAGGCTCTTGAGGGTGAACTTGGAGGTGTTGTAAAAGACCTGGCCGGAAGCTTCGCGGAGGCCGTCGGGATCGAGCACGGCCATGTCCGCCTCGACTTTCTGGAACTTCACCTCGGCCAGCACCGCTTCCTTAGTGTCCTCCAGCAGGCAGTCGATCCGGCGGAGGACGAACATCGGAAGAATGACATCGCGGTATTTCCCGCGGACGAAGACGTCGCGGAGGCAGTCGTCCGCGATGGACCAGATGAAGGAGACGATTTTATTGTGGGTGGCGTGATCCATTGAAAAATTAAGAAAAGGGAAAGCGGGAGCGGGAAAGGCCCGGCATGGACCTTGTCGCCCGCCAAGCTAACGGGCAGGGCCGGGACCTCCAGCGAAAAGGGAAATTAAATGAGCGGGTGGCCGGGGCGGAGGGATTCCGGGCGCTGGAGTGCCGAAATGGTCGGAACGGGGGAGCCAAAGCTGAGACGGATGGAGAATTCAGCCGCAAAAAGGCGAAAAGAAGGGCGCAAAAAAAGATCCGGGAGACAGGGGTGGGTTCAGGGCTCTTGCGCTAACCATTCGCTGGATTCGCGGTTCACTCTTCAAAGCGAGGTCGCCCTGGCCCGCCCCGCCCGGCCCTGCAAACGGTCCGCTTGAATGCCGAAAGGAGTCAGAACGAGGGAGCGCTGGCGACGGCCGTGCAAAGGCTTTGCACGCTCGGGGAAAAGCTTTGCACGCTCGGGGAAAAGCTTTGCACGTTCAGGGAAAACCTTTCCACGTTCGGGGAAAAGCTTTCCACGTTCAAGGAAAAGCTTTCCGCGCTCGGGGAAAAGCTTTCCGCGTTCAGGGAAAAGCTTTCCGCGTTCAGGGAAAAGCTTTCCGCGTTCGAGGAAAAGCTTTCCGCGTTCGAGGAAAAGCTTTCCGCAGGGGTGTCCCATGCGTCGGCGGGCCACGTCCATGGGAGCGGGATTTGCAATTCGCGAGGAACGGAGCGTGCCGGGTTGACGGGCCAGAGCTGACTCGGATCCCCGGATTGACAGCTCCTGACTTGCCAAACATTGGAAATCCTTGATTGAAATTCAAAAGGGAGCACTGACCGGTTCCGTGTTTTACTCGAAATTCAAAAAGAAACCCCAAAACCCCGTATTATTTTAAAAAGTTGACAATCTGGGCAGTTTGAATTTATCTGGGGGCACCCCCCCCCCCCTGATCCACCGTGAAACGCCGCGACGTAGAAATCATCCAAAGAGACGGCAGGTTCCTCGTGCTCCTGGCCCGTGAGCCTATGCCGCTGTCACTCAGCCAAATCGCCCGTGAGGGCGAATACCGGATGTCGAGCCTGTGCGACTGGATCAGCGTGTCGGAACGCCATTTGCGGCGGGTTTTCGAAGAAGGCATCGGCATCGCGCCGAAAGACTGGCTTCGTCAGGAACGAATGGTGGCCGCGCGCTCGCTGCTGCGCGAAGGCTCCCCAATCAAGGAAGTGGCGATCGACCTGGGATTCACCACGTCGAAAATGTTTTCCCGGGATTTCCAACAGTTCCACGGCGTGAAACCCACCGAGTTCCAGCGGAAGGAACACGCCAATATCCTGAACGCCGTGAGCTGATCCGGCTGGATCCATTCCGCCTTCGGCCCCGCTCAGAACTGCCAGTCGCAGTTGAACATCAGACCGTGGAATCTCGACTTGAAGGTCCCGTCCGCCAGCGTGCCCGGCGAACCGCTCACGTCGTTCTCCGAGAAAGCATACTGATAGGCGAAGTTCCATTTGAACGACTCATACTTCCGCCCCACGCCGGCGTTGAGCCAGTGCCGGTTCGCGTCGGCGACGCCCGGAGTGAATGTCGAGTCGGGCATGCTGTTTTCGATAAAATTATAGCCCGCGCTCACGTTCCAGCCGTTGTCGAAATAGCGGGTGCCACCGATGGAGTAGATGAAGTTGGAGTTCCAGTTGAACGGGATTGACTGGTTGCCGGAATCCTTGGAAAGAGTCAGCGAATTGAGTTCGTCCCAGTTCACCCACTCGATGTTGACCTCGAAATTCCACTCCTTGCACGGAGAGTAGGAATACCCGCCGCCGAACGTGGACGGCGTCATGAAATCCAGCTTGGCGCTCTCGTCGAACAAGCCGGTCACCTCGAAATCCCCGTCGAGTTCGAAATCCGTCTTGCTGCGGTAAATCAAACCGAAAGCATGCTGTTCGCAAGGCTGCCAGCGAGTGGACAATGTCCAGGACAGCGCTTCGTCGTCGCCGTTGAATTCCGTTGGAAAATCATTCCCTCCCAGATTCACGAACTGGCCGATTTTCAAATCCGCATGATGGACGCCGAAACCGCCGCCGATCGAAAACGTATCAGTGACTTTGTAACCCAGCACCGCCCAGGCAGTGGCGTAGTTCAGTTCCGTTTCCGTCGCCAGATAACGGAATTGTGTGTCACTTCCCCAATCGGTGGCGAGGCCGAACGGCGTGTTGAGGCCGAATCCGGCGACCAGCTTGTCGTTGATCGGCACGGCCGCGTAAATCTGGGGAAGGAAAGCCCAGCTGTTATCCGCCTCGTAGTTGTTTCCTGAATCCATCTCGGCTTCGAGGCCCAGCATGATCGAATAGGCGCCGACGATGACTTCGGGAGATTCGGTCTGCGTGAGACCGGCCGCGTTATAATACACGGCGGCGGCGCTGTCGGCCGTGGCCAGCCACGCGTTTCCGCGGGCGGTCGCTTCGGGAGCTTGGACCGGGACGTAAAATCCGTTCGAGAAGGCGGGAACAACGGACAGGGCGGTCGCTGAAAATAGCAGGCAGGCTTTGTGTTTCATGGGGATCGATGGGTTAAAATTCAAAAATTGTGTGCTCGGTGCTGAAGAAAATCGCCGAGTTGGCGCAATCGACAAAGCGGGCTTCGTCCTCGGAAAGAATCCGGTTGGCTTCCTGCCCTTCCGGGGTCTGGAGGGAGGCGGCGAGCGATTCCGGACTATCCCACCAGACTTCGGTGATGCCGTCATACATGTCGGTGATTCCCCGCGGCTGTTGAGCGGCAGCGTTGAGCATCGGATTCTGGATAGTGTGACTCTGCACGTAACGCTTCATTCCGAGAATCGGCGCGTGCTTGCGAACCAAGGGACCGTGCTGGTTGAGCCAGTAGTCGTAAAACTCTTCCACGGAGAGAGACGGAAGCCGGCGGACTCAATAGACACACTTGAGCATGTCAGCTTGATAATTAACGTTTTCTTAACTGTCAGTAAAATTTTACAAAATTTTACTGAAGTCAGAATACTCGCCGGGATCAAATTGACCCGGGCGGGATCAATCGTGATCGCTGAGGTAGCGTTCGGCTTCGAGCGCGGCCGCGCAACCTTGGCCGGCGGCGGTGATCGCTTGGCGGTAATAATGATCCGCCACATCGCCCGCGGCGAAGAGTCCCGGGGTTTTGGTCGAGGTCCGGCCGGGATTTTGGAGAATGTAGCCGTTCTCGTCCTTGTCCACGAGATCGCCGAGGAAGGCGCTGTTCGGGACGTGGCCGATCGCCACGAAAACGCAGGCGACTTCGAGTTCATTTTCCTCGCCATTGATCAAATTCTTGAGCATCACCGCGCGCATTTCGCCTTTTTCGTCGGTGAGGTATTCGCTGACGGTCGAGTTCCAGACCGGCTCGATCTTCGGATTGGCGAGAGCGCGGTCGGCCATGATTTTCGAAGCGCGCAGTTCGTCGCGGCGGTGGATGAGATACACCTTGCTGGCGAAACGGGTCAGGAAACCGGCCTCTTCGCAGGCGCTGTCGCCGCCGCCGATCACGCAGACCGGGACGTCCCGGTAGAAAGCCCCGTCGCAAGTGGCGCAGGAAGTGAGGCCGTGGCCGATGAGTTTTTGCTCGCCGGGAATGCCCAAGTGGCGGGGAGCGGCCCCCGTGGCCACGATGACGGTTTTCGCTTCGAAAGTCTCCGAACCGGCATTCAGCAGGAAGGTGCCATCCGCACGCCGCTCGACCGACTCGACGCTGGCCCAGGCGATCCGGGCACCAAATTTCTCGGCCTGCGTCTGCATTTTCATCATCAAATCCGGACCCATGATTCCTTCCGGGTGGCCCGGGAAATTCTCCACCTCGGTCGTGGTGGTAAGCTGGCCGCCGGGCTGGGTGCCGGAAAGAAGGAGCGGCGTGAGATTGGCGCGGGCGGTGTAAATGGCCGCGGTGTATCCTGCGCAGCCGGTGCCGATGATGATGACGTTTTCCATAGATTTGTGAGCGTTCGAGGCGGCGGAGTATTTCGGCGGATCCGGGAATGAGTCAACCTCCGGCCACGGCAATTTCGGCGAATGATCACAATCGCGTTGCGCCGCCGCCCGAACGGGAGAGAATCGCCCGTCCATGAGCCCTGATTTCATCCGCGAAGCCCTTCGCCAAGTCCGCTACCCCGGTTTTTCCCGGGACATCATCTCCTTCGGCCTCGTCAAGGACGTCAAATGCGAGCCCGGCCTCGTCACCGTCCACATCGAAATCGCCACCCGCGATGAGAAGGTTCCTCAACAGATTTTCCAGGATTGCCACGCGATTCTCGACCCATTGCCCGACATCGGAACGGTAAAAATCGAGATCGACGTCAAGGACGCGCCCGCGGCCGCCGGCGGAGTTGGCGGCACGGTCGGCAAATCCTCGATCCCCGGAGTGAAGCGCATCATCGCCGTCGCGTCGGGAAAAGGCGGCGTGGGAAAATCCACCGTCGCCGCCAATCTCGCCGTCGCCCTCGCAGCCACCGGCGCGAAGGTCGGACTCTGCGATTGCGATCTCTACGGGCCGTCCGTCGCCCAGATGTTCGGCGTCAACGAGCGTCCGATGGCCAACGAGCACGATGAAATCATCCCGCTCGAAGCCCACGGACTCAAACTCATGTCGATGGGATTCCTGTTGGAAGACCGCTCGCCGGTGATCGTCCGCGGACCGATGGCGACACGCTACACCCAGCAATTCCTCCGCCAGGTCGCGTGGGAGGACCTCGACTACCTCGTGCTCGACCTGCCGCCCGGCACCGGTGACATCCAGCTCACCATCGTCCAGACCGTGACGGTGGATGGCGTCGTCATCGTCACCACGCCGCAGGAAGTCGCACTGATCGACGCGCGCAAGGCGGTTTCCATGTTCGCCAAGGTGAACGTGCCGATCACCGGCCTCGTCGAAAACATGGCGTGGTTCGAGTGCGACGCCGGGAAAAAATACTACATCTTCGGCCAGGATGGCGGCGTCCGCGAAGCCGCTGACATGAACGTCCCGCTGCTAGGACAAATCCCGATCAACGTCGAGACCCGCGAGCGCGGCGACTCCGGCTCGCCGATCGCCCTCGCCCCTCCGGCAAGCAACAAGGTTTCCGCAGCGTTTCACGAAATCGCGGCCAAGGTCAGATCGAAAATACCAGTTAGCTGACCTGCCGCGGAAGCATCCGCCCCCCCCAACATGAACAACAACCCCTTGAAATCACTCGTTGTCGAAAAAGCCGACAACGATCTCGCCGCACACAGCGGCATCCTCCGGGCATCGACCGATCCCGAACATGCGGTCGTGAATGTGGATTTCGATCCGGCGCTGTTGAGCGAAAACGAGCTGCGCTCTTTGCTCAAGGAACACATCGCCCACGTCGAATCCGCAATCCGCAAACACACCTTCCGGCTGGAGGGAAACGCCTGCGAGGCCTGCGCGCAGAAGTTAGAAAAGCGCGTGGCCCGCATCCCCGGCGTGCGGCGGGCCAACGCGACCTATCTCGGCAAGGTCCTGTCAGTCACCTTCGACTCCGACATCGAACCGGAGGAACGAATGGCCGGCGACCTGAAAAAAACCGGCGCCGACATCAAACCGCTAGAGCCCCGCCGCGCGGACACCCGCCCGCTGATGAAAAAAATCCTCGCCGGCGAGCTCAACGAGGAAATCTCCTGCGGTCTCGGCCTGCTATTTCTCATCGCCGGATTGATCGTCGAAAAAGCCGCGGGGATCAGCCCTGCCACCCATTCGCTCTACACCGCGGCCTATATCTTCGCCGGACAAAAAGGCGTGCGCTCCGCCATCGCCTCCCTCCGCGAAGGCGTGCTCGACGTGGACGTGCTGATGGTCCTCGCCGCCCTCGGCGCAGCTTTGATCGGTGCCCCGTTCGAGGGAGCGCTTCTGCTTTTCCTGTTCAGCTTCTCGAACGTGTTGCAGCGCCACGCCCTGGAGCGCACGCAGAAAGCCATCGAATCCCTGCTCACCCTCAGACCCAGCGAGGCATCGGTCAGACGCAACGGAGCCACCGTTAGGGTTGCCGTCGAGGAATTGGAAATCGGGGAAATCGTCATCGTCCGCCCCGGCGAGCAGATCCCGGTGGACGGCGTGATTTCCGAGGGCAGCACCAACGTGGACGAATCCTCCCTCACCGGCGAGTCCATGCCCGTGGCCAAATCCCTCGGCAGCCCGCTCTTCGCCGGCACCATCAACCAGAGCGGCGGCATCGAGCTCACGGTCTCCAAACGCTCGGAAGACTCCGCCCTCGCGCGGATGGTCAAGCTCGTCGCCGAGGCCCAGGCCGAGAAATCCGGCACCCAGCGCTTCCTCGAAAAAGCCGAGCAATACTACGCCATGGGAGTCATCGGCTTCACCATCGGAGTGTTTCTCGTTCCCTACCTTTTCCAATCCGAGTCTTTCGGCACGGCGTTCTATCGGGCCATGACCATCATGGTCGTCGCCTCGCCGTGCGCCCTCATCATCAGCACGCCCGCCACCGTTCTATCCGCCATCGGCGGCGCCGCCCGCCGCGGCATCCTCATCAAGGGCGGCTCGCATTTGGAAACCGCCTCCAAGATCGACATCGTCGCCATCGACAAAACCGGAACCCTCACCGTCGGCAAGCCCTCGCTCACGGAAATCGTCACCGCCGGCGGCGTCCACGAAATCACAGCTCCCCTGCCCGCCGCGGTCACCGCCCTGCTCCGCGCCGCCGCCGCGCTCGAAGCCAAGTCCGAGCACCCGCTCGCCCACGCCATCGTCAAAAGCGCCGAAGCACTGGGCATCACGCTTCCGGAAGCCACTGATTTCCAATCGACCGCCGGCAAAGGCGCGGAAGCCACCATCGAGACCACCCGCTACCTCGTCGGCAGCGAGCGGCTTTTCCGCGAGCTCAACGCCAGCGGAGCCGCCTCGCTCGTCGCCATTTCCCAGCCGCTTCAAGCCAAGGGAAAAACCTGCGTCTGGCTCGGCACCCGCGTGGGCGACGACGTCACCGCCCAGGCGCTGCTCGTGATGGCGGACACCATCCGCCCCGCCGCCCGCCAGTTAGCCGACGAACTCCACCGCCTCGGCGTGAAAAAAGTCGTCATGCTCACCGGCGACCAGCGTCTCGTCGCCGAAGCCATCGCCCTGGAAGCGAAGGTCGACGAGGTCCACGCCGAACTTCTCCCCGAAGACAAACTCAACGTCATCCGCCAGCTGAAGTTAGAAGGCACCGTCATGATGATCGGCGACGGCGTGAACGACGCGCCCGCGCTCGCCATTTCCGACATCGGCGTGGCCATGGGAGCGGCCGGCACCGACGTGGCGATGGAAACCGCCGACATCGTCCTGATGGGCGACCGCTTGGAAAACATCGCCATCCTCGTCGGTCACGCCCGCCGGGCGAAACGGGTGCTCAGTCAGAATCTCATTTTCGCCAGCGGCGTCATCGTCGTGCTGATTGTTTCCGCCCTCGGCTTCGCGCTGGCGTTGCCGTTAGGAGTTGTCGGCCACGAAGGCAGCACCGTGCTCGTCTGCCTCAACGGCCTGCGGCTGCTCATCGTCCATCAGGCAGGCAGATCGTTGACTGACAAAAGTGTTCCGGCTGTCTCAGCCGGAAGCAGGCTCCCCGGCTGAGACAGCCGGGGCACATTCCTCTCAACGACTTTTTCACCCTCTCGTCGCCTTGCTCACCAGCAGGCTCTGGCCGGTCATCTGCTCGGGCTGTTTCACGCCGAGCATTTCCAACAGGGTCGGCGCGACGTCGGCGAGGATGCCGTCTCTAACGCTGTATTCACCCGCATCGGCGGCGACATAGAAAATGTGCACGAGATTGGTCGTGTGCGCGGTGTTGGGGGAGCCGTCGGGATTGCGCATGTATTCGCAATTTCCGTGATCCGCGGTGATGAGGAGCTTGCCGCCGAGGCGGAGGGTTTCCTGGACGATGGCTTTCACGTCGGCGTCGATGACTTCGCAGGCTTTCACCGCGGCCTCGACGACTCCGGTGTGGCCGACCATGTCGGGGTTGGCGAAATTGAGGATGACCATGTCGTAGTCCTTGAGCTTGCCGAGGACGGTGTCGGTCACCTGTTGGGCGCTCATTTCCGGCTTGAAATCATAGGTCGGCACGTCCTTGGGCGATGGAATGATGAAGCGGTCCTCTCCCGGATAGGCGACTTCCTCGCCGCCGTTGAAGAAGTAGGTGACGTGCGGATATTTCTCGGTCTCGGCGATGCGCATCTGGTTTTTGCCGGCATTGGCGACCGTCTCACCGAGCACCATGTCGAGCGTCTGCGCGGCGAAAATCGCCGGGCAGCCGTATTTCTCGTCGTATTGGGTGAGGGTGACGAAGTGGACCTTCGGGGTAACCTCGCGGTCGAAGCCGTCGAAATCCGGATAGAGAAACGCTTCCGAAAGCTCGCGCGCGCGGTCGGAGCGGAAGTTGAAGAACAGGACCACGTCGCCATCCCGAACGCGCTGCGTGTCCGCTTCCGCGAAAATCATCGGCGGCATGAACTCGTCGGTCTTGTCGAGGCGGTAGTAGTCGGCCACGGCCTCGCTGGCGAGGACGTCGCGCTGCTCGCCTTTTCCTAACACGATGGCGTCCCAGGCGAGCTTCACGCGGTCCCAGCGCTTGTCGCGGTCCATCGCGAAGTAACGGCCGATGACCGTTGCCACGTGAGCCCCGCAACTGGCGGCCTCGTCCTCGACCTTCGCCAGGTAGCCTTGGCCGCCGGTCGGGGAAGTGTCGCGACCATCGGTGATCGCGTGGATGAAAATGTCATTCACACCGGCTTCTTTCGCCAGCTTCACCATGGCGATGAGTTGGTCCTGGTGGCTGTGGACGCCGCCGTCGGAAACGAGGCCGATGAAATGGAGGCGGCTGGATTTGGCTTTTTCAAGCGCCTCCACGAAAACGGGGTTTTTCGCGAGCGTCCCCTCTTCGATCGCCTTATTGATGCGGGTGAGGTCTTGGTAAACGATCCGGCCGGCCCCGAGATTGAGGTGGCCCACCTCCGAATTCCCCATTTGGCCGGGAGGCAGCCCGACATCGAGACCGGAGGCGCTGAGAAAACCTTTTGGATAGGTCTTGAACATCACTTCGTGAAACGGGGTTTTCGCCAGCAAGGTCGCGTTGCCGTCCTTGATTGCGGTTTCTTTCCCCCCGGGATTCACACCCCAGCCGTCGCGAATAATGAGCACTACAGGTTTCTTGTCCATGGCAAGGGAGCGTTTACCCCTCCCCACGGCCTCCCGCAAGCCTTGAAAGGCCTTTGCGAATCACGAATTCTCGGGTGATTCAAAAATGCGCTTGAAAACGATGCGCTTTTGATGCAGGTTTTGAGGCATGAGAACTACCGTGACAATTGATGACGATTTGCTCGCAGCGGCAGCAGACTTCAGCGGCATCGATGAAAAGTCGAAGCTCCTGAACTTCGTGCTCGACGCCTATGTGAAACGAATGGCGGCCCGCAGACTCGCCGCCTTGGGCGGAACCATGCCGGACTTCGATATCGCGCCGCGAGACTCCCGCGTGAGCTATTTCTCGGATTCCTCAAGCACTACCAGGGTCGCCGACGAACCAAAATGAAACCGGTTCTCGTTGATACTTGCGTCTGGGTCCGGCATTTCCGCCAACGGAACCCCCTGCTCTCGGCCATGCTGGAAGACGGCGAAGTCTGGTGCCACCCGATCGTGGTCGGCGAGTTGTCCATGGGAACCTTGAAGGACCGGCGGCAAACGGTGATCGATCTGGCAAAATTGAACCGCCCGCCGATCGCCAGTTTTGCCGAAACCCGCCAGATGGTGGAGTCTCGCCGACTCTGGGGCCGCGGAATCCAGTGGAACGATGCGAATATACTCGCGTCGTCCGTCCTTGGCGGGGTTCCGCTCTGGACCTTCGATTTGCGCCTCAAGGAGATCTCCGAGGAAATGGGCGTGAGCTTCACCGGGGGGTAAATCGCGGGGCGGAAACAGCGGATTCCGCCATTCACCATGCATTCGTTGCGGCGGCTCGGGAAACGGTTTGCTCCCCCAGCCCGTCGTGCCGTAGAAAAGCCGCACGCCATGTCCGACAAACCATTTTTCTACCAGGATCCCTTCCCGCTCGGTCCCGATACCACTGAATACGAACTGATCAGCTCGGAGCATGTCTCGGTCTCGGAATTCGAGGGCAAGCCGGTTCTTAAAATCGCCCCGGAAGCCCTGACTCTGCTCGCGGCGGAGGCGATCAAAGGCATCAATTTCACCCTCCGCGCCTCCCACCTTTCTCAGGTTGCCGCCATTCTCGATGACCCGGAAGCCTCGGAAAACGACCGGATGGTCGCCCTGATGTTGCTCAAAAACGCCGAGATCGCCTCGCACGGCATCCTGCCTTTCTGCCAGGACACCGGCACCGCCACCATCGTCGGGAAAAAAGGCCAGCAAGTCTGGACCGGCTGCGACGACGCGGAATTCCTCTCGAAAGGCATCTACCAGACCTACACCAAGGAGAACCTCCGCTACTCGCAGACCGCCCCGCTCACGATGTATGACGAGGTCAACACCAAGACCAACCTCCCCGCCCAGATCGATCTCTACGCCACCGAGGGCGACGCGTATAAAT
>CAMCCX010000079.1 GCA_945873305.1 Akkermansia muciniphila
AAAAACATCAGCGCCAAATGGACCCAGACGATCCCCAACTGGCCAGGCGCCCTGAGCCACTTCACCATCGAGTTCGCCGACCGCATGCCTGAAAATAACTAACAATCCATCAGCGGAATCCCACTTACACAAAATTCCTTACACTCTCAATTCGCGGATAAAAAAGTGCTGCCAGGGAATCCGCGGCAAGTCCGGACAAACTACCGTTGCTCCGATCAAGGCCTGGCGGGGTTCGCTTGCCGAACCTCCACGGCCCCTGACAGCCCGGAGAGACAAAACCAGCACGGCGCGTGGCGCAATTCATTTTTGAAAGCTTCAGCGCACGGTCCCTACACAAGGAGCATAGAGGAGATTTTTAACCACTGATTTCACTGATTACGCTGATTTTTCAGAACAGAATTTTAGAATCTTTGCCGGAATCCGACGGAAGAAGACCACGTCTCGGATTTTGGGCGCATTTTTTCTCAAATCAATCTGTGAAATCAGTGTAATCAGTGGTTCCTCTCTCTGGTTCAGAGGCGCGTGCGCAAGAGTCGTCCGGCGGCGGAGTTTTCCTCGAGCTCGGCGAGGTGATTGGTATCAAGCACCTTCACGATCATCGGGCGGGGGTTGGCTTTCGCGATACTCCCGCCCCAAACGCAGGGCTTCCTTGAAAAGCGGGTCGCTCTCAAATGCGCCCACGGAGCTTTCCCAGTCATTTTTCACTGAGGAGGAGCGATGGAGAATTGCTTTCATCCCGGCAACTTCCTGTTCCAAAGATTTCACTCGTTCTTCCATGGTGATCATGCCGCGAACGCTAGCACATCTATTTCAGGGAGGAAAATCGATTTTTTGGAGGAATCAACGACGCGGGCGATGGCGTATTTTCCCTTCCTGGTTTCAGCGCTCTTTCACCCGCTCGACGTCGGCGCCGAGCATGATGAGTTTCTCGTCGATGTGCTCGTAGCCGCGGTCGATGTGATAGAGGCGGCTGATTTCGGTGGAACCCTTGGCGGTGAGGGCGGCGAGGACGAGGGCGGCGGAGGCGCGGAGGTCGGAGGCCATGACGGGCGCGGCGGAAAGCCGGGCGACGCCGCGGACGACGGCGGTGCCGTGATCGACATTGATGTCCGCGCCCATCCGCTTGAGCTCGGCGCAGTGCATGAAGCGCTGCGGGAAAATGGTGTCCTTGATGACGCTGATGCCGGGCGTGGTGGCGAGCAACGCGGTCATTTGCGCCTGCATGTCCGTCGGGTAGCCGGGGTAGGGCGCGGTGACGAGATTGACGCCTTGGGTGGCGCCGTCGTTGCGGCGGACGGTGCAGGTGTCGCCGGCTTCGTTGAAATCCACGCTGTGGCCGGACGCTTCGATGGCGGCGGTGATGGATTTCATGTGCTCGCGGCAAACGCGGCGGAGCGTGACTCCCTCGCCCGCGAGCGCGGCGGCGGCCATGAAGGTGCCGGCTTCGATCCGGTCCGGAATGACGGTGTGCTCGACGCCGCGAAGCGATTTCACGCCCTCGATGACGATCCGGCGGGTGCCCGCGCCGGTGATTTTCGCGCCCATCGCGTTGAGGAAATTGGCGAGGTCGAGGACTTCGGGCTCGGCGGCGGCGGACTCGATGATGGTGATGCCCTCGGCGAGAGTGGCGGCCATCATGACGTTGTCGGTGCCGAGCACGGTCGGGCCGTGGGTGCCGCGGAGGTCGATTTCCGCGCCGCGCAGGCCGTCGGGGGCGGTGAGGGTGATGTTGCCGCCTTCGAATTCGATTTTCGCGCCGAGCGCTTCAAAACCGCGTAAATGCAGGTCGATCGGGCGGTCGCCGATGACGCAGCCGCCGGGGAGCGAGACGACGCAGCGGCCGTTGCGGGCGAGCAGCGGTCCCATCACGCAGATCGAGGCGCGCATCCGGCGGACCAATTCGTAGGGTGCCTCGTCGATCACGTCGGCGCAGGAAATGCGGACGGTGCCGGAGGAGCGTTCGACGTCCGCGCCGAGGGCGCTAAGGATCTGGATCATGTAGTTGGTGTCCGAAACGTCGGGCACGCGGCGGATGATGCAGTCTTCGCCGGTGAGGATGGCGGCGGCGAGGATGGGCAGCGAGGCGTTTTTGGAGCCGGAAATATTGATCGCGCCGCGCAAGGTGGCACCGCCGTGAACTACGAGTTTATCCATGGGAATGAGGTGGAACTTAGATTAAAGGGGACGTTTGGCGAAGGGGAAGCGGGCGATGCCGGACAGGTCGGTTTTCACCTCGATGGCGGTGAAGGCGGACGTTTGTAAAATTTCCGCGACCTGTGAAGCTTGATCGTGGCCGATTTCAAGGACGAGCCAGCCGCCGGGCTTGAGGCGGTGAAAAGCTTCCGGGATGAAGCGGCGGATGAGATCGAGTCCGTCGGGGCCGGAAAAAAGAGCGAGCGCGGGGTCGTGCATGACCTCGCGGGAAATCGTGGCGCGCTCGGCTTCCGGGACGTAGGGGAGATTGGCGACGATGCCGTCGAAGCGGGCATCGATGGCGGTGAAGAGGTCGCTTTGGAGGAGATTCGCGTTGGGAATGCCGAGGGTGGCGGCGTTTTCCCGGGCGAGGGAAAGCGCGTCCGGCGAGACGTCGGCGAGGGTGACGTTCCAGCCGGGGCGGGCGGCGGCGAGGCTGAGTCCGAGCACGCCGGAGCCGCAGCCCATGTCGAGGATTTCGAGCTCGGCGGGCAATTCCCATTGCAAGATCCATTCGGCGAGTTCCTCGGTCTCGGGGCGGGGGATGAGGGCGCGGGCGTCGGTCTTGAACTCGTGTTTGTGGAACCAAACGGTGCCGAGCAGGTGCTGGAGCGGGATGCCTTCGCCGCGCTTTTTCAAGGTTTCGCGGAGGGGAATGAGGTCGGTTTCCTCCAGCGGGCGGTCGAACTGGAGGTAAAGGTCCATCCGGGTGCAGCCGAGTTGGCGGGCGACGAGCATCTGCATGTTGCGGCGGGCGTCCTCGATGCCGCGTTTTTCGAGATAGCGGGTGCCGCCATCGATGGTTTCCAGAACAGTGCTCATTGAAAAAGTCGCGGCAGGTTGAGCGGGCGGGGCGGTCGCGCCAAGACCTATGATCGGGATTTTGCGGGCGTAAATTGGCTGGTCAGTCACCGGGGGAAATGGTTTGAAGCCCCTGCGAGCGATCCGCTTCGCGACGATGAATGACTCACACGGAGGCCACTCGGGCCACAAACCTCATCTGGCGGTAACCACGATCGCAGCCCTGGGCATTGTTTTCGGCGATATCGGAACGAGCCCGCTGTATGCGTTCCGCGAATGTTTCTCGGGGCACCACGGCGCTCCGATCAGCCCTCAGAATCTGGTCGGCGCGGCTTCGCTGATCGTCTGGTCGCTGCTGCTGGTGGTCTCGGTGAAATATTTGTTCATCATTCTCAAGCTGGACAACAAGGGCGAGGGCGGGATTTTGGCGCTATCAACCTTGATCCGCGGGGCGGTGCGGCGGCTCGGTGGAAATGACCCGCAGAAGATTTTATTATTCGGTCTGGCGGGCGCGGCTTTGATTTATGCCGACGGCATGCTGACTCCCGCGATCTCGGTGCTCAGCGCCGTGGAGGGACTTTCGGTGAGTAGTCCGGCGCTTGCACACTGGACGGTGCCGCTGGCGGTGGTGATTTTGATCGGGCTGTTTTCCATCCAGAAGTTCGGCACGGGGAACGTGGGGAAATTGTTCGGGCCGGTGGTGTTGCTGTGGTTTTCCACGCTCGCGCTGCTGGGTATCGGGGCGCTGTGGCATCACCCGCAGGTGCTGCTCGCGCTGAGTCCGTCAGAGGGGATTGCGTTTCTCGTCCGCGAGTGGCAGCACGCGTTTCCGTTGCTGGCGGCGGTATTCCTGGCGGTGACCGGCGGTGAGGCGCTCTACGCGGACCTCGGGCATTTCGGAACCCGGCCGATCCGCGTCGGCTGGTTCTCGGTGGTGCTGCCCGCATTGGTTTTAAACTATCTCGGCCAGGCGGCACTGCTCACGGCCGATCCGTCGGCGATCCGCAGTCCGTTTTTCCTGCTCGCTCCGGAAATCCTGCAATTGCCGCTGACGATCCTGGCGACCGGGGCGGCGATCATCGCGAGTCAGGCGCTCATTTCCGGCGCGTTCTCGCTGACGACCCAGGCGGTGCAGCTCGGCTGCATGTCGCGGGTGCGGATTCTCTATACTTCAGAGCACTCCATGGGTCAGGTATATGTGCCGGTGGTCAATCATATCCTGGCGGTCGCTTGCATCTTGCTGGTGGTTGCCTTCAAGACCTCGTCAAACTTGGCGGGCGCCTATGGCATCGCCATTTCCCTAACAATGACGATCACCTCGCTGCTGTTTTTCTCGGCCGCCCGCGCGGTGTGGGGCTGGTCGAAGTTCAAAGCCCTCCTGATCACGGGGATTTTCCTGCTGCTTGACGGCGCTTTCCTCGCGGCGAACGCCTTGAAAATCTGGCCGACTGGCTGGCTGCCGCTGTTGATCGCCGCCGCGGTGATGTCTGTCATGCTGATCTGGATCTGGGGCCGCCGACGCTTGTATGCGCGCATCATGCGGGACTCGCTGCCGATCGAGGATTTGCTGAAGGACCTGCGCAAAGGCAAAATCCACCGGGTTTCCGGAACGGCGATTTACATGAGCGGCAAAGGCCTGCAAGTGCCCACCGCGCTGCTGCATAATTTGAAGCACAACCAGGTCCTGCACGAGCGCGTGATTCTCCTGCATGTGATGACGCTCGACCAGCCACGGGCGAATCCGGATGAGGTGATGGACTATGAGGATCTGGGAGACGGCGTGCATCGCGCGACCTTGCGCTTCGGCTTCGCGGAAACTCCCGACGTGCCCGCCGCGCTGAAACTCCGGATGCCAGAGAGCGCGCGTTTCCAACCCGGCAAAGCGACTTATTTCCTCGGCCGCGAAACCTACGGCGTCGGGAAAAAAGCGACTTTCATCGACCGGCTCCGGCTCTCGCTTTTCGCGGCGATGGCCCGCAACGCCTCTCCCGCGACCGCCTATTTCCAACTTCCTCCCGGCCGCGTCGTCGAGCTTGGCGGACAGATTACTTTATAACTGCCGGCAGTTGCAGCACCCGCCGTGGCCACCCCATCTTCCCTATCAGTCACCGGTCTTGGAGCGCTCTCCGCGCTCGGGGCGGACATCGCATCCCATCACCAGGCAGTGCTGGCGCGGCGGGTGCCGTTCCGGAAACTCGGCGCACTGCTCGGTGCCGACAGCCCGCACGCGGCGCGGCCGGGCGCGTGGATCGAGCAGCGGTCGTTGTTAGTGAACCGCAAGTGGAGCCCGGCGACGATGGCCGCGCTGCACGTCGCCCGCGAGGCGATCGCCGAAGCCGGCTGGACCGCGGATGAACTGCGCGACGCGGCGCTGGTCGTCGGCACCAGCCGCGGGAACGCCGCGGGCTGGCTCGGTCCGTGGCCGGGGCGCAGGCCGTTCAAGCTGATGGCCGCCAGCAATACCATCCACAGCGAACCGGCATCCGCCATCACCATCGAGTTCGGCATCATGGGGCCTAACCACGTTCTCGCCAGCGGTTGCGCCGCGGGTCTGGATGCTATCGGCATCGCGATGATGCTGGTGCAGTCCGGAGCCGCGCCGCGCGCTTTGGCCGTGGCGGTGGATCTGCCGCTGGTGCCTGTCCTGCTCGATAACTATGCCGCGTCGGGTCTGTTATCCGCGGAGATGGATTTGAATCCCTATCACCCCGCCTCGTCGGGTTTCATCCCCGCCGAGGGCGCGGCGGCGATGGCCATCGAGTATCGTGACGGCCATTTCCCCCGCCTCGCGCACTATGGCTGCAATGCCGACGCGTGCGATCCGGTGGGCATTCCAGCCGACGGCGGGCGCACGCCGGAGTTGATAGAAAAGGCGGTGAACCTTCACGGGAAACCATCCGCCGTCTGTCCGCATGCCACGGGAACCGCCGTGCAAGCCGTGGCCGATCCCGCTTCCCTGGGCCGTTGTTTCCCCGACTCGCCTCCCAGCCTGCATCTGCTAAAACCTTTCACCGGCCACACCATCGGCGCGAGCGGATTGTTGGAGAGCGTGATCCTCGCCCGTTTCGCGCGCGACCGCCAACTCCCGCCAAACCTCGCCGGCCGCCATGCTCCCGCCGGATTTGAGCTGCCGGACGAGGCGCTTGAAAACCGCGGTTCCATTTATAAACTTTCCCATGGAATGGGCGGGCATAACGCCCTGCTTGTTCTGACACCACCATGAGCCCGACACGCCGTCTTGAAGTTTCCATCGATGACCAGACCCTGAAAGTCATCGAGGGCGAGCAATGCATCCGCCAATTTGATATTTCCACCGCCACCAAGGGCATGGGTTTCAAGATGAACAGTTATCGCACCCCGACCGGTCGTTTCCGGGTGGCGGAAAAAGTCGGCCAGGGCGAGGCGAGCGGCACCGTTTTCAAGCAGCGGGTGGCCGCGGGATTGTGGCAGCCGGGGTCCGCGGTCGAGGGCGATCTGGTTCTGAGCCGCATCCTGCGTCTCGAAGGAATGGACGCTGAAAATGCAAACACGCTGGAGCGCTTCATCTATATCCACGGCACGAATCACGAGGACAAGCTCGGCCAACCCGCCAGCCAAGGTTGTATCCGTCTCCGCAACGACGAGGTGATCGAGTTGTTCGAGATGGTGAGCGAAGGAGTTGAATTGGAAATCCAGCCCGCCACCAAGCGCGGCGTGAAGTTGTTTTTCATCGATTGTGATTCCACGCTTTCGACGATTGAGGGAATCGACGAGCTGGCGCGCGGCAAGGGCGGTGATGTTTTCGAGCGGGTCGTGGAGTTGACTAACGCCGCGATGAACGGCGAGGTGCCGATCGGCGAGGTGTTCCCGCGGCGGATGGAGATGATCCGTCCGGACCGGGAGCTATGTGATGCGGTGGCCGCGCTTTATGTGGAGACCATCGTGCCGGGCGCCGTGGAAATGATCCGCGAGCTGAAGGACGCCGGCTGGCTGCCTGTTATTTTATCGGGGGGGTTCGCGCCCTTGATCGAGCCGCTCGCAGCGAGGCTGGGCATCGCCCACGTGGAAGCCGTGCCACTCTATTTCCATGAGGACGGTTCATACAAAGGCTATGGTGAGGATTATCCCACCACGCGGAACCTCGGCAAAAACGAAGTGATCCGGGAGTGGAAACAGGCATTGCTGCCTGAGCGCGTGGCGATGCTGGGGGATGGAATGTCGGACTTGGAGACCAAGCCGGACGTTGATGATTTCATCGGATTCGGCGGTGTGGTGGCGCGCCCCAAGATAGAGGAAGGAAGTGATCATTGGCTGGCTGACATGAGCGATAGGTCCGTTTTGAAAGACATTGTGTCGAGCCGTTCGTTAGAAGAGGGGTGATGCATAGCATCCGGCGCGGGTTTGATAACACAGATTTAGCTTGCTAGCCGGTTGCTGATTCATAAGTTGCTCCGGACATGAGCACTACTCCTAATAAAAACGCGGCACAACGTGTCCGTTATACTGATGCACAGAAGAAAGAAGTCGTGGACTTCGTCGTGAGCTACAACGCCGCAAACGGTCGTGGCGGCCAAAGCGAGGCTGCTAAGAAATTCAAGGTTTCCCCGATCTCGGTGGCTGCTTGGGTGAAAGGCGCCGGCGCTCCGAAAACGGTCAAGGCCGCGAAAGCTCCGAAGGCTGCCAAGGCCGCGAAAGCCGCCAAGGCTCCGAAAGCCGCCGAGGCTCCGAAGGCAGCGAAAACCGCCAAGCCAGCGAAGGCCGCCAGCAAGAGCAAGGCCGGCACACGTTATACCGACGCACAGAAGAAAGAGGTCGTTGATTTCACGGTTGCCTATAACGCCGCGAATGGCCGCGGCGGCCAAAGCAAGGCAGCCTCGAAGTTCAAGGTTTCTCCTCTCACGGTGATGTCTTGGCTGAAGGCCGCCGGCGTGAACGGCTCCTCCAAGAAGGCTGCGAAAAAGGGCCGCGCTGCCGCACCTGCGAAGGCTGCCAAAGCCGCGAAGAAAGCATCCTCCTCGGCATCCGGCAGCTTCGATGCCAAGCTCGGCGCGCTTCTGGCATTGAGCAAGGAAATCGCCAAGGCGGAAGCCGCGCTCGCCCAACTCAAGGGCAAGTTCAGCTCGCTCAAGGCGTCGCTCTAATCGAAACTTATCGATCAACGGGCCGTCTCCTCACATGGGAGGCGGCCTTTTTGTTTTACCAGATGACGTCGGTGGTCACCTCGCTCCAGCGCAGGTGATCCGCCTCGAACACGAAGCGTCCGAGAAATGACTGTTCCTTGAGCAGCAGCGGCAGCCAGTGCTGGTCGTCCTCCCACATCCGGTGATAGGGAATCGCGTCGAGCGCGGTCCACACCGGCACGGCCTCGTCGGTCTCGGTGGGAGTGCCGCTAAAGTCGTCCGAGCGATAGACGTGGCAAAGGATGTGCGGGCAGTCCGACATCGAGAACCGCAACTCTCCCAGTTTCCTCGGAGCGTGCGGAGTCACGTGGAGTTCTTCCTGCGTCTCGCGGATGACTGCTTCCAGCGGCGTTTCGCCGGGATCGATCTTTCCTCCCGGGCCGTTGATTTTTCCCGCGCCGAGCCCGCGCTTTTTCTCGATGAGGAGGATCTGCCCGTCCCTGATGATGAACATGATGGTGGCGCGCATCTCGCCTTGCCACGTCGTCCAGTCGATGGGCGATTCGAGCATCATGCGTTAGCTTCCGCGTAGGATTCCACGGAGTCGCAGGTGCAGACGAGATTGCGGTCGCCGTGCACGTTGTCGATGCGGCCGACGGACGGCCAGAATTTGTGCTGACGCAGATAGGGCAGGGGAAACGCCGCCTGCTCGCGGGTGTAGGCGTGCGGCCAGTCGTTTCCACAAACCGTCTCGCACGGGTGCGGCGCGTGTTTGAGCGGGTTGTCATTCGCATCCAGCTCGCCGCTGATGACGGCTGAAATTTCGCCGTGGATGGAAATCATCGCGTCGCAGAAACGGTCGAGCTCGGGCTTCGATTCGGACTCGGTCGGTTCGATCATCAAGGTGCCGCCGACGGGCCAACTCATGGTCGGCGCGTGGAAACCATAGTCCATCAGGCGCTTGGCCACGTCTTCCACCGTGACGCCGCTGGCGTCGGATAGAGGGCGCACGTCGATGATGCACTCGTGGGCGACGAGACCTTCGTTTCCGGTGTAAAGCACCGGGAAATAAGGGGCGAGCCGCTTGGCGACGTAGTTCGCGTTGAGGATCGCGACCTCGGTGGCCTCGGTGAGACCATCGGGTCCCATCATCGCGATATACATCCAGGAAATCGTGTTGATCGACGCGCTGCCCCACGGCGCGGAACAAACCGCGCCGCTCGGATTGTCCAACTCGGCATGTCCCGGCAGGAACGGCACAAGCTGCTTCGCCACGCCGATGGGGCCCACACCCGGTCCGCCGCCGCCGTGCGGGATGCAGAAGGTTTTGTGGAGATTCAAGTGGCAGACATCCGCGCCGATCAGGCCGGGCGAGGTCAGGCCGACCTGCGCGTTCATGTTGGCTCCATCCATGTAAACCTGGCCGCCGGCTTCGTGGATGATTTCACAAATCGAGCGGATCGTTTCCTCGAACACGCCGTGCGTTGACGGATAGGTCACCATCAGCGCCGCCAGGTTGTCGCGGTGTTCCTCGGTGCGGGCTGCGAGGTCGGCGACGTCGATGTTGCCCTTCTCGTCGCACTTCACGCCGATGACTTTCATCCCGGCCATGACCGCGGAGGCGGGGTTCGTGCCGTGGGCGGAAACGGGAATGAGGCAGATGTTCCGGTGCGAATCGCCGCGCGAGCGGTGGTAGTGATAGATCGCGAGCAGGCCGGCATACTCGCCTTGCGAGCCGGCGTTCGGCTGGAGGGAGACTCCGGCGAATCCGGTCACCTCCGCCAGCCAGCCTTCGAGCAGGCCGAGCATTTCGCGGTAGCCCTGGCTCTGGTCGGCGGGCACGAAGGGATGCAGCGAGGCAACTTCCGGCCAACTCAGCGGCATCATTTCCGATGTGGCATTCAGCTTCATCGTGCAGGACCCCAGCGCGATCATCGACTCGTTGAGCGCGAGATCCTTCGACTCCAGCCGCTTCAGATAGCGGAGCATGTCGGTTTCCGAGTGATAGCTGTTGAAGACTTTCTGTTGGAGGAAACCGCTTGTGCGGGCGAGCGCTGCGGGCAATTCGGTTTCCGTGCTTCCGCGGGAGATATTGGAGACGCCGAACACTCCGCCGATCGAATAGAGGTCTCCCTCACTGGCGGTTTCGTCCAACGAAATGCCAACGTAATCGTCGTCGATTTTTCGAAGATTGATGCCATTCATCGTCGCCGCATGACAGCAACCGGCAGCTTCGTCCTTTCGTTTCACCACGATTGTGTCGAAGAAAGGACCTTCCTCCACCTCGTTGCCAGCGGCGATCAGGGCATTCTTCAGATCCGCAGTGAGTGAATGAATGCGTCGCGCGATTTGCTTCAGCCCTTCCGGCCCATGATAGACGGCATACATCGAGGCCATCACGGCTAGCAGGACCTGCGCGGTGCAGATGTTGGAAGTCGCCTTGTCGCGGCGGATGTGTTGCTCGCGGGTTTGCAGCGAGAGACGGTAGCCCGGCTTGCCGCGCGAATCGATGGACACGCCGATGAGGCGGCCCGGCATTTTGCGCTTCAACGCGTCCGCGCAGGCCATGAACCCCGCGTGCGGTCCGCCGAAGCCCATCGGCACGCCGAAACGTTGCGACGAGCCGATGCAGATGTCCGCGCCGAATTCGCCCGGCGCTTTCAAAACCGTCAGCGCCAGCAAATCCGCGGCGACGATGTTGACCACGCCCGCTTGCTTGTTGTTCGCGAAAAACTCCGCGAAGTCATCGATGCGACCGCGGGTGTCCGGATATTGCACGAGCACCGCGAAGACTCCTTCGCCTGCCTCGTAAGTCCGCCAGTCGCCGATGATCACCTCGATCCCAAGCGGTTCCGCGCGCGTCGTCACCACGTCGATGGTCTGCGGATGGCAGCGGTCGGAGACGAAAATCGCCTTGCCCTTCGGCTTGCCGGCCAGCGCGAGACTCATCGCCTCGGCGGCGGCGGTGCCCTCGTCGAGCAGCGAGGCGTTGGAAACGTCCAGCCCGGTTAGGTCGGTGATCATCGTCTGGAAATTCAGCAGCGCTTCGAGACGGCCCTGCGCGATTTCCGCCTGATAGGGCGTGTAGGCGGTGTACCAGCCGGGGTTTTCCAAAATGTTCCGCTGGATCACGCCGGGCGTGTGGGTGCCGTGATAGCCTTGGCCGATGAACGACTTGAGGACTTGGTTTTTCCCCATGATCGACTTCAGCCAGGCGAGCGCGTCGTGTTCCGAGCGGGCGGCGGGCAGGCTCATCGCGGTGTCCAGGCGGATGCCGGCGGGGACGGCGGCGTCGATGAGCGCGGCGAGCGATGGGTAGCCGGTTTCGCGGAGCATTTCATCGCGGTCGGTGCCGATGGGACCCAGGTGGCGGCTGCGGAAGTCGAGGCGTGCGGACATAAATGATGGGAGTTCGATGGCAAACAGTCGGAACGCCCCCTCCATAATGGAAAATGCCCACGGCGCAACCCCTGTGCGTCAGAAATCCGCTAACTATCGGAGTCGTTATTCACCGTTGGAAATAATCCGCGCGGCGTCTTCAATCGCTTTTTTCCGCAGCTTGGCGCGGGATTTCGTGAGTTTTTCCCAGAGTCCGGGGACGAAATCGGCGGTAAAACCGCGCGCTTCGAGCCACGTGGAAAGAGTGCCGAGGTCGTTTTCATCGCCGAGCACATCCGCGAGTTTGGTCATTTCAGGATCGGGCGCGAACGACTCGGCGGGCATGAATCCGAGAGCTCCGAGGTAAGCTTTGAGTGCTTTGCGGGCGTCGTGGAAATCCTCCTTGCCCGAGTGATCGATGGTTTCAAAACGCTTGGAGAGCCGCTTGCGGAGCTTTTGCATTCCGATCCCGACTCGCTCGGTGAGATCGTTCTCGGCGAGCTCCTGAAGATTCCGGCGCGCGGCGGCGACGCGCTCGGCGCACCACGCGATGGTTTCCGGCGGCGGGCGTCGGGCGGCGGAATGGGTTTGCTGGACGAGCAAAGCGCCGATGGCGGCGCTGGCCGAGTCGTCGTCATTCCAGCCGAGTTTGTGCCAGGTGTTGAGCCGCGAAACCGCGTCGCGCGGACTGGAGAGCAAGCGGCCGATCGCTTGGATTTCCTTGGCGGAATTCTTGCCGAGCCGGAACAGCGAGAACCCGCCGCGCAGTGATTTCCCGAGCTTGCGGATGGCGTGCACCTCCTCGGCGACGCGGCCTTTCGAGTCGAGCAGGCCTTGCAGAAAGCGCTGCATCGTGTCGCATCCGGCTATCAGTTGCTCGCGGGCGAACTTCGCTTCTTCTGCGCTGGGGGATCTCATCACGCAGGATGAAACCGCAAATCCAGCCGCTTGTCAGCGACGTTCTTCTGGCGCTGGCGGCCTTATTCCGCCGATTTGAGCTGCCGGAAAATCCACACGCTGAAGAGACTCACGCTGATGGCCAGCAAGCCGAGTCGGTCGAAATTGAGCAATTTCCCATCCGCGCCGGATGCCACGATCTGGCCGCCGATGGCGGTGGTTAGGCCGGACGCCAGATCCCTTGAGCAAGCGACGAGGCTCATATACGCGCCGCGGCGGTTGGACGGGACGGCCATGGAGATCGCCGCCTGCCCCGGCACGAAGCGGCCGCTGGCAAAGGCGAAGAACAACGCCGCCAGCACCAGCGTCTGCCAGACCGGCAGCGGACCGCTCGAGGTCAGCAGCCCGATGACCAAAGAGGCTCCGCCGACCAGGAAAACATAGACCCGCAGTTTCCCGTGGCGGTCGGCGAGCTTGCCGATGAGCGGGGCGGTGAAAATCGTCACCAGTCCTCCGGTTAGGTATATGAGGAACAGGCTTTTTTCCGGCAGGCCGACATTGCCTACCAGATATGGCGAGAGGAACGGAATGATCGTGAAATGCCCGAAGACCATCGCGGTCATCAGGCTCAAGCCGGTCCAGGCGTTTTTCGTTCGGATGAGCTCGAGGAAGTCCTTTCCCGATCTGATTTTCCCGCCGGTGAGGTGGCCGTGCACCGGCGGCAGGTTCCGGAAAAGTCCGGTCCACACCACGGCGGAGATCGCCGCGACGACGAGAAACGGCGCTTCCCATTTCCACAGCTGCGCGATTTTCAACCCGAAAGGCACACCCAGCGCCGCGGCCAAGGAAAAGGCCGTCATGACGATGCCCATCCCGCGCGCGCGCCGCTCGGTGGGGACCACATCGGCGACGATGGCCATCACGGTGGCGCCGCTCACCCCGCCGAACGCGCCGCACACCGCGCGCGCCCACAGCAGCGTGGCTGCATTGTCCGCGAGCCCGCAGGCCAGCGTCGCGAGGGCGAATCCGGCGTAACAGAATAACAGCAGCTTGCGGCGGTCGAAGCGGTCGGTGAAAGGAGCCGCCGCGAGCCCGACGATCCCCGCAGTGAGCGCGAACGAGGAAATGAGTCCGCCGAATTGCCTCGGTGTGATATCGAGCTCGCGCATCAGCTGCGGCCCGAGCGGCATCATGATCATGAAATCCATGATCTGGGTGAACTGCACCGCGGCGAGTAGCAGCAGGAGCTTCCGCTCGGAAAGGATCGGTTTGTTCAATGTTTCAGAGGTTCCTTCGAGCTGACTTTTCCAATCCGGCGGACGATGCCTGTTGGTATTCCGCGGCGCGCCGGGTCGCAACGAGATTTTCGACGCCATCCTTGCGCGCGACACCTGCGCCTTCCCATTCCAGCGCGGAGCCATCCATTTCCCCGCCGGAGGGGGAATTTCCCCCGCCGCCGCCTCCCGCCCCGCCGTCGGGACTCACGGTTTCCGCTACGGAGCTTTCCATTTCTTCGACGCGGAGAAAATTTCCTTCAACGGAGCCTTGATTTTCCTCAACGGAACCCCCGTTTCCTTCGTCGGACGCCCGTTTCCGCCGACGGACTGAGGCGGCCCCAGAAAATCAGGCCAGTGGCTAAGCTATGATTGTGGTGTGTGGGAGCGGCGTTAAAACCGAACCGAACACACACAAAATGAAAGGCAAACGAAGAAGACACGACCCCGAATTCAAGGCCCGAGTGGCGCTTGAG
>CAMCCX010000080.1 GCA_945873305.1 Akkermansia muciniphila
GCGGCAGGGCAGAAGGCATTTGAGCCACCGGAAAAACAGCTCGATGGTCCAGCGCTGTTTGTAGATCCCGCAAAGTTCCCAGGCTCCGACTTCTTCCAGCGGAAGGTTGGTCAGGATCACGATGTGGTCGCGGCCGGGTCCGGGCACCATTCTCGGCGTCCTGCTGCTCCCGCTGCCCTTCATCGCTTACAAGGTCCTCAAGTTCCTGCTCTCGCTCGGCCTGCTCTACGCAGTGGCCTTTTTCCTGCGTCCCTGCAAGAAGCTGAGTTTCACCCCCGAGGTGGGCCGGCCGGGGCGAATACGGCACCCGAAAGGCTACGTGCCCTACGACCGGAGCGATGACTACTGAGAAACACCCACATGCAGCAAAGTGTTCACACCTTGCGTTCACACCCACCGTTCACCCCTTGAAATCAAAAAGCCTTAAACCGTTGTGGCTTAAGGCTTTGAGAGTGGTTGCGGGAGTAGGATTTGAACCTACGACCTTCAGGTTATGAGCCTGACGAGCTACCTGGCTGCTCCATCCCGCGATTTAACCATGCGCCTTGCGGCGCGGGGCGGAATAGTTACGGGCGGCGAATGGAGCTGGCAAGGGAAATTTTGCCTTTGTTGGAAGTTCATGCTTTTCTCGTGGCGCGATGATTTCCTGCCCGCCGATGCCGCCCCTTTCCAAGACCGCGTGGACGGAACGCGCGGCCGCGCATCTGGCGCGGGCGGAGCGGCGGACCTTGCCGGCGCGCAAGCGGCGGGATTGCGGAGTGCCGCATCCGGTGGAGGATTTCTTGTTTCAATATTATCCCTACCCGTTCGTGCTGTTGGAGAATTGGCAGCCCGGAACGGGCGTGTCGTTAGAGTGGATAGAGTCCCCCGCCCCGCTGGCGCCTTTTTCGGATCGCTGTTATTCGGTGGCGGATCAAGCGCTGTTCGCCGATCCGCGGCGGCTGGCGGCGAAAGAGCGGGAGCGATTGAAATGGATTTGTGAATTGCTGGCGGCGACGCGGGACCGGGCGCCCCACTTCGCGTGCCACGGGCTGCACGAGTGGGCGATGGTTTACCGCGGCGAGGAGGTGCGGCATGAGAAGACGACGCCGCTGCGCTTGCCACAGGCGGAGATCGACGCGCTGGTGGAGTCGCGGGCGATCTGTTGTTCGCACCATGACGCGTTCCGGTTTTTCGCCAGCGAGGCGCGGCCGATGAACCGCTTGCAGCCGACGTTGGAAAGCCGGATATCGTTAGAGCAGCCGGGCTGCGTGCACGCGAACATGGACCTCTACAAATGGGCGGCGAAGTCGATGCCATGGATCGGAACGGAGCTTCTGCTGGACTGCTTCGAGCTGGCAATCGAGTTGCGGGAGCTGGACATGCGGGCGAGTCCTTACGACCTATCAGCCTGGGGGCGGGAGCCGGTTTATATCGAGACGGCGGACGGCCGGCGGATTTATGAAACGGAGCAGCGGCGGCTGGCGGCGGAGGCGGTTCCGCTGCGGGAGAGGTTGATTGCGGGGCTGGTAAAAACCTTGGCTTGCTGACGAATGATCAAACTCCCTGCCAGTGGAGCTTCTGCCGCAAGGCGTCGTAAAACGAGCGGCCTTCGAGCCGAAGGAGGTGGAAGGAGCGCGCGGCCTTTTTCACTTCGATCCGGTCGCCGGGGCCGATGTGGATGTTGTCCCGGCCATCGACGGTGAAGATCATCGGGCCGCTTTCACGGTCCTCCGACGAGAGCTCGACGACGGAATGGTCCGCTAGAACGAGCGAGCGCTGGCTGAGGCTGTGGGGGCAGATGGGAGTGATCACGAAAACCGCGGCGTTCGGCGCGATGAGCGGGCCGCCGGCTGAAAGCGAGTAGGCGGTGGAGCCGGTGGGCGTGGCGACGATCAAGCCGTCGGCCCGATAGTCGTTGAGCAGTTCGCCATCGACGCAGGCCCGCATGGAAACCAGCCGCCCGGTGTCGCCGCGGGCGAGGGTGACTTCGTTGAGGGCGACGAAGGATTCCGGCGGCTTTCCCTGCCGATAGATGGTGGCTTCGAGCAGGGTGCGGACGCTCGTGGTGTAGCGGCCTTCCGCGACGGCGGCGGCGAAGATTTCGAGTTCGTCGTCCTTGCAACTGGTGAGAAATCCGAGCGTGCCGATGTTGATTCCGGCGACGGGCTTTTCAAAATTCCCGAGCCGGGAAACGGCGTGAAGCATGGTGCCGTCGCCACCGAGCACGGCGGCGATTTGCACGTGAGCGGCGAATTTGGAAGCCGGGATGCCGCCGTTTTCGCCGGCGAGCTGCGCGGTTTCCTCATCGAGCACGGCGTGGCAGCCCCTGGCTTTGAGCGCGGCCCGCAGCGCGTGAAGGGTGGGAAGCGAGCCTGGCTTGTGAGGGTTGACGAGGATTCCGACGTTCACGATGGGATATCTAAACGAATCATGGGTCCGGCTGGCAAGCGCCGGTTCTATGCCACGGCGATCTTTGGCGGGCCGATGAGATTTTGCACGGCTGGAATCAGCTCGCTCAACTCATCGACCACGATGAACTCGCCGTCATAGCACCAGGTGGAGAGCATTTCGATGAGCGGGTTCCAGAAGGATTGTCCCTTCGCGTCTTTGCGGTTGAAAATGATGACGGGTTTGCCAGTCATCGACGGGTGGTTCTGGTGCTTGAAAATCATCAGCGCGAGCATTTCCTGGACGGTTCCCGAGCCGCCGGGGAAAATCACAAACGCGTCGGAGTTGCGGATCATGACCTGCATGCGGGTGTAAATGTCCGGCATCAGCCAGAAGCTGGAGAGCCCGAGCGGGAGGCCTTCGAGCTCGATGATGTGCGGGACGTTCGAGCCGCCGGTCCAGCCGCCTGCGTCCACCGAGCCGCGGACGACTTCGCCCATGATGCCGGAATTCCCCGCTCCGGAGACGCAACCGAGGCGGCTTTGCGCGAGCTGTTTTCCGAACTCGTAGCCATCCCTCAGATAGGCCGGATCCTCGATGGAAGCGGAGCAAAAAACGCAGACGCTGCCCTCGTGATCCACCGGCAGCGGGGCGTCGAACGAGTCCATGGCATTGCTAACAATTTTCTCGCGGCCCACGCTCGGAAGCCCTTCGCGGCGGGTGCTTTCGAGGAGTTGGAGGACCTCTTCCGGAGACTCGGCTAGAAGCAGGTAGTCGGTGTGGTTTTGCTTCACCGTGCCGAGGCCGTTCAAGTGGGTGAGCAGGGCGAACAGGCGGTCCCAGGAGCCGTCGGAATTGAGCAGCACCGTTGGCTTCCCGGAGAGATTCACGTCCAGCGTCTGATAGCCGACAAAGACGGAAACGGCTTTGAACAAATCCTCAAGCGTGGCTCCGGGAGTGAACACGAAGGCGTCCGACTCGATGATTTTCCGCTCGATGTTCGAGAGGGAAATCCGCTGGTCGCCGTTGGAATTGTAAATATCCCAGCCTTTGCTGAAAAGGCTGTACAAAAGGCGGGCGCGGACTTCACGGTTGGGATCCCTTTCTCCACGGACGGTTCCTGCAAGGCGGACTTTGGGCATTTTTTGAATGGGTGAGCAGAACGAGGGGACGGCAACGCCGCCGGGGATAGTCAAGCCCATGGATGGATTCTTGCAAGCGGCAGTTCATGGAGCCTGTCACGATCTGATATCGACATCCCCGCCCCGCCATTTCATCCTCTCCGAGCGCATGAATTCCCTCAAAGCCATCTCGCTGACACTATTGGCCACCGCCTTGACGGCGACCGCCGCCCCCAGATTCGCGTTGGTCCGGATCAAGGATCTCTACACCGCGCTGCCCGCGACGGCAGCCCTCCAACAGCAAATCAAAAGCGAGCGCGATGCGATCATGAAAGACCAGCGCGCCCAGCAACTCCGCAAGATCATCGGCGAGCTTCAAGCCCTCCAAACCCAACTCTCGGACAAAACCAACCCACTCGACGAGGCGACCAACCGCAAACTCGCCCGGACCTACGAAATCAAGCGCCAAGAGGCCCAGACGCTTCAGCAGGAATTTGAAAGTTTCAAAACCGAGCGGGAGAAATTGATCAACCGCAAGATGGTCGAGGGAATGCGCGCCTCGCTCGACCGGATCGCGAAAATCTCCGCCCAAGTCGCCAAGGAACGGGGCTGTGACGTGGTGTTCGACAGCTCCGGCGACACCAATACCGGCGTGCCGTTCGTGCTCTTCAGCAAAAACGCCCTCGACCTAACCGCCGATGTCAAAGCGGCGCTGAAGGATAGCGAGCCGGCCTCCGCCAAGCCGCCGGAAGCCGCCGGGAAAGCCAAATAATCCTTCCATTTCCTATCATCATGGACCTCCTGACCGAAGCTCTCAAAAATCCTTTCACCTGGGGCCTGCTGCTGGGTCTGCTAGTGGCCGCCTTCATTTGGAAATCCGGATTCAGCGCCCGCCGCAACGTCGCCCGCGACCTCAAGCGGGTGGAAGGCGAGTTGAAAAACCTCCAGGGCCACCTCAACACCCAGCTCAAAATCACCGCCAGCGGCAATGACGCGCTGCAAGCCGAGCTCGACTCGCTGCGCAAACAAAACGAAATCCTGCGGGTGAACAACGCCGCTCTCCAACAGAAGCCGGGCCGCGCCGAGCAACGGCTTTTGCAAATCCAGGAACTCGCGATCCGTTCGATGCGCGAGCAAGCCCCCGGTTTCGCCCCCGCGTGGGAGAACGCGCTCCGCCAAGCCGAAGCGGAGGTCAATGCCGCGGAGTCCGGGCTCTCCAAACTGGTCCGCCGCGTGATCCCCGGGCTCGGGTCATCCGCTCAAGCCGCTAGAATCACCACTGGCGAAGGCAACGACCAGCCGTAACCGCCGGTCATGCGAACGCCGTGGGCTTGCGGCCGCGGAGGTAATCGGCGGCGGACATTTTGCGGCTGCCGTCGGGCTGGACGGTTTCCAGGCAAAGGGCTCCGGTGCCGCAGCCGACGACGAGCCGGCTCCCGGCGGTGGAGATCTCACCGGGTGATAGATGCTCGTCGAGAACGGTGACGGGCGGGAAGATTTTCAAGCGCTTGCCGCGGCCGTCTTCGGTGGCGAGGGTGAAAGTGCCGGGCCACGGATCGTAGGCGCGGATGCGGCGCTCGAGGGCCGCGGCGTCCTGCGACCAATCGAGGTGGCCGTCGTCGCGCTCGAGTTTGGAAATATAACTGGAGGCCGCGGCGTCCTGCGGAACTCGGGGCGCGGTGCCGGCGGCGAGTTGGTCCAGGGTTTCCGCCAACACGGCCGGCGCGAGTTCTGCCAGACGGTCGTGAAGGCTGCCGCCAGTCTCGTCATCCGCGATGGGAATCGACTTGCATAGAATCACGTCGCCGGCATCGAGCTCGCGGACCACGTGCATCGCGGTGATGCCGGTTTCGCGGTCCCCGGCGTCGATGGCGGCCTGGATGCAGGCGGCGCCGCGATACTGGGGAAGCAGCGAGGCGTGGAGGTTGATGATGGCCTGGCTGGCGAGGTTGAGAATGTCAGCCCGGAGGATCTGGCCGTAGGCCATGACGACGAGAACCTCCGGATTCAAGGCGGCGAGCTCCGCGGTGATCTCGCCGATTTTCTCCGGTTGGAACACCGGGATGCCGGCGGCCAGCGCTTCCACCTTGATGGCGGGCGGAGTGAGCGCCTGGTGGCGGCCGGTCGGCTTGTCCGGCTGGGTCACCAGCGCGACGGGACGCGGCCCGTGCTCCAACAGGTAACGGAATGACGGAAGCGCGATTTCGCCGGTGGCGATGAAGATGAGCCGCATGATTAAAAAAGTTAGACGACGACCTTCGCCATTGCATCATACACCGGCAGGCTGGTGATGCGCCGGATCATTTCCGCGAGGACCTTCACCGGCGGCTGCGTCGCGTTGATGGTGGTGATGAGTTCGTCCGGATAGAACTCGAGGATCGGCTTGTAGAAATAGGCGTCGCTGAGGTTGTCGATCTGCGCCTTCCACAGCGCGATGGTGAGCTCGTCGGGGACGAGTTCGCCGCGGCTGGAGTAGTCCACGAACTGCTGGCCGAGCGCGGTGCGGGTGTCGGGCGAGCGGAAGACGTCGCCGCAGGCGCAGTGGAAAAACCGGGGCACGCTGCCGAGGATCTGGCCCTGGGTGCCTTTGCCGGACCCCGGCGCGCCGAGGATGATGAACGCGGGTCGCTTGGTTTTGCTCTCGGACGGTGTCATGGGAGCGGGAAAACTAGAACGCCCACCCCAAACGGCAAGCACCGATCACGACTTGAACGCCGCGAGGAACACGATGAACGGCACTAGCAGCGCGACATCCGCCAGCACCCGCAGGGCATCCATCGAGAATCGCGAGCGCACGCGGTTGAGGATTTGATGCAGCGCGGCTCCGGTCAAAATCGCGTAGAAAAACGGCCGGGTGATGACGTCCGGGTCCCGCAAGGCGAACACCAGCGAAGCCGCTCCTAACAAAGTCAGCGGCAGCGTCAGCGACAATTCATCCGACGCCTTGATCTCCGGATCGGACGAGCGGCTGGCGTGCTCCCACAAGTCGATGGCGGAAATGTTGAGAATGCACAGGACGGCGAAACAAATCAGTTCGGGGGATTTGAGCAGGTCCTGCTTGTCAAAGCCGGTGTAGGCGTGGGCGAGCATCGCGGTGCCGTAGGCGAACGTGATTCCAGCCAGAATGTTTTTCCCATACGGAAGTTCGTTAGGCCCCGTCGTTGGGAAAACAGACAGGGTGAAAAATCCCGCCGCCATGATCGCGGCGACGATGGCATAACTATAAACCGTGACCGGCATTCCCGTGATGACCAAGCCTAACGCCGCGACTCCGGCGGCCACTGCCAACACGGCGAACCCCCGGCGATGTTTGCGATGAAAGTCGTGGCGCGCTTGAAGTTTCTCCGCCGAGCCGTCCCGGATCGAGGCGTCCAACAGACGGTCCACCACGTAAATCAGCCAGACCATCAGGCCGAGCGAGATGTAGGCGCCCCAGGGCAGATATTCGACCCGCCAGGTTTTCGCAAACATGTAAAGCCAAGCGACGGCGACCAGCGGAGCATCCAGGCTCAACAAGTTGGGAATGAGCCAGAATGGCTTGCGACGCTCGGAAGGCACGACGCGCGGACCTTCCGCGACCACCGCGATGAACGCAAGCGCTCATTGCCCGCCACTTTCTAGCGGATTTAAAAACTCAAAGCAGCCCCACGGCGCGGCGCACGCGGTCGAGCACCTTCGCGGCTTCCTCGCGCGCGCGCCCGGCACCGGCGGTGAGCACTTGATCGACGTAGCCGGGATCCGACTCGATTTCCGCCCTGCGGACGCGCATCGGGGCGAAGAAATCCCAGTAGGCGTCCGCCAGCCGCTTCTTGAAATCGCCGTAGCCGACACCGCCGTTTTCGTGATCGGCAACCATCGCCGCGTAGTCGGCCGGGCTGGCGAACAGCTTGTAGAGCGCGAGAATCGTCGAGTTCCCGATGGGCTTCGGGGCCTCCACCGGCGTCGAGTCGGTGGGGATTTTCATGATGAGTTTCTTGAGCGGCTTCTCCTCGCCGAAGATCGGCAGCGTGTTGTTATAACTCTTGCTCATCTTGCGCCCGTCGAGGCCGATGACGATCGCGGTGTCCTCGCGGATCATGGGATCTGGCAGAACGACGGTGCCCTCGCCGTAGGCTTCATTGAACTTCACGGCGAGGTCGCGGGTGACCTCGAGGTGCTGTTTCTGGTCCTTTCCGACAGGCACCTTGTTGGAGTCATAGAGCAGGATGTCCGCCGCCATCAGCACCGGATAGGCGAACAGCGCGTGATTGGCGGCGATGCCTTGCGCGGTCTTGTCTTTGTAGGAATGGCACTTCGCGAGCAGGCTCATCGGGCAAACGGTCGAGAGCAACCAGGCGAGCTCGTTGACTTCCGGCACCGCGCTCTGGCGGAAAAACACGGCGCGCGCGGGATCGAGGCCGCAGGCGAGGAAATCCACCGCGAGCTCGCGCACGTTCTCACGCAGCGCGGCCGGATTCTGGGAGGAGGTCATCGCATGATAGTCGGCGATGAAATAGAACGCCTCGCCCTCGTCCTGAAGATGGACGGCAGGCTCCATGGCGCCGAAGAAATTTCCGACGTGAAGTTTTCCGCTGGGCTGAAGACCGGTGAGAATGCGCATGCTGCGGAGCATGGATTCCGCGCGGGGAATCGGTCAAGCGGCGAGGTGATTCCCCGCAGCAACTCAAAGTGGCAGGCACCACGGAGCCTGCTCGGCACCTTCCCGCGGACGGCTCTTTCCAACGGAGCAAGGCATCCGCAAGCACGCCAAAAACCGCGGCGCCGAAGCCATTGCCGACCTCTTCGACATCGTTCCGGAACGCACGGAATAGTCCCGCCCCGGTTCAGGCGGAGGGAACGATGATTCCCCCGGAAGTCCTCATTCCTCGTCGAGGATCTCGGCTTCGACGGGCTTTGCCAGCAGCACGAGCGATTCCTGCCAGCCCAGTTAGCACGCCTCGGCGGGGATCATCGCGGGGGATGCCAGTCTTGCGGGCGGACTATGGCTTGTGGGCGACCCCGGTGAAGCGGTGGATGACGATTTCATCGCTGTGGATATAGAACCCCACGCGGGACGAAATTTTTTCTCACCCGTTCGGAGTGGTCGCCTCTCCTTTCTTGAACTCGCATTTGTCTCCGCGCCAAACGGAACTATTCTGGAGGATGGCCAAGCGCTTGTTCATCGCCCTCGAACTGCCCGAAAGCTGCCGCAAGACGCTGGCGGATTTGGCGACTCCCATCCGCGGCGTCCGCTGGCTGGCGGCGGACCAACTCCACCTCACGCTCGCGTT
Source organism: Akkermansia muciniphila (assembly GCA_945873305.1). GTDB lineage: Bacteria > Verrucomicrobiota > Verrucomicrobiia > Verrucomicrobiales > Akkermansiaceae > Luteolibacter > Luteolibacter muciniphilus_D. The sequence goes on from CAMCCX010000080.1 coordinate 8,762, forward strand.
CCTCGGCGAGGTGGGCGATGCGATGGAGCTCCGCCTCGGGGAAAAACTCGCGGAAGTGCGGGTGCCGCCATTCATTCTTCCGGTCGAAGGCGTCGGCGCGTTTGGCGGCCTCCGCCCGTCGATCATCTGGGCGGGCGTCGGCACCGGACATCCGCATCTTTTCGCACTTCACAAGCGGGTCCACGACGCGTTGTTCGCGGCGGGCTTTGATCCGGAGCTGCGGGCGTTTCATCCACACGTCACGCTCGCCCGGCTCAAGAACGTCGCGGCGCCCACGCTCCGGCCGTTTCTCAAAAAGCACGCATCCGATGAATTCTGCGTCCTCGAAGTCACCTCCTTCGCCGTGATTTCCAGCAGGCCCGGCTCTGATGGCTCGATCTACACGGTGGAGGCGCGTTACGAGCTGAAGGCCCGTCACCACTCCGCCGTTTGAAAAAACGCCTCTCGAAATTTCTCGCATTGCCCTCTCGAATCGTGCTCTTGGCTCCAGTGGAAGAGTTTCTCAACACACTGGCGAAGGTCGGATGGGCGGTGATGCCGATGTCGCTCAGCGCCGAGGAAGGCCTTCATTTGAAAAGCGAATGCACAGCCTCCCACGCGGACGGCGCTTTCCGGCGGGCTGGCGTGGGCCGCGGGAACTCGCTGCAAATCAGGGAGGACATCCGCCGCGACGAGGTGATGTGGATCGAGCCCGGCGAGGCCTCCGCGCCGCGGACGTTGTATCTCGCCAGCTTGGAAATCCTGCGGCTCGCCCTCAACGAGCGGTTTTTTCTCGGGCTTTTCAACTACGAGGGTCATTTCGCGATCTATCCGCAGGGCGCTTTCTACAAAGCCCACCTCGACCGTCATGCCGGCACTCAGGACCGGATCATCACCGTCATTCTCTACCTCAACGAGGGCTGGAAATCCGGCGACGGCGGCGAGTTGAAAATCTGGACCAGCGCCGACGGGCAGGACGGTGGCTACGAACTCATCGAGCCGCGGATGGGGACGATGGTCTGTTTCATGGCCGGGGATTTTTGGCATGAAGTGCTGCCCGCCACCAAGCAACGCGCCAGCATCACCGGCTGGTTCCGACAGCGGCCGTGATCAAACGCGATCGGCGAAGGCTGGACCGGCTTCGGGAATTCTGGTAAACGATTGAGTTGACCCAATCCCCTAACACCATGAAACCGCCACGCCCATTGATTGCCGTCGCCACGGCGCTCGCCTTTTCGGCCATGCCGGCCACCGCGGGTGACACCTTGGTCCAAGTCTCCACCATCGACGCGCTGATACAGGGAATTTACGACGGCAGTTTCACCTTCGGAGCGCTCAAGAAGCACGGCGATTTCGGGATCGGCACGCTCGACGAGCTGGATGGCGAAATGCTGGCGCTCGACGGCGAGTTCTACCAATTCACGGCCGATGGCGTGGCTCATCAAATCGACAACGCGGCGGAAACGCCGTTCTCCGCAGTGACGTTTTTCAAGAGCGAGAAGTCCGCGCGTCTCGGAAAAACGCGATCCATGGCCGCATTGCAAACCCGCCTGGATGCGGAAACCGCCTCGGAAAACCTCTTCTACGCGTTCCGGATCCGCGGCACATTTTCCATGATGAGCTTCCGCAGTGTTTCAAAGCAGAAGCCACCCTACGTGACGCTGCCCGAAGTCGTGAAACACCAGTCGGTCTTCAAGCTGGAGAACGCGCGCGGCACACTCGTCGGGTTCCGCTGTCCGCCGTTTGTGAAAGGAATCAACGTCCCCGGATACCATTTCCATTTCATCAGCGAGGACCGCAAATCCGGAGGCCACGTGATCGATTTTGCGGTCACCGAGGCGACGGCCGAGTGGGATGTTCTGGAAAAACTGCAACTGTTACTGCCCTCCGACAAGGCGTTCCTGAATGCCGATTTCACCACCCACGACGAGAAAGCCTTGGAGGCGGTGGAAAAAGCGCCCGCCGCCAACTAAGCGCTGGTCAAAAGACAGCCGCTGCAAGGATATCACTTGCGCCGATGTAGCTGTCGCCGACTTACTAAAAAACCACATGAAATCCATGCGCACCAGGACGCTCCTCGCCCTCGCCCTGGCCTCGAATCTCCAAGCCGACCCGATTCCGGAAAACCTCCGGCAGAACGGCTGGTTCATCGGCGCGCAGGCATACACGTTCAAGGAGTTCAGCGCCTTTGAGGCGATCTCCAAAACCAAGGAGGCCGGCGGCAACATAATCGAGTTTTACCCCGGCCAAATCCTCAAACCCGGCTCGACCGACAAGGTCGGCCACACGATGTCGGAGACCGCGATGCAAGAGCTCAAAGCCGAGTGCGAGCACCAAGGCGTCCGCGCGGTGAACTACGGCGTGGTCGCTGCCAAAAACGCGGAAGACGTCCAAGCCATCATGAGCTTCGCCAAGAAAATGGGACTCTACGCCGTTTGCACCGAGTCCACCGAACAGATCGCCGCCTGGGAGGAAAACGCCAAAAAGTTCGACGTGAAGGTCGCTTTCCACGAGCACGGCGGCTCGATGGACCAGCCGCAATACAAGGTCTGGAACCCCCTCTACATCCTCGGCGTGGTGGAAAGCCGCGACCCGCGCGTCGGGGCCTGCGCCGATCTGGGCCACTGGTGCACCTCCAATCTCAAGCCGGTCGAATGCCTGCGCATTCTCGAAGGCCGGATCATCAGCGTGCACCTCAAGGACAAGGCTGCTAACGGACAAGCGCCGGTGGTGGTCGCCGGCACCGGCGTGGTGGACGTCGCCGCCTGCCTGGATGAGTTGAAGAAGCAGAAATTCGACGGCCACATTTCGATCGAGCACGAAAACGACTGGCACTACAGCGTTCCCCAAGTCCGCGCCAACATCGATTTCGTCAAGGCGCACGGGAAGTGACGCGCCACTAACCGTATCCGCCGTGGGCCTCGCTGTCCGCAAATCCGAACACGCGGCGCACGGCGGCCATTTCCGCGGTAAGGCGGCCGTCCGCGTGACGCACGGTGAGCGGCTCCTCGACGGTGGTTTGGCCGGAGAAATCCTGCGGATGCTGGCAGGCGAAAAGCGTGAACAGCGGCGGCAAGGTTTCGCGAGGAATCACGTCGCGCGATTTCACCACCTTGAGCCCTGACGCGGCGATCCCATCCAAGGCGCGCTGCTTTTGCGGCGATGGAAAACACAGCACGAACCAACCGCCGTCAGCGAGGTGAGACACCGCGGCTTTCGCGTAGTCGCCCACATCGCCGCGCAACTCGAAGCGGGCGTGGGCTTTTTGGGAATCCTGCGGAAGCACGCCTGTCCCCGCCGGGAAATAAGGCGGACTGCCGGTGATGAGCGGGAATTTCCGATCCAGCGCCAGCTCGCGGAGATCGCCGTGGGAGCAGTCCACCCGCTGCCGGAGTCCGTTCGCGTCGATGTTGGATTGCAGCAGCCGGTAACTGATTTCCTGGGCTTCCACACAAGTCAACCGCGCCTCCGCGCCCATCCCCCAAAGCGTGAGCAGCCCCACCGTGCCGATGCCCGTGCCGAGATCGAGATGCGCCACGACCGGCGGCGAAACTCGCAACGCATACCACGCCGTTAGCACGTCGTCAGCCGAATGCCGGTGACCGGTTTTTCGCTGCGCGATCAACCAGCCTGCCGGACTTCCGGCATCATCCTGCCAAGGCTCGCGCCCGATCAAGCCGCCCGGACCGGTCAGCGCGTCGAGCGTGATTCGTTCGCCGAATTCCGACTCCAGGCTGAGCCGCGCTTGTTGCCAAAGGTCCATGCCGGAAATCATCGGGAAAATCATACCGGCCCGATCCCGACGAGATCGCGGTCCTCGCGCGCGGATTCGAGAAACGACTCGTCCATCGAGATCGCCTGTTTGAGGTGGCTGCGGGCGCGCGGTCCCTCGCCGAGCGTCCACAGGTAACAGGCCAGATTGTAGTGGAAAACGGGCATTTCAAACAAGGCCTTCGGGCCGCGCAAAAGTTGGTTGCAAGCCGCCAGCGTGTCGCCCGTTTCATGGAGGCAAAAAGCCGCCCGCAGGAAGAATTCCGGCTCGTCTTCCGCTTTCAGGCAGAGCAGGCGGGCCGTCTCCGAAGCGGCGTTCCAGTGCTCGCGGTCCATCTGCGCGGCGAGTTTCAATTCCAGCGGCGCCCGCAAACGCTGGACCTCCGTGGGCAGCGCCTGAAGCTCGTAAAGAGCCTCGTCCGCCAACCCCAGTTCCAGCCAGCCAGCCGCCGCGCGTAACGTTTTTGTCACCACCATCCGGGCGACGCTAAAACAAGCGTTCCCCGCTTGGCAAACCTTCAGGTTCTAAAAATTCACGCCTCAAGGTTTGATCTTCAGCGCCGGCGGCGGGTGCCCGGCTGACGGCGTTTGGGAATTTCCGGACGCGGCCAGCTTGCCCTTGCCCTCTGGCGGAAAGAAAGATAGTCGAAACTCCGTCTCCGTGTGACTGCCCCGCAGAATCCACTCCTATCCAATTCCCCAACATGAAAAAACCAATCCGCATCGGCCTCATCGGTTACGGCTTCATGGGCCGCACCCATTCAAACGCCTACTCCCAGCTCTCCCACTTCTTCGACACCGAGCACGTCCCCGTCCGCCAAGCCGTCTGCGGCCGCGACAAGGAGAAGGTCGCCGCCTTCGCCGAAAAATGGGGCTACGCCTCCTACGAAACCGACTGGCGCGAACTCGTCAAACGCGACGACATCGACGCCATCGACATCTGCACGCCTAACGATTCACACGCCGAGATCGCCCTCGCCTGCATCGCCAACGGCAAGATGATCCTCTGCGAGAAACCCCTCGCCCTCAACGGCGAGCAGGGCGAGAAAATGGTCGAAGCCGTCGAAAAATCCGGCCTGCCCAACCTCGTCTGGTATAACTACCGCTTCCTCCCCGCCGTCACCCTCGCCAAGAACATCGTCGACGCCGGCGAGCTCGGCCGCGTCTTCCACTACCGCGCGAATTTCCTCCAGGACTGGACGATTTCCGAAGAACTCCCGCAAGGCGGCGCTGGACTCTGGCGCCTCGATGCCGCGGCCGCCGGCTCCGGCGTCACCGGCGATTTGTTAGCCCACTGCATCGACACCGCCCGCTGGATCAACGGCGACATCGTTTCGGTGAGCGCGATGAC
>CAMCCX010000081.1 GCA_945873305.1 Akkermansia muciniphila
GCTTGGATGGAAAGCCTGCTGGCGAGGCGGGCGGCCAGTCGCTTGGTGCGCCGCCATGGGGAAAGGCTGCTGCGGGAGTTGCTTGGCGCGCTCGCGGAGGTGGCGGATTTCCCGCCCGCGGGGCATTTGTGGAACGCGGCCCACCCGGATGTGCCGCTGCGTTGTTTCCTGCGCATCCGCCGCGAGCCCGTTTTCCGAATCCTGAGAATCGACTCTCAAGCCGGCGAAATCACGGTGACGGTCGAGCACGGCGACGCGGCCAAAGGGAAGGGGATCCGCCGGACTTTTCTCCTCAAGCGGGATGACCGCTGGAAGCTCCGGGCCGAGGTTGTCTGAAGTTTTTTTTAATTGGAAGATCCCAATCGCACGCTCCGTAAGTCGTTCACTCCATGACCCATCACGACCTTCCCAGACCCCGCCGCCGCAAGCCTTGGGCGTTGACTTTGTTCGGACTTGCCGCCGCTGGCGGTTTGATCTCGATGCCATTCCTGGCCGGTCCGCCGGACGGGGATAAAATGCCGGATCTTGTTCGCTTTCTCGGTCATTTCCATCCGGTCTTGCTGCATCTGCCGATCGGGGTCTTCGCGCTGATTGTGCTTCAGGAGCTGGGGGCGATTTTTGGCAAGCGTGGCGACGAGTCGCGGGACACGCCGCTGTTCCCGCTGTTTTTCGGGGCGACGAGCGCCATCGTGGCGGTCCTGGCGGGATTTCTGTTGTATCACGGCGAGGTGCAATTCCGCGGCAACGCGCTGGCGGACCGGCATTTGTGGGGTGGGCTGATTTTCGCGGTGGCGGCGGTGGTGACTTTTATTTTCAAGGCGTGGACGGTGGCCTTGCACTGCAATCCGGCGTTCTACCGGGTGCTGTTATTCGGCAGCGTCGGGGTGATGGGATTTGCCAGTCACGACGGCGCCTCGCTCACCCACGGCGAGGATTATCTGACCGAATACGCCCCGCCGGAGATCCGCAGCCTGCTAGGAACCGGGAAGACTGAAACGGCGGCCGCTCCTGCGAGGGCGGCGGGCGGGCAGTTAGTCTATGCCGACATCGTCGCGCCGATCCTGGAGCGCCGCTGCGTCCAGTGCCACAAGGAGGGCAAGGCGAAGGGGAAATTCCGGATGGATAGTTACGAGTTTCTGGTGAAGGGCGGCAAGGAAGGCCCCGGACTGGAGCCCGGAAAATCCGCGGAAAGCAACATTCTCATCCGGATGCATTTGCCGATGGACGACGAGGATCACATGCCGCCGGAAGGGAAGCCGGACATCGAGGACCCGGAAATCGCAGTCGTCACCTGGTGGATCGATAACGGCGCCGACGCGAAGAAATCACTGACGGATTTCGACATTCCCGCGCCGATCAAGGAGGCGCTCGCCAAGGTCGCTGCCATCGCGCCGGCCGCGGCGCCGGAAAGCGCGGCACCCGCCCGCTTCACCGGGCCGGATGAAGCGCTGAAGTCGTCGGTGGCCGGCATTTCCAAGCAGTTTCCGGGCGCGCTGAGTTTCGAGTCGCAGCAGTCCGCGCTGATCACCTTCACCGCGGTTTCGCTGCGTGGGAATTTCGATGACGCTGGATTCAAGACGCTCGCGCCGGTTTTGCCACACCTGGTCACCGTCGATCTATCCGCCACGAAAATCACCGACCAATCGATCTCCCAGCTTGCGTCCGCCAAGAATCTCCGCCTCATCCGCCTGGCGGAAACCGGCGTGACGGACGCTTGCATCGACACCTTGCTGACGATCCCGAGTCTGGAATCCATCAATCTCTACGGCACCAAGGTGACGGATGCGGGTGTGGGCAAGCTTTCCACGCTGCCGAACCTCAAGCGTCTCTATCTCTGGCAGACCGCCGTGACTCCGGCGGCGGTGAAGCTGCTCAAGGAAAAGCTCCCGAGCTGCGAGATCATCACCGGCGCTTGATTCGCCTCAGGCTCGCAGCCACTCCAATCCTGTCGCAGGCGTCCCCCAATTCTTCAAAATCCGGGTTGCCCTTCGGCGGTGGATGGCTTGAAGTTCCCGCGTGCGATACGAACCGATTTCTCCTGATTTCTTTGTCCGCAACCGGGGAAACCTCCGCGGTTTGCTGAAGCCGAACAGCCTGGTGATCGTCCTTTCGAACGACATCTATCCGACCAACGCGGACGGGACCATGGCGTTCAAGCAAAACAGCGACCTTTTCTATCTGACTGGCGTGGATCAGGAGGAGACGACGCTGGTGCTCATGCCGGACGCGCTGGATCCGCAAGAGCGGGAGGTATTGTTCGTGAAGGAGACCAGCGAGTTGATCGCGGTCTGGGAGGGTGAGAAGCTCACCAAACAACAGGCGCGGGCGGCGACGGGGATCGAGCGGATCGAGTGGTCACACCGCTTTGACGGGTTTCTCCACCGGATGGTGCCGCAAGTGGAGCATGTTTATCTGCTGACCAACGAGCATCTGCGAGCGAGCGTGGTGGTGGAAACCCGCAACGCGCGTTTCATCAAGGACTGCCAGGCGCGCTATCCGCTGCACCGTTACGAGCGGCTCGCGCCTTTGCTTCACCGCTTGCGGATCACCAAGGACGCGGAAGAGATCAAGATGATCCAGCGGGCCTGCGACATCACCGAGGCGGGTTTGCGACGGGTGCTGGGATTCATCAAGCCGGGTGTGGGCGAGTGGGAGATCGAGGCGGAGTTGCTGCACGAGTTCGTCCGCCGCGGCTCGCGTGGGTTTGCCTATTCGCCGATCATCGGGACAGGCAAAAACGCCTGCGTCCTGCACTATCTGGAAAACGACACGATCTGTCGCGATGGGGAGATGATTCTCATGGACGTGGCCGCCGAGTATGCGGGATGGGCTTCGGACCTGACGCGGACGGTGCCCGTGAACGGGAAATTCACCAAACGCCAGCGCGACGTTTATGACGCGGTGTTGCGGGTTTTTCACGGGGCAAATCACATTTTGCGACCCGGCAACACGCCGATGGAATATCAGAAACAAGTGATCGAGCTGATGGAGCGCGAACTTGTCGGGCTGGGGCTCTTCACCGCCAAGGAAGCCCGCGAGCAGGGGGCGGACAAGGCGCTGGTGAAGAAATATTTCATGCACGGCACGTCCCATCATCTCGGCCTCGATGTCCACGACGTCAGCCCGCCGCACGAGCCGTTCGCGGAGGGCATGGTTTTCACCATCGAGCCAGGAATCTACATCCGCGAGGAAGCGCTCGGCGTGCGGTTGGAAAACGACTTCATCATCGGCAAGGACAAGAACTTCGACCTGATGGGCGGGATCCCGATCGAAGCCGAGGAAATCGAGGCGTTGATGCGCGGGTGATGAGTGGAGGCTAGGGATTCCCTTGAATTGCCTCCCGTGATTTTCCAATCTCCCGCCGTGCCTCCGTCCGATCCGCGCCCCATCGCTTTTTTCGCGCACGAGCGCGGGGACGCGCGGGTGGTGAAGCGCATCGCCGCACTCCAGGACCAGGGGAGGAAAGTCATCGGCTTCACCTTCCACCGGGAGCGCGACAAGGCGGACCTTCCTCCGACGTGGAAAAACGTCCACCTCGGAACCACTTATAACGGCCGCTATCTCCAGCGGCTGTGGGTGTTTGTGAAATGCACCGGCGTGCTGTGGGCGAACCGGGAGCTTCTCGGAGATTGCGCGGTCATGTATGTGGTGAACACGGACAACGCCGTTCTCGCGCTGCTAGGCCGCTTCTTCGCTGGCCGTCGGGTGCCGCTGGTCTTGGAGTTGGCGGACATCCAGCCCGCGATGACTGGCAGCGGAAAAATTTCGAAAATCCTCCGGTTCATCGAGCGAGCGGTGCTGGATCACACGGCGCTGCTCGTCACGACCTCGCCCGGTTTCGTCCGCGAGTATTTCCTGCCGGTGCAGGGCTACCGCGGTGAGATTTTCCTGTTGGAAAACAAGGTTTATCCCAGTCGGCGCCTGCCAGCGGCCTCGATGGAAAACACCGCGCCGGTATCCGCCGGGCGACCGTGGGTCATCGGTTGTTTCGGCGCGCTGCGCTGCCGACGGAGTCTCGAACTCATGCATGCGCTTGCGCTGCGTCTCGGCGACCGCGTCCGCATCGTGCTGCGCGGCTATCCCGCGGGCATGATTGCCGATGATTTCGACAACCTGCTCGGCGATCTCCCTAACTTCGAGTTCGGCGGCTCCTACTTCTATCCGGACGAACTGGCGGATCTCTACGCGGAGATCGATTTCAGCTGGGCCTTCGACGATACCAGTCCGAACGGGAATTCCGCCTGGCTGCTTCCCAACCGGATTTACGAGGGCGGTTGTTTCGGCGTGCCGGTCATCGGAGCCAACAACACTGAAACCGGGCGTTGGATCGGCCAGCACGCGCTCGGTTGGACTTTCGACGAGCCGTTGGTGGAAAACCTAGCGGATTTCTTCGAGTCGCTGGAGCCGGCGGAGTGGGAAAGCGTGAAACGCCGCTGCACCAGCCATCCGCGCGGCGAGTTCACCGGTGAGGGGGACTATGCCCGGCTTGCCGAGCGGTTGGAGCGAGTGACCTCGTGAGAGGGCGGGTCAACGGGCCATCAGTTCTCCCAGAATCCGGTCCAGGCGTTCTAGCGAGTGTTGCTCGCGGTATTCCGCAAAGCGGGGTGAGAGCGGTTTGCCATCGAGACCGGTGCGGGCGGCCAGATGCGGGATGGCTGCGAGGGCTTGTTCCGCGCTTCCTTCCCGGATGGTGATGCCGAGGCGGTAAGTTTCCACGCGGTTCCCGACGCATTCGCCGGCGGTGGCGAGGCATGGGATCTCGAAGGCGGCGGCTTTACCCAGCGTGCCGCTACTGCCCTCGAAGTTCTCGTAAGCCGCCCAGGCGATGTCGAAGGCGTCGAAAAGCGAATTGTAGTCCGCCTCGTTAGGAATGCGTCCGGCCGCGGGGTCGAAGTGGATGTTCGTGATTTCCCCGGTGGCGATTTTTTGGACGACCGAGTGGATTTCCGCCTGCTCGGCTTCGGTGAATTGCGAGAGGTGAATGGTGCCGGTGCAGGCGAAGTAATAAGGGAGATCCGCGTCCCGCGCGAGTTTCGCGGCGCGCAGGAAAGTTAGGAATCCCTTGCGGCGTTCCAGCCCGATGATGCCGACGATTTTGCGGTTGGCTGCTTTTCGGCGGATTTCGAGGGCGAGCGGAAATGGATCGGCGGGCAGACCGGCCTGCGTGACATCCGGATAGGCGGTGACCCGGACGCCGGATTCCTCCATCGCGGGGATAAAGCGCTCGTCGAGCACGCCGATGCCCTGGCAAAGGGGGCAGCGGAGGAGTGCGTCGCCCTTGGCGAGGAGTCGCAGGGATTTCTTCACGGACGGAGCCTCTCCGTGGTGGTGGTTTCTCAGATAGAGGCCGCTCCACGGCCGGTTGAGCAGGATCTGCGGAAGGGCGGCGAAGGGGAGGAAACGCAGATAGCTGTCGAGATAAGGGAAATAGACGAGATCGGCGCGCAGGCCACTCGCAGCTTCTGCCTGGGAGAGGCTTTCGGCGGCAGTTTTCCAGCGGGTAAAGGTGCGGGCCGGATCGCCCTCGAAGCGACCATTGAAAAAACTGCGACTGCCAGTGGGAAGTTTGTGGAAATGGACGCGCTCGGAAAGGATGTCGGCGGTCTCGGGATCCACGGCCAGGCGCAGGTCGCGCATCGCGGCCTCGGGTTCGGGACAAAGGCCGATGACGCGCGCGCCGGAGCGCAGGAAGGAGGCGGTGAACTGGCTGAAATACATCGGATGATGACCGATCCAGAGTGGATCGATCAGCGCCACGGTTTTTCCGCTTTCCTGGATCATTAGAGCGACCTCCGGGCGGTGGCGTGAATCCATGACGAGCGGACCATGAAGGCCTGCGGCAGCCCCGCCATCACACCGAAGATGATGCCGACGAGTCGTTCCTGAAACGGGTTGCTGGTGAGCGATTCGCTGATGAGGCAGCAGGTCGCCACAAAGGGGACGAATGCCAGCCACTGGTCCGGTCCGGGATCCGAGGCATTGGCGCGCGCCGCCAGCAGGCTGGAAACTCCAACGGCACCCAGCAAGACCAGGTAGCTCGCCAATGCGATGACTCCGCCTGATAGCAGCCCGTAAGTCCAGACCGAGTGGCCTGCGAACCAGATGTCGTCCTCACCGGCCTCTTCCTTCGGGATGACCATCCAGATTTCCGGCATGTAGGCGCTGTCCCAGTAGTAGGACGAGCCGATGCCGCGGCCGTGGATGAAGTGCACCGGATCGTCAGACAGGATTTTCCAAATCGCATCGGCCTCCGCCTTGCGGGTGAGGTAGGAGATGTCCGCACCGAGATTCCGGTCCGAGGCGTTGTGGAACAGGCGCTCATTCCAGCGCTCGATTATCAAAGGTTGGAAAAGCGCGACGAGCCCGGTGGCGACGGCGACCAAGGTGAGAACCGCGGCGACCGGCAGCAGCCGCCTGCCCAGGCTCGACCATTGATATTGCTTCCAACTAACCCCCATCACGAAACACGCCGCAGCCGCCATCCCGCCGACGACCACCGGGAAGATCAAGGAGCGGCTAACCGTGATTCCGATGCCGATGAAAAGCACGCCGCAGGCCACCAGCAAGTTCCAGTGAAAGCGCCCGCGCAGCAGGATCGCGCAGGCGATCCACGCGGTAATCGAATTGGTCGCAGGGCTCTGGACTTCGAAGCGGCCCGTTGGCACGCCTTGCAAGACCGAGTTGGCCAGCATGAAGGCGATGAACAAGCCCCAGAAAGCAAGCAACCAGGCTCCGGGCCGGACAGTTAGGAATTTCCAGCCTAGAAACACGATTCCGAGGGTGGAGGCCATGCAGGAACCGAGAAACAACAACTGGTCGATGCCGGCACCGCTCGCTCCCTCTCTCGCCTCAGCGCTCCGGTAGTCCAGGGCGAAGGAAAGCATGAAAACCCAGAGCAGTCGCTCCACCCAAACCGCATGTGCCACCGTGGGGACGGAGACGGAGTCGGGGAGGCGGGCGGATGTGGATAACACGGGGTTTACCGGGCGAGGATTTGATCGAAGACGGCCGCTGTTTTGGCAATCGGGAAGGTGGCTTCCGCATAGGCGCGCGCGTTGGCGGCGAGCGTTGCCCGCAGGGTTTCCGAGGCATGGAGAGTTGCCGCGGCACCGAGAAATCCCGCGAGATCGCGCGATGCGACGGTCAACCCGGCACGATGGTCGCGGGTAATGCGCGCCGCTAGATTTTCCAGTGGAATGGCCAGCAAGAGCGGGCGTCCGGCGCACAGATAGCTCAGGGTTTTGGATGGGACGGAGAACACACCGGCTTCTTCTTCGAGAATGCCTACCAGCACATCGCCCGAGGCCAGCACCGCCGGCAACTCGTGAAACGGCTGATAAGGCAGGATCACGATGTTAGTCAGTCGCGCGGCGGCGGCCTCCTTTCGCAACCACTCCGCGCCGATGCCTTCCGAGACGATGACCACGCGCACCTCCGGATCATCCGCGTGCTTGCGGGCCAGCTCCAGCAGCATCGCGGGGTTGTGCTTCATGCCGATGGTGCCGGAGTAGAGATAGACGAACTTGTCGTGCAGGCCGTGGCGGCGGGACCAGGGATTGTCCTTCGGTAAAACGGGGATTTCCTCGATCAGCGCCCAGTTGGGAACCACCTCGACCTTCGCCGGATCGACCCCAAACTCGTTGGATAGAATCGGCATGAAATCCGCGGTGATCGCGATGATTTTCGAGCTGCGCTGGAATTGGCGGCGGTCGAGATGGCGGTACCACGCGCCGATCCAAGCTCCGGCAACGGGGATTTTCCGGCGGAGGAGCTGGTCCACCGCGAGGCTGTAGAAATCCTGGACCCAGTAATAGAACCGCCCTCCGTTAGCGACGGCGGCGCGGGTGATCGGTTCCTGGGTCTCGGTGGGCGTGTTGCCGGAAAGCACGGCGTCGGGCTTCCACGCGGTGATGAATTTCGCGACCTCCCTGCCGTAGCGGACCTCCATGTTCCGGCGACGGCGAAACGAGTATTTGTAGCGGGGATAATCCGGGTCCATCGGGATTTCCCGGAATTCCAGGGTGGGGGAGTCATCGTGCTTCCGTGCAAGGTCGCCGCGCGGGGTTTGCAGGGAGCTTGCAAACGCATGCACGACGTCATGCCCCAGCGCCGCAAGCGCGCGGCTCAGCGAGATGGGAAACGCATGGCCTGCGTAATCGTGAACGACAATTCTCATGATCGGGGGAAACCGCAACCGGACGAGGCGGAGGCGTGATTTTAGAGCGCAGCCAAGGACTGTCAACGCCACCGCCTTACGCGAAGACGTAGGGCGGGTTTTCATAGGGCGCGGGCGATTTCCCGCGCGAGGCGGGCGAGGGCATCATTCATGGCCTTGACTCTGCCTGACAGGATTTTCGGCGTGTCACGTGGCGAAATGGGAACGACGGTGCGGAACGGGCGGGTGTTAGCCACGCGGCCACTCACGGGCTGGAGTTTCCAGGTGCATTCGAAAACGAGGTTGTCAGGCGATTCCGGCTCGAAGCGCGAGACGCGGATTTCCAGCAGGGTCTGGTAGTCGAGAGTCACGAAACTTTCGACCGGCTGGATGTTGAGGGAGTTTTCCAACCGCCCCAGGTTGATGGCGGTGACGCGGGAGATGGCGGAGTCCAGTGGCTCGGCCCAGAGATGGTAGCTGTTCATCTGGAGCTCGCCGCCGCCGCTGCGACTGACGAGCTGTTGGCGGTCGAGATAGCTTGGCAGCGCGGGCCGGGAAATGGCGATGGCCGGGCTGGCACCGGTGATGAGTCGCTCGGGAACCACGGGGTCCAACAGGTGGTGCACCGAGGTGTCTTTGATCGGGGCGAGCCCGCAAGCGGCGAGAAGGAGCGGAGTGGTTAGTGCGAGGAGGAGCGTTTTCATTCGGGTGTGGCTTTGCCGCGTAGCAGGCTGTCGGGGTCGCGTTTCAGGTCGTTGGTAAGTTCCTTGAGCGCTCGCGAGGCGCGTTCGGTTTCCTGAAGCACGTTCTGGAGCCGCATCATGACAGGCGCGCGGGCGTTGGAGAAATTCGAGATTTCCTTGGCGGCCTCGTCCACCCTGGCCAGCCCGGCGTCGGTCTTGGCGATGATGGCGTTGAGGTCGGCGAGCAGGGGATCGAAGCCGGCGTTGGCCTTGGTCGCCAGGGCATCGATCTGGACGAGCGCTTCATTGAGATTCTGCGCGGCGCTGGCGAGCTTCTCGTCGCTGGTGATCTTGCGAACGTCCTGGGTGATGGCGATGACGTTGTCATTGATTTCCTTCACGTTTAAGCCGGCGATCTGGTCCTTGGCTTTGACGAGCACTTCGCGGATGTCGGTCATCGCGCCTTGCAGGTCGAGCGAGTTGAACTTTTTCAAGCCATCGGCGATGCCGGCGATGAGTTCGTCGAACTCGGTGCCGATGGTCGGGACGACGGGATGAGCGTCTCCGCCGGGTGACGGATAGACGAAACCGGGCTCGTCGGGAACAATGTCGAACTCGACGTAGAGTAGGCCTGTTAGCAGGCTCTGTTGTTTCATCCCGGCGCGGAGTCCTTCGCTGACGGCTTTCTCGACGCCTTCGAAGGAAGACAGGTCGATGCCGCCGCCTTCCTCGGTGCTGATCAGGCTGAGTTCCTTGTCGCCGAGTTCGACGACGACGGGGATGATCTTGCGGTTCTCCTTGCGGTCCACGAGGACGTTGATCGACTGCACCCTGCCGATGCGCACGCCGCCGAAGCGGACGTCCGACCCGACTTGCAGGCCGTAAACGCTCTTGTCGAAGTAGAGCAGGATTTCGTGGGTGCTTTTGAAATATTTGCCCGCGCCGAAGAGCACGATGGAGGCCCCGGCGAGGATGATCCCGATGAGGGTGAAAACGCCGATGACGGTGGGGCTGGCTTTTTTGCTCATGACGGTGATGCGGAGGATGGCTCGGATGCCTCGCCGCGGCGGAGGAAGAGCCGGACGGCGGGGTTCTCGGAGTGGTCGCGAAGCTCGCTGGGATTGCCGATGGCACCTTGGGTGCGGGTGACAGTATCGAGGAAAATCGAGTTGTTCGCGACCGCAAAAATGCTGGCGAGCTCGTGGGTGACGATGACGATGGTGGAGCCGAGGCTGTCGCGGAGCCGGAGGATGAGATCGTCGAGGCGGCGCGAACTGAGCGGATCGAGGCCGGCGCCGGGCTCGTCGAGGAAGAGGATTTCCGGGTCAAGCGCCATGGCGCGGGCGATCCCGGCGCGTTTGTTCATGCCGCCGCTGATCTGGGCGGGGTAGTAGTCCTCGTAGCCGGAGAGTCCGACGAGAGCGAGCTTGTAGGAGACGAGGTCGCGGATGGTTCTGGGAGGGAGCGCGGTATTTTCCTCTAGCGGCAGGGCGATATTTTCCGCGAGGGTGAGCGAGGACCACAGCGCGCCGGATTGATACATCACGCCGAAGCGTTTGATGAATTCAACGCGGTCTTCAGGACTGGCCGCGGTGAAATTCTCGTTCCCGTAGAAAATGCTGCCTTGGGCCGGTTCGTGCAGGCCGATGAGGTGGCGCAGCAGCGTGCTTTTGCCGCAGCCGCTGCCGCCCATGATGATGAAGATGTCCTTCTCGGCGACTTCGAAATTCAAGTCCCGCATGACGACGAACGAGTCGTAGGCCATCGTCAGATCCCTCACGGTGATCTTGGCCTTGGCCGCGGTTTCTGGAGGCTGGTTCATGGGTTAGATGTCGAGCACGGTGAAGATGGCGGCAAAACCGGAGTCGAGGACGATAATGCCGGTGATGGATGCGACCACCGCGCGGGTCGTCGCTTCGCCGACCGCTGCGGAGGAATTTCCCGCATGCATGCCTTGAAGGCAGCCGCTCATGGCGATGACGGCGCCGAAGAAGAAGCTCTTGAAGACACCGAGCGAGGCGGTCGTCAGGGACACGGTGGCGACGGTTTCATTCCAATAGAGCACCGGGGGAATGCCCACCGCCGCGCCGACTAACATGCCGCCGAAAATGCCGACGGCATTCGCATAGAGCGTGAGCAGCGGCATCATCAGCACCAGCGCCAAGAGGCGGGGAAGCACCAGGAAATCGAACGGATCGAAGCCGAAGGTTTTCAACGCGTCGATTTCCTGATTCGCCTTCATGCTGCCGAGATGGGCGGCGAAGGCGGCCCCGGTCCGGCCGCTCATGATGATGGCGGTCATGACCACTCCCATCTCGCGGACCATCGCGATGCCTACCAGATCCGCGACATAGAGGCTGGCCCCGAAACTGGCGAGCTGCACGTTTCCCACAAAAGCCAGGATCAAGCCGATGAGGAAACTGATCAGTGAAACGATCGGCAGCGCCTGCGCCCCGCATTCCTGGACGACCACCCAGAAATCGCGTGACCGGAAGCGGGCTCTGCCAGTGGCGAAGCGTCCGAGTGCCAACACCGAGAGGCCGGTGAATTCAGCCACGGATCGAACCGAAGCCCAGACGTTGAGAGAGGTCTTTCCCAGCTTGGTGATTTCGGAAGTATCAGTTGGAACTTGATGGGCTTCGGCTTCCTCGGGGACTGCCAGTGCGAGCTCCATCAGGCCGCGGAGATCGGGGGGAAGGCCGTCGAGCGATGGCTTCGCGTCGTCCCCGGGTTTTGCCACGGTTCGCAGGTGAGAGAGAATGAATGCGGGGAGAGTGGAATCGAAGTCACCGAGGTCATCCGTGACATAACGGGCGGGTGGCGCATCGGCGGCTTTGCCTTGGATCTTCGGAGCCACGCCTCCGCGCCGCCAGTCACCCGAGACCGCCAACACCACCTGCTCGCCGTCCCGTGTCCAGCGGGCGAGCGGAGAGGAGGATTCCTTCGCGGGCATACCTGAGAATGTCCGAGAAACGAGTCACAAACAAGCTACTTCATCAGGGACGGGAAGCTCGCTGCGCCCGGCTTCCGGCTATCGATGCGGGGGAGTTGCTTCGGATCGTTTCCGCAAGTTCGCGCGGTGAATGAACGCAGGCGAATGCACCTGCTGTTTCGAGTTCCTCCCGGGTCCCGTAGCCCCAGAGCACGGCGATGCCGGGGACTTTGTTCGCCGTAGTGCCGATCATGTCATGTTCCCGGTCGCCGATCATGATGGCGTCAGTCGGCGCGATTTGTTCGCGCTCCAGGATGTGAGCGATCAGGTGGGCCTTGTCGGCGCGGGTGCCGTCGAGCTCGCTGCCATCGACGGAGTGGAAATATTTCGCCAACTCGAAATGCTCGATGATCCGCGCGGCATAGATCGTCGCTTTGGAGGTGGCGACGTGCAGGACGTGACCGAGGCCGGTTAGTTCGACCAGCGCGTTCTCGATCTCCGGGTAGACCTCGTTTTCGAAAAGCCCGATGCGCCCGTAACGCTCGCGGTAGCTGCGGACGACCGGATCAAACAGGTGCGCGGACTCCCCGCCTAGCAGTTTTTCGAAGGTCTTGAGGATCGGCGGCCCGATGACCCAGCGGAGGCTTTCCGCGGGAGGCGCGTCGAGTCCGCTTTCAGTGAGCGCGTGGCGGATGGAGCGGATGATGCCGCTTTGGGAGTCGGTGAGCGTGCCGTCGAGGTCGAAGAGGAGGTGCATGGATTATTCGGCGGGGACGTGGGGCTCGAAGGTCATGGCGCGCTCGTGCTCGCGGGCTTTGGCGGCCTTTCTCGCCTGTTGATAGAAATGGTCCTGGACGCGGAACGCCTTCTGGCCCTTGGCGCGGACGATGCGTTGCGAGGTGCCGTCGGGGAGCAGGCGGGAGGCCTGGGTGTTGTCTTGGAAATAGGCTTCGAGGATGCGGACCAGC
Source organism: Akkermansia muciniphila (assembly GCA_945873305.1). GTDB lineage: Bacteria > Verrucomicrobiota > Verrucomicrobiia > Verrucomicrobiales > Akkermansiaceae > Luteolibacter > Luteolibacter muciniphilus_D. The sequence goes on from CAMCCX010000081.1 coordinate 12,739, forward strand.
CGGCGCTTGAGCGCGGGCTCTTCGATGGGAACCATCAGTTCGACGCGCTTTTCGAGGTTGCGGGCCATCCAGTCAGCGGAGGAAATATAGACTCCGGCGTCTCCTCCTTGATGGAAATAGAACAGGCGGGCGTGTTCGAGGAAGCGGTCGATGACGGAGATGACCTCGATGTTTTTCGAGTATTTCGGGTCGCCGGGTTTGAGGCAGCAGATGCCGCGCACGTTGAGACGGATCTCGACGCCGGCTTGCGAGGCCCGATAGAGGGCGTTGATGATTTCCGGGTCTTGCAGGGAATTCACCTTGCCGATGATGCGGGCGGGCAGGCCTTGTTTGGCGCGCTCGGCCTCGCCGGCGATGAGGTCTAGCAGTTCGGGTTTCATCGCGGTGGGGGCGGGGACGAGGCGCTGGAAACGCAGCAGTTTGGAGCGTCCGGTGACAGCGTTGAAGAACAACGACGCGTCGTTTCCATACTCCGGCTTGCAGGTGAGGTAGGAGAGGTCGGTGTAGAGTTTGGAGGTGGTCTCGTTGTAATTGCCGGTGCCAAGGTGGACGTAGCGGCGCAGGTGGCCGGACTCGCGCCTGACGATCAGGCAGATCTTCGCGTGGGTCTTGAGGCCCTTGACACCGTAAACGATCTGGGCTCCGGCGCGCTGGAGTTCGTCGGCGCGGTCGAGGTTGCGGGCCTCGTCGAAGCGGGCCTTGAGCTCGACGAGCGCGGTGACGTGCTTGCCGTTTTCCGCGGCCTTGATGAGGGCGTCGATGATCCGGGACTTGCGCGCGGTGCGGTAGAGGACTTGTTTGATGGCGATGACGTCCGGGTCCTCGGCGGCTTCCTCGATGAGACGGAGGACGGGCTCGAAGGATTCGTAGGGATGGAATAACAGGATGTCGTTAGCGGCGATCGTTTCAAACATCGAGGCGCCCGGAGCGATGGCGGGCGAGTTTTGCGCGGGCCAGTCGGTGTCTCGCAGGTGGTCGAAATCAGGCAGGAACGCGAGTTCCATGAACGATGCGAGGCCGGGCGGGCCATCGACGCGATAGACTTCCTGCGGAGTCGCGGCGGTCACATTCTGGATCATGCG
>CAMCCX010000082.1 GCA_945873305.1 Akkermansia muciniphila
CAGCTTGCGCCGGTGCCTGTGTCCCTGTCTGTTCGTTCATGGTGTTGGTTGGTTTGAATTCAATTCCAAACAGGCGATGTCGGAACATCGCCCGATCAACCAGCACCAATCCATTTTAACGTTTTAACGGAAAAAAATCCGCTTCCCCAGTCTTCCCGGCGGGATCGAGTTCAGCCCGGCGCGGTTCGTGACCACCAGGCCATGATCGCGCAGGACTTTCATGTGCTTGGAAACCGTCCCCTGTTTCATTCCCAGCCGCTCCGCCAGTTCCACAATCAAGAGCCCCTCGCCACGGGAAATCTCCAGCAAGATCCGCCAGCGGACCGGGCTTCCCAGACCTGAGGCCAGAGCGGCAAACGAAAATCCCGCCGGAATGGCAGGCGCGGACGGAGAATCGGGTGTCGTGCTCATGGAAATCCCCTCGAACCTGCCGGAAACTGCCGCGAATGGGAAGGAAATATACGTTCATGGTCTTGAATTTGATGAGATAGTCACCGCATCCTCCGATTCTGTTTTCGAAACAGATGAAACTATTACGACATTTGCCACTTCCAAGAAATCCATAGCGGCTAATACTACCCCACCGTCCGCTTTCAACAACACAACATCCGCTTCTACTACCGAAACATCCGGTGTGGAGGATGAATACCAGAGTCACAGAAAAGGACTACGTCGTTCGGCAGGATTGGCATGCTGACACTTCGTGCAACTCAACGCGCGGAGACCAAACAGGTGGCGGAAAAAGCGCGGGAACTGGCGGCTGATCGGATTTTACTTCACCGCTCCGGCCGCAGAAGCGGAATCACTTTCCGGCGGGATTTCCGATAAACCACAAAGTCCGAATCCAAGGTCATGACCTTCGCGTTTTCATGGATCTCCGCCATTCTAACCAGGCAGGCATCCGCCAGTGACATCGGGATGCTGCGATAGGTTTTCATCAGGTGTTGAATCGGCCCGATCTCCGTCGCGAGCGAAAACCCGGGCACCACCAGCCCGCGGCTGATCAGATTGAGCAAGCCGTCCGGATCGATCCCGCCGCGCCGCAGCAGGAAGAGCGCCTCGGCAATGACCGCCTCACAGGTCAGCAAGGGGCGTGTGAGCTGCATCAAGGTTTCTTTTGCCCACGCGTGATCCCGGTCGCTGCGGTCCAGATACGCCACCAAGGGACCGGTATCGACGAGGATCTCGTTCATGATCCGAATCCGTCGAGGTGTTTTGGATTGGAAGCAAGATCACCGAGCCCGCTGCAGCCTTTGCCACACAGATCCGCGCTGCGCTCAAAAAGGCTTGGTGGGGTTTTGCGGGCTACAGCCTTAAGCTTTTCCTCCAATGCTTCACGCAGCAACGCGGATCGGTTGGTCCGTGTGGCGCGCGCCACCGCATCCATCCGGGCAACCAGTTCATCGGGAACCTTCAGCGAAATCGTAGTCATGACCGCAAAGTATTACCAGATTCGCAGATTGCCAATACCGGAATGGTGAGGGCCTTGCCGCAGTGAGGGCTGAGCGGCTGCGACCGGCACGACATCGAGGGAAGAAGCCGGTCGGATCACGGCAAAAATGCCGGAGCGGCATTTGATTTCGCAAGTCAGCCATGGCGGGTGACACCCCCGCTCTTGACAGCCCCCCCTGCGGAAAGCAGATTTCCGCCCGTTTCTTCCGCTGTCATCGAAATCCCCTGATTTATCAGGCTTTCCAAGGCAATCCCGGAGTGATTCTTCCGCCTATTTTCCTGATTCCCCGCCTTGCGCGGTGATCCGACGCACCTATTTTCGACTCATTTCCTTACTAAATTCCATGCCCTCATCGCAGAAATCCCCATTTGGTTGGCCTGAACCTCAAGGCCTTTGGCATCCGTCGCGTGAAAAAGATGCCTGCGGCGTCGGCTTCATCGCCCATCTCAAAGGCAAGCGCTCGCATGACATCATCGTGAAAACCCTCACGATGAACAACCAGATGGACCACCGCGGCGCGAGCGGCTCGGACCCCGCGACCGGCGACGGCGCGGGCATTTTCACCCAGATGCCAGACAAGTTCCTGCGTCGGGAAATGGCGAAAAAGGGCATCGAGCTCCCGCCGGAAGGCGACTACGGCTCCGGCTGCGCCTTCTTCTCGCCGGAAGCGTCCGTCCGCGAGGTCGCGATGCAGGTGTTCGAACTCGTCATCCGCGAGGAAGGCCAGAAGTTCCTCGGCTGGCGCACCGTGCCGGTGAAAAGCGAACTCCTCGGCAAAACCTCCGGCCGCTACGAGCCGGTCATCAAGCAGGTCTTCATCGGAAAAAGCGCCGACATCACCGATCCGATGGAGTTCGAGCGCAAGCTCTACGTCATCCGCAAGCGCGTGGGCGCGTGGATCCGCAACAACGAGGTTCCTAACCAGTTCCGCGACGTCCACGGCAACAAGGGCAACTCCTTCCCCGGCGCGGACTACCACTACGTCACCGGCCTTTCCGCCCGCACCATGGTTTACAAGGGCATGCTCACGCCCTGCCAGCTTTCCACCTATTTCCCGGACCTTCTCGACCCGGATTACGAATCGGCCCTCGCGCTGATGCACACCCGTTTCTCGACGAACACCTTCCCGAGCTGGTCGCGCGCGCATCCTAACCGCTTCATCGCCCACAACGGCGAGATCAACACGGTCATGGGCAACGCGAACTTCATGAAGGCCCGCCAGGCGCTCTGCCAGTCGGATCTTTTCGGCACGGAAATCGAAAACATTTTCCCGGTCATCAACGAAGACGGCTCGGACTCCGCGCGCTTCGACAACGCGTTAGAATTCATGCACTACGGCGGCTACGACCTCGTCCACGCCATGATGATGATGATTCCCGAGCCATGGGAACGCCACACCATGATGGATGAGGAAAAGAAGGCGTTCTACGAATTCCACGCCTGCATGATGGAGCCATGGGATGGCCCGGCTTCCATCACCTTCTCCGACGGCCAGCAAATCGGCGCCGTGCTCGACCGCAACGGCCTCCGCCCGAGCCGCTATTATGTCACCGACGACGACCTCGTCATCATGGCCTCGGAAGTCGGCGTCGTGCCCGATCTCGACCCGATGACCATCGTCGAAAAAGGCCGCCTGCGCCCCGGCAAGATGTTCCTCGTGGACATGAAGGAAGGCCGCATCGTCCCCGACGAGGAAATCAAACAGCGCGTCTATTCCGCCAAGCCCTACCGCCAGTGGCTCGCCGACAACCGCATCACGCTCAACGATCTTCCCGCCGCGAAATCCCCGAAAACCATCGAGGAAAACCGCATCCTCGAGCGCCAGCTCGCGTTCGGCTACACCTACGAGGACCTCCGCATGCTGCTAGGACCTACGGCTTCGACCGGCGTCCAGCCGATCTCGTCGATGGGCAACGACACGCCGCTCGCCGTGCTCTCCAGCAAGCCGAAGCATCTCTATCAATATTTCAAACAGATCTTCGCCCAAGTCACCAACCCGGCGCTCGACTGCATCCGCGAGGAGCTCGTGACCTCCACCGAGACCTTCCTCGGCTCCGAGGGCAACCTGCTCGCTCCCGGACCGAAAAGCTGCCGCATGGTCCGCCTCGACAGCCCGCTCATCGACAACGAAGCGCTCGCCCGGCTCCGCGAAATTGATCTCGACGGCTTCAAGGCCACCACCATCGACGCGCTGTTCCCCGCCAACCAAGGTGGTGAGGGACTCGAAGCCGCGTTCGACAAGATCTGCGCCGCCGCGGACAACGCCATCGCCGAAGGATTCAACCTGCTGATCCTTTCCGATAGAAACATCGACAAGGGCCGCGCCGCCATTCCGACGCTGCTTCTGATGGGCGGCATCCACCACTATCTGGTCCGCAAAGGCACCCGCACGCTCGTCTCGATCATCCTCGAAACCGGCGAGGCCCGCGAGGTCCACCATTTCTCCACGCTCATCGGTTACGGCGCGGACGCGATCAACCCCTACATGGCGTTCGAGTCCATTCACAAGATGATCGCGGACGACATGATCGACATCACACTTGAGAAAGCTTCTTACAATTTCCTCAAAGGCTCGATCAAGGGCGTGGTGAAAACCATGGCCAAGATGGGAATCTCCACCGTCGCCTCCTACCGCGGCGCGCAGATTTTCGAAACCATCGGCCTTGCCACCGATCTCGTGAACAAGTTCTTCTGCGGCACATCCAGCCGTTGCGAAGGCTCGGACATCGAACAGGTCGCCGAGGAAGCCCTCATCCGCCACCGCGAGGCATTCCCTGATAGACACATCGAAGCCGAGGAAGCCGCGCTCGACACCGGCGGCGTCTATCAGTGGCGCAGCGATGGCGAATACCACCTCTTCAATCCGGAAACCATCCACCTCCTTCAAAAAGCCACTCGCACCGGCAGCTACGAGGTTTTCAAACAATACGCCAAGAAGGTCAACGACCAGAGCGAGAACCTCTCGACCCTGCGCGGCCTGATGAAATTCCGCAGCAACCGCACCCCGGTGCCCATCGAGGAAGTCGAAACCATCGAGCAAATCACCAAGCGCTTCAAAACCGGCGCGATGTCCTACGGCTCGATCTCACAGGAAGCCCACGAGACCCTCGCCATCGCGATGAACCGCATCGGCGGCAAGTCGAACACCGGAGAAGGCGGCGAAGATCCATCCCGTTTCGTCCCGATGGCTAACGGCGACAGCAAGCGCTCCGCCATCAAACAGGTCGCCTCCGGCCGCTTCGGCGTGACCGGCGAATACCTGGTCAACGCCGACGAAATCCAGATCAAGATTTCCCAAGGCGCCAAGCCCGGCGAAGGCGGCGAACTTCCCGGCTCCAAGGTCTATCCGTGGATCGCCAAGGTCCGCTACTCGACTCCCGGCGTGGGACTCGTGTCCCCTCCTCCGCACCACGACATCTACTCGATCGAGGATCTATCGGAACTGATCCACGACTTGAAGAACGCCAATCCGCGCGCCCGCATCAACGTGAAGCTGGTGGCGGAAGTCGGAGTCGGAACCATCGCCGCCGGCGTCGCCAAGGCCCACGCCGACGTGATCCTCATCTCCGGCCACGACGGCGGAACCGGCGCTTCGCCCTCATCCTCCATCTTCAACGCCGGCGCCCCCTGGGAACTCGGCCTCGCGGAAACCAACCAGATCCTGCTCCTCAACGACCTCCGCAGCCGCGTGGTCGTGGAAACCGACGGCCAACTCAAGACCGGCCGCGACGTCGCCATCGCCACTCTGCTAGGAGCCGAGGAATACGGCTTCGCCACCGCGCCGCTCGTCACCGTCGGCTGCTTGATGATGCGCGTCTGCCAGAAAAACACCTGCCCGGTCGGCATCGCCACCCAGGACCCCGAGCTTCGCAAGAACTTCGAAGGCAAGCCGGAGCACGTTGTGAATTTCATGACCTTCATCGCCATGGAGTTCCGCGAGATCATGGCCGAACTCGGATTCCGCACGATCAACGAAATGGTCGGCCACGTGGAGTGCCTCGACACTAACGAAGCCACCGAGCACTGGAAAGCCAAGGGAGTGGACCTCACCAGCATCTTCCACAAGCCGGACGTCGGCGAGAATGTCGGGGCCTATCAGCAAATCGCCCAGGACCACGGCCTCAAGACCGCGCTCGACAACACCCACCTGCTCACCCTCTGCAAGCCAGCCATCGAGCGCGGCGAAAAGGTCCGCGTGGAACTGCCGATCATCAACGTCAACCGCGTCGTCGGCACCATCACCGGCAGCGAGATTTCGCGCAAGTATGGCAGCCAAGGGCTCCCCGAGGACACCATCGAACTCAAGTTCAACGGCAGCGCCGGCCAGTCGTTCGCGGCGTTCACCCCTCCAGGCATGACCTTCCGTCTCGAAGGCGACGCCAACGACTACGTCGGCAAGGGCCTGTCAGGCGCCAAGATCATTATCTATCCGACACAAGGCGCCCGCTTCAAACCCGAGGAAAACATCATCATCGGCAACGTCGCCCTCTACGGCGCGACCAGCGGTGAAGCCTACTTCAACGGCATCGGCGGCGAGCGCTTCTGCGTCCGGAACTCCGGCGCACACGCCCTCGTCGAAGGCGTCGGCGACCACGCCTGCGAATACATGACCGGCGGCCAAGTCATCGTCCTCGGCGAGACCGGCCGCAACTTCGCGGCAGGCATGTCCGGCGGCGTCGCCTATGTTTACGACATCGACGGACTGTTCGAAAAGCGCCTCAACAAGGAGATGGTCAATCTCTATCGCCTCATCGAGTGCGCCGAAAAGGACATCGCGCTGGTCAAATCCACCATCGAGAAACACGTCGGCTATACCGGCTCGCCGCGCGGCACATTCCTGTTGGAAAACTGGGACGCCGAGCTGCCGAAGTTCTTCAAGGTCCTGCCCCGCGACTACGAGCGGATGCTCGAAGCCTTCCGCAAAGTCGAGGAACAAGGACTCACCGGAGACGAGGCCGCGATGGCCGCGTTCGAAGAAAACCTCAAGGACCTCGCCCGCGTCGGCGGCAACTAATCGTCTAATTTTCAAATCTCAAATTTCAGATCTCTAATCAAATGGGTAAGCCAACAGGATTCATGGAAGTGCCGCGCGTGACCGATGCGGAAGCCGCACCGCTCGAGCGCATCAAGAACTGGCGCGAGTTCAAAATTCATTCCGACGAGAAACAACAACGCGCCCAGGGCTCGCGCTGCATGGACTGCGGCACGCCCTTCTGCCACACCGGCCACATGGTTTCCGGCATGGCAAGCGGTTGCCCGGTCAACAACCTGATCCCGGAATGGAACGACCTCATCTACCGCGGTCGTTGGAAGGAAGCGCTCCAGCGCCTTCACAAGACGAACAATTTCCCGGAATTCACCGGCCGCGTCTGCCCCGCTCCGTGCGAAGGTTCCTGCGTGCTCGGCGTGATCGAACCGCCCGTCACGATCAAAAACAACGAGTGCGCGATCATCGACCGCGGCTGGGAGGAAGGCTGGGTCATCCCGCGCGTTCCGGAAATCCGCACCGGCAAGAAAGTCGCCATCATCGGCTCCGGCCCGGCAGGCCTCGCCTGCGCCGACCAGCTCAACCAGGCGGGCCACAGCGTCACCGTCTTCGAGCGCGAGGACCGCATCGGCGGCCTGCTCATGTATGGCATTCCTAACATGAAGCTCGACAAGGAGCTCGTCGTCCAGCGCCGCGTCAACCTGCTAGCTGAGGAAGGTATCGAATTCAAAACCGGCATCAACATCGGCAAGGACAACGAATGGACCGCCGAAAAACTCCGCAAGGATTTCGACTCCGTCGTCCTCTGCTGCGGTGCCACCCTCGGCCGCGACCTCCCCATCGAGAACCGCGACGCCAAGGGCGTCCATCTCGCGATGGAGTTCCTCACCGACAACACCCGCTATCAGCTCGACCACCACTTCGACGGCACCATCCCCGCGCTCAACGCCAAGGGCAAGGACGTCGTCGTCATCGGCGGCGGCGACACCGGCACCGACTGCGTGGGCACCAGCCTGCGCCACGGTTGCAAGAGCGTCATCCAGCTCGAAATCATGCCGCAGCCGCCCGAAAAGCGCGCCGCGAACAACCCGTGGCCCGAGTGGCCCAAGGTTTACAAAATGGACTACGGCCAGGAAGAAGCCGCCGCCGTCCAAGGCCAGGACCCGCGCCAGTATCTGGTGCAGACCAAGCGCTTCATCAAGGACGACGCCGGCAATCTCACCGGCCTCGAAATCTGCGACATCGAGTGGCTCAACGACCAGGGACGCTTCATTCCCAAGGAAAAAGAAGGCAGCGCCCGCATCGTCCCCGCGCAACTCGTCTTGCTCGCCATGGGCTTCATGGGCCCCGAGCAGGAAGTGGTGAAACAATTCGCCCTCGAGACCGACGTCCGCTCTAACGTCAAGGCCGAGCACGGCACTTTCACGACCAGCGTCCCCGGAGTCTTCGCCGCAGGCGACGTCCGCCGCGGCCAGTCGCTCGTCGTCTGGGCCATCAACGAAGGCCGCGGCGCCGCGCGCGAGTGCGACCGCTTCCTGATGGGCGCGACCAACCTGCCATAAGCCGGCAGCATCGTCAGTCCGATCAAAAGCAGCGGCTCTCCTTGGGGAGTCGCTGTTTTCGCGTCAGGGTCCAAGCACATAAAAAACCGCGGGCGTCGGATCCCTTGTTCCGACGCCCGCGGGCCCTTTGGGGGGCTGATGTGCTATCCCTTACGAAAATGAGAATGCCACAAATCGGCCGCATCTCCATACCGTGATCGCGTATCAGATTCTGCCCGCCGCCTTAATGTCGAAGTAACAGTTCGCCAGCGCCACCGCGAAATCCCGCGCCGTGGAATCCAGCGTCAGAACACCCGCCGCCCCCACGCTGGCGAGGATTTCCCGCCGCTCCTGCACGTAGCGGTCCGCCGCCAGGAACTTCAACGCCGAGGAAAAGGACTCCACCGGATCGGAAATGGAGTCCTCCACCACCCGCTCGCGCATACTCGCTAGCAGAACGAGGTGGCGGGATCTCAAAACCTGCAAGGCGGGGATCAGCTCCTTGCCGTCCTCGCCCCGCAGGTTGGTGAGCAGAATCACCAGCGACCGCCGGCGCTGGCGGGTCATCAATTGCTCCACCGCCCCGCTGAAATCGCTCGGCGCGGCGGTCGTCTGATAGTCATAAAGATGGTTCAGCAAAACCGGCATCGCGTGCGAGCCCTTCACCGGCGGCAGCCAGCGGTCGGTCCCGCCGAAGGATTTCACCGCCACCTGGTCGCCCTGCCGAAGCGCCACGTGCGAGACAAGCAGGATGGCGTTGAGAATGTGGTCGAACTGCGGCACCCCGCCGTCGAGCGCGCGCATCCGCCGCCCGGTATCGAGCAGGAAAACGACCGACTGGTTGCGCTGCTCCTGATAGTCGCGGCTGATCAGCATCTGCCGCCGGGAAGACGCCTTCCAGTCGATCTGCCCGAGCGGGTCGCCGTCCCGGTAGTCGCGGAGCTGATGGAAATCCCGGCTTGATCCCGCGCGCGGCCGCCGCACGATGCCCATCGGACTCTCGCGGTGCTGCATGGCGAGCAGCGCGAAACGGATCACCGGCTCATAGTTCGGATAGACCCTCACCGTCTCAGCCGACAGGTGAAGGGTCTTCCTCGACCAGAATCCCAACGGAGAAAGCCGCCGCACGTGCACCGGACCAAACACCGCCTCGCCCCGCTCCCACAAAGTCACCGGGTGAAACACCTTGATCTCGCGGTTAGGCGGAACCTCGCCGCACCACGGCAATGTCAGTGCCGCAGCACCCTGCGGAATTCCGTCGAAAACCTCCACCTTGGCGGAGCGACCGCTTTCATTCCGCAAAACCAACCGCACCTCCCCCGCTTCTCCCGAAGCAAAACGTCCGGGCAAGCGTCGCTGCAAATCCAACGGCTTGGTGAACCGGGCGATCACCGCATCGATTAGAACCACGATCCCTCCCGCCCCGCCGAGCCACAACCACGGCCCGGCCAGCGACGGCACCGCCACGGCGACCGCCGAGAGCAGCAGCCACACGGAGGTTAGATTCAGCAGTCGGGAACTCGGACTCATCGGATCTTACTGCCTCGGTGCCGGAACGCTTTCCACGATGGCGCGGAGCACCTCGTCCACATCCTGCCCGCTGATCGCGATCTCCGGCGTGAGCTGCACTCGGTGGCGCAACACCGGCAGAGCCGCGCGCTTGATGTCGTCCGGAGTGACGAATCCCCTGCCGTCCAGCGCGGCGAAAGCCTTGCCGATCCGCACCAGACTGATCGCGCCGCGGGTTCCCGCGCCGAGCGAAATCGAGCGGGACTCACGGGTCGCCTGGGCCAGCGCCACCGCGTAATTGACGACTTCCGGCACGACTTGCACGGCCGCCGTCGCCTGTTGGGCCGCGACGATCTCCCGCGGACCGCAGATCACCGAGACGCGGCCGCCAGCTTCGCCGGGAGTCTCGCCGGCGGCGCGCGTGACGATCTCACACTCCGCCTCGCGCACCGGATAGTCGATAAGCACCTTCATGATGAACCGGTCTAACTGAGCCTCCGGTAGCGGATAGGTTCCCTCGTGCTCGACCGGGTTTTGCGTCGCGAGAGTCATGAACGGCGGCGAGAGTTTCAACGTTTCGCCGTCGATCGTGACCTGTTGTTCCTGCATCACTTCCAATAACGCCGCCTGGGTTTTCGCGGGCGCGCGGTTGATTTCATCGGCTAGCAGAAGGTTCGTGAAAACCGGACCCTGCCTGAGTTGAAAGGTCTGGCTCTTCATGTCAAACAAGCGGAAGCCCGTCACGTCGGACGGCATCAGGTCGGGCGTGAATTGAATCCGCGCCGAGGCGCCGCCGAAGGTTTTGGCGAGCGTGGTCACAAGATGGGTTTTCCCCAGCCCCGGCTTTCCTTCCAACAGGACATGCCCGCCCGCAAGCAAGGCGGCGATGACTTGCTCGATGACGACATCCTGGCCGAGGATCACGCCGCGGACTTGCTCGCGCATCCGGTGGATCAATTCCGCGAGGCTGCGGACAGGCGGCATTTCAGGGCTGGGCGGGGCGTAGGGATCTGGATTCATGAATTCGTGGGTCAGTGGAGAATGTTGAGCAGCCGCTGCAAATCGGCGGCCGTGCGGGTGAGAACCCCGGAGTCAGGAGGAGCTGCTTCCGCAAGCGCGCGGAACACCCGCTCGCGGGGCAGCCCGGCGCGGTCGGCGAGGAATTGGAAAAAATCATCATCGCGCCGCCCGGACCTAACGACCAGGCGCTGTCCCCGCTCGACGACCTGAGCGCGCAGCGGCACCAGCAGCGCCGCAGCCCGGTCGAGCCGCCATTGAAAGTCGCCGAGCGCTTCCAAATGGTGATCGTAACCGCGCAAGGTCGAGACGCAGTCCGCCGCCTCCAGCGGGCCGAAGCGACTGAAATTCTTCCACAACCAGAGCAAGGTCAGCACCCCCAGGCCGATGAGCACCGGCCACAGGTGTTTGCCAAGAAGCGCCCACAGCGACAGGCCCGAGCCGCGCACGAATCCGATAGTCCCCTCATACTCCGTGGCGAAAACCAGCGCTTCCAACAGCGCAGCATGATCCTTGTCACCGATCCACCGGTTGCGGAACAAGCGCCCGTCCGTCAGCACCGTCATCCGCCCGTCGCCGCTCGGCGCGGATGCGAAAACGCCGGGCTCTTCGCCATCGAGCGCCACGGCGGTCTTGGAGCTCGCGGCCACCTCGAAAGACTCATCATCAAATTTGATTTCCGTCACCGACTCCTTGGAGTTTTTCCGCTCACTCAGCTCGATGCCCGCGCGGGCTAACATACCGACCAGCGCGGGCTCCAACTGCGGTTCCACGGGGTCATCCAGCCAATCATTCGTCTCCGCGTCCGCATGTTCGACGAGCAGCACCAAATGCCCGCCATCCTCCACCCAGTCCTCGATCTGGCGGGTGAAACTCGCATTGCTCAAGACCGACGCCGGGACAAACCAAACCGCATCCTCCACTTCCGGCGCGGCCCACGCCGCCAGCGAGCGCACCCCGCCATCGTATTGCGCGGCGAAGCGCTCGGCGGCGAGCCATGGGTTGATCCGCGCCTTGCCCTTGTAGCCAATCTCGCGCTTCTCCTCGGTGTAGTCGCATGCCGCTAGAGCGAAAGCCATCACCAGCATTGCTAGAATTTTCAAAGCGTCCTCCTTTCCCCGAACGGCCACTGCCGGCAAAGCGCCCGCACCTCCGCATCCGCCGGGCTCACTCCGGCGTAAGCGAGCCGGATCCACGCGCCGGTGATGCCGCGGAAATATTCCGGATGCACCGCCGCGCCCGCCTGATCGACGCGCCGCATGCAGTCACCCTCCGTGTCCGACTCGTGGATTTCCACCCGCTCCAGCTCCATCACCCGGGAAATCGAACCGCGATACAACAAGGCTAACGCCTCGTGCCCCCGCCCCTCTTGCCAAAGCGACCACGCCGCGCCCGGCACGTCGGCCGGCAGCGTGTGCGGGGAGAGCTCCATCCCCATCACCCTCCGCGCGGACGGCGCGATTTTTTCCGGCCTGCCCGCCGGCCCGCGCAGGGTGAAAACGTGGCGGTATTTCCACAACACGCAGCCGAGCAACCCCACTAACAAAGCCACTGCGGAGATGGCGAATACCATCATCAGGACTTTCAACGATTGACCGGACCAGCTGCCGAAAAGCGATTTGGATGGCTTCGCAACCCTTTCCGTCACCGTGTGCACCGTGAATTCACTGGCGGCCTTCACCTCGCGGATCACCTCCGCCGGAGGCCGCGGTTCCGCGCCATGGACGGACAGGCTGATCATGAAAAACGACAGCATCACGACCGCGACATTTCCTAACCGCTGCGCCAACCGTTTGAATGCCAGTTCCACGTCCCAGCCCTCGATCCACGTCCGGTTGTTGATGTAAATCCCGAATCCCGCGCCGGTCACGAACACGTCTGCCAGAGGAATCGCCATCATCACGCAGGCCGCCACCGTCCGCGTGATCAGCAAAGGAATTTCCATCGGGAAATTCGGATCCCATGACTCGACCGCCAACGCCCACGCGCCATCCTGGCCCTCCGGCACCAGCATGAGAAACAGCGCGAGAATCCCGAATCCGAGCCAGGCCGCCGCGATGTCCGAGAGGAAATAGAGCCACATCACCACGCCCTCGCCGCGGCGGACGACTTGCCCGCAGCGTTGTTTGTAAGCCCTCCCGCGCAAGCCTTCCAGGTCCTCCACCGCCAGCGTCACCGGCAGCCACGGCGAGAACCGCGCCCAGAGGAAACGATAGAAAAACCGCCTCGTCCACGCCCGCGGAATTTCCCGCCAGACCGAGCGCCACGACGGTTCCTCGCCAAACAAACGCCGGCTCAGTTCAAACAGAACCATCCGCGAGCCCGCGGGCTTGCACCACCAGAACAAGGCCAATAACAACACGGGTTGATCCCATAACAGCCAAGCCCCCGCGGCGGTGGGAACACCCAGCGCCAGCCACCACACCGCGATGCAGCGCCAGAAATCCCTCCGCGCCAGCGCGAAGCCGAGATCGACCGCCTCCCAATCGCTGCGCGGGCGGATCTCCGCCGTCACCGTGTCAAGCCGCATGGCCGGACCTCCTTCCTGCCAGCAGAAAATAAGTGATGTGCACAACCCAGCCGAAGATCCCTGCCAGATATTTCCAGTCCGAAGGGATTCCCTGCGCCGACCAGAATCCTTCCACCACCGCGGCCAGCGTGGTCATCAGCGCGGCTCCGTATATCAACGGCAGCGCCTGCCTGCCCGCTTCCGTTAGCGCCCGCACCCGCGGCAGGCGGCCCGGCCGCAGGATCGCCAGGCCCAGGCGCATCCCCGCCATGCCGGACACCACCATTCCTAGCAGCTCGAACGACGAGTG
>CAMCCX010000083.1 GCA_945873305.1 Akkermansia muciniphila
CATCGAACGCCCAACATCGAACATCGAAGTGAAGAGGAAGAGGAAGAGGAAGAATAGCCTCCGGCGGGAGAAGGTGAAGTGGGCGGCCCGAGCCGGGCAGCCCTACCTGTTTTGGACCGTTTGGTAAATTTCCAGCAGGCGCTTGGCGGTAGCGGCGGGGGTGAGCTTGGCACGGCATTCGGCTTGGCCGGTGGCACCCATTTGCAGGCTGATTTCGCGACTTTGGGTGACGGCCAGCACGCCTTGGATCAGGCCCTCGACGTCGCCGGCCGGGTGGATGAATCCGGATTTTCCGTGATCCACGTATTGGGTTTGGCCACCGTTCGGAGTCGTGACGACAGGCAGGCCGATGACGCGGGCTTCCTTGACGCAGTTCGGTGAGGTATCGGCGCGGGTGGGATGGACCAGGCACCAGGCACGGGCCATCCAATCGCGGACTTCGGCGGGTGGGCGGTGGCCGAGGAGGCGGATGTTGGGGGGGAGGGGTGGGAGTGTGAGTTTGGGGTCGCCGCTGCCGAGAATGATTAGTTCGACGCCGCGCAAGCGGGGATCGGAGAAGGCGGCGAGCAGGATATCGACACCTTTGAGGAGGGTGAGCGAGCCGACGAAGAGGGCGAGGGGTCTTGGGGGTAAATGCTGAGATGCTGAGGGAGAAGAAGAGATTGATGATTGTTGATTGATGATTGATGATTGATGATTGGGGGAAGGGGTTGGAGAGAGGTTTCGCTGGATTTCGAAGCAGGCGGGATCGGCGCCGTATTCGAGGAGGTCGATAGTGGCGTGGGGGGCGAGGGGCTGGAGTTGGGATTTTCCCCAAGGGGATTCGACAGTGAGGTGCTTGGCGCGGCGGAGGACTCGGGCTTCGTGGCGGGCTTGCAGGCGGGTGAGCCAAGGCATGGTGGCGGCCTTGCAGTAGGTTTGCAGGATGCCTTGGAGGGAGATCAGCGAAGGTCCTTGGAAGTCATTTGCGGCGTAGCCGTAGCCTTGTTCGGTACCCCAGCCATGCACGAGATCGGGTTTCAATTCTTGAAGCAGGCGGGCGATGAGGCGGCGTTCCCTGCGGTAGCCAGTGAACATTTCCACCGAGAGTTTCCGGCGGGGCAACAAGTGAAAGGTTTGATTCCAAGCACGGAGCGTGAGGGGCGCGGTGACTTCCTTGGTGCAGGTGATCCAGTGGAAATCCTTGTCCGCAGTGCGAGCTTCCAATTCGCGGGCAAGGGGCGGCAACCAGGTGGCATGGTGGCCGGATGGCCGATCCTCGAAGCCCGGAAGCGTGTGGATCGGGAAATCAGCCAGCAGTGCGATGCGCATGGGGTAGGGCGGACTCGGCTCGATCCGCCCAATTGTCCGCCGTGAGGCGGTGCGGATGCGTGGCGTAAGAGAAGAGAAAGAGTAGCCTCCGGCGGGAGAATGTGAAGTGGGCGGCCCAGGCCGGGCAGCCCTACCTGGTAGGGACCGGCGGCTCGCCGGACCCACTTTTCCGCCGGATGGCGGTGCGGATGCGTGGCGTGAGAGAAGAGAAAGAGTAGCCTCCGGCAGGAGAAGTCGAAGTGGGTGGACCGGGCCGGATCCGCCCTACCGTCCCACGGTCTTCAGTCCGAGGACGCCGAGGAAAAAACTGCCGAAGAGGAACTGGATGCCGAGCACGATCAGGGTGGTGGCGGGAATCAGGCGGCGGAGGTTGGTGCCGTAAGAGAGGCCTTGGAAGCCGGCTTGCTGCCAATCGAGAAAAGCGATGCCTAGCAGGATGACGCCGGCCAGTCCCAGGATAAAGCCGGAAATGAGCCCCCATTCCAGGGAGAAGGCACTGAGGATTCTTTCGAGGCGCGGATTGGGCGGAAGCAGTCCTTCGGAGACGGCGAAGTGGCGGGTGAAGACGGCGAGCCAGAGCAATTGGGTTCCGATGAGGAGCAGCATGGAGCAAACCATCATGGTGCCGACATCAAGCACGACCTTGCCGAAGATCATGTTTCCTAGGGTGAGGAGGAAAAGTCCCGCAGTGCCGATGAGACAGATGCCGATGCCGGGAATGAGGAACAGCCAGCGCGGGCTGAAAAGCAGCATGAACCGCAGATGCCGCCAGCCATCCCGCCAACTGCGGAGGTGAGGCGCCCGGGATCGTCCGTCCGGGTGGAGAATGATGGGGACCTCGGTGATTTTCAGTCCGGACAGGGTCGCCTTGATGACCATTTCGGAAGCGAACTCCATGCCGGAGGTGCGCAAGTTCATTTTCCCGTAGGCGTCCTTGGTGAACGCACGCAAGCCACAGTGAAAGTCTTTTGCGGGAGATTTGAAAAACAGGCGGCCGATGAAGGTGAGGATGGGATTGCCGATCCAACGGTGTTTCCACGGCATGGCACCCGGCATGATGGTGCCTCCACCGGAAGGCATCCGGCATCCCATGACGAGGTCGTGACCTTCGCGGAGGTTCTCGACGAAGGGCGCGATCTTTGAGAAATCGTAGCTGTCGTCAGCGTCTCCCATGAGGATCCACTTGCCGGTGGCGGCATGAATGCCACCGCGGAGGGCGTTACCATAGCCTTTTCGCTCGACGGCGACGATGCGGGCACCCTCGGCTAAGGCGATGTTCTGCGATCCATCAGTGCTGCCATTGTCGGCGATGATGATCTCACCTTGGACGCCCGCCCGTTCGATGCCTGTAAGGGCCTTGCGGATGCAGGTGGCCAAGGTCTCCGCCTCATTGAGGCAGGGCATGACGATGGAGAGTTGCATGGTAGGGACCGGCGGCCCGGCGGACCCACTTTTCCGCTGGATGGCGGTGCGGATGAGATGCGAAGGGATTGCCGAGTGACGATTGTTGAATTTTGATTGTTGAGGTGAGGAGGAAGAGCAGCCTCCGGCGGGAGAAGGCAGAGTGGGCGGGGCGAGGCCGCCCAGCCCTACCGGGCAAGCAGGGTGTCACCGTACTCCTTGATGCGCTTGCAGGTCGCCAACAGACGGGGAAGTTCCTCACGGCAATAGGCCAGAATCTCGGGAAGACGGTCTCCGGCGTAGTCATGGGAAATCCGGTTGCGGGTGTCCTTCAACTCTCGCAACCAGTCCACCGACTCGATCACTCCGCGCTTTTCGGCACGGTTTGCGACATCGAGCAAGGTTCCCGCCTCGTACATCTCGAACTGGTCCATGGCGCGAAGGACGCGCTTGCTCATGAGGTCAACGACTCGGGCGAAACGACTGGTGAATGCTTCAATCCGTGCCAAGGCCTCTTCGTTGGGGGGGGGCTCATCGGGCGGAAGATCCGCACAGGCGTTTGCGGAATACACGAGATGGCTGAGCGCCCGGTCCAGTTCAGCGAGGCTCTCGGCCAGATAGGCCGCCTGGGTTTGCGGGTTCATAGCGGGATTCCGGTTTCCATCGCCACGCTGGCGATGGGAGAGTCCAGTTGGGTGCTGCGGCGCACGATGAGGTCCAGTTTCTGCCAGCCGATCTCGTCCAGGATGTCCCTGCGAATCTCCCATTCCTGGTGCAGTCCGATCACGTCGGAGACGATCAAAAGGTCGATGTCTCCGCCCTTTGCATGATCATCGGCACGGGAACCAAACAGAATGATCCGCGCTTCAGGATCCTGCTTGCCAACCGCGGCCAGAATGGCGGTTTTTTGGTGGGGAGTCATTCTCATGGATGGGTATTCTGGCATGAGTCTGCCGGAGAGTAAAGCCGGGCGACAGTGCGGATGGGGTGGAAGAGAAGCGAAAGAATAGCCTCCGGCGGAAGAAGGTGAAGTGGGCGGGGCGAGGCCGCACAGCCCTATCGGGTTTCTGGAAGCTCAACCGTCCACCACTCGGAAGGCGGTTCTTTGACGAGCATGCGGATGGATTGGCGCTTGAGGATGGTGCCTTGTTGGGTGGCGAGCCATTGTTCGGGCGTTATCCCCATGTGATTCTGGAAATCCTTGGTGTTGAGAATGACGTGGGCCATGCCCTTTTGCATGAGCGGCCCAACGGATTCTCCGGGGCGGATATGGCGGACTTGCCGATGCAGATAGGGTTTCCAGAGCGGAAGCTCGGGACCGGAGGCGAAGTTGAGGAGGCCGACGAGGGTGGCGCCTGCGGGAAGGGCGTCGCGGAGATTTCCCAGCGCATCGGCCCGCTCCGAATAAACCGAAAATCCGGCGGCGGCCCGGGACATGGCGGGGGATGAATGTTGGGAGGCGAAGGTCGAGAAAAACCAGCGGGCCGGCCAGAGCGGGCGGGACGGGGTGATGATGACCAGAACTACGGAGGAAGCCATGGCGGCGGCGGCGAGCCATTTCCAGCTTCCGCCGCGCACCACGCGATCCTGCGATGGGGCGAGCAGCGGGATGGCAATCAGGAATGGGTAGTAGGGGGTGATATGGCGGGCGACCGTGTTCATGCCCGTTTTGGAGAAGTAAACGAGCAGGGCGGTTCCAAAGAGGACGGTGAAAAGCAGGTAGGGTTTGCGGGCGGAGGGGGTGGTCCGGTTTCGGGTCGCGAACGTGAAGCCTGCGATCATGGAGTAGATCCACAGGGCGCAGACGCCCAGACCGATGCCTGCGGATTCCTCACCCTGGATGTCGGTGACGCCGAATTTCGCGGCTCTGGGCTCGAAACACGCGGCCAGCGCATCAAGAAACCGCGCGGGGAAAAGCTGTGGAAACCCGGCATTCCAGCTACCGGCGAGCGGGAAGATGGGCGGGGCCAGATTCTGGATGGGGGTGTTGATGAGGTTGCCCGCCAGACCGAGGAGCGGCTTGACCTGGCCGAGAACGGGGTTTTCCGCAGCGGCACCGGTCCAGTCTCCGCAATGCCGGAAATTGAGCGCGGCGGTGGGAAGGAATGAGGCCAGTGCGAAAAGGACGGCGAGGAGGATGGATGCAAACGGCTTGGAAAGCGCCGGTTTCCACATGCCGATGAACAGCACGGCGAATGGCAGAAGGAGTGGGAGGGTGGTCGGCTTGATGGCCGTCATCATGGCGGCGGAGGCGAGGGCGAGCGCGAAGCAGAGATAACTCGCGTTTTTCCGCCAGCGAAAGCCGAAGTCGAACGCCGCCATGGCGAACATGGCGGCGGGGAGATCGTTGCCCACGCTGCCAGCTTGCAGGGCGAAGCAATAACCGGTCGGCAGGATCCACATCCATGCGCGGGAAGTCCGGAGAGTCGCGCCCATCCGCCGGAACAGGCTGAACACCAGGCCCGGGAGGAATAGAAAGGAAGTGAGATTGAAAAGGAAGATCAGCCGGTCCGTGCGGAGCAGGGCGATCATCGGGGCGGTGAGCCACTCGAATCCGGAGGAGCGTGTGTTGAGGGCGTTGTTGTTGGCTGGAATCCACTCCCAGCGCCCGGCCATCAGCCAGTGCGCGACTTTGGGCATGCGGTAGTTCAGCGCGTCGTAGTTGTTCGGCGCGTGAAGAAGTCCGCCGGCCAAGGAGAGCAGGGCCAACAAGGCGAAGCCGAGCGGCAGGAACTGGTTTTTTCGGAACCGCCAGCGACGGAGGAACCGGAGATCGGCGGGCCGGGGGCGAGGGATGCCCGCCAGCAGGGCAAGCAGGCACCAGATGGCGGGAATCGCGAGGGTGAAGCCAATCAAATTCACCGAGTGGACCAAGGACAAGGTCCAGCCGGCAATGTTGCAGGAGGCTGCGAAGAGAATCCAGTGGGCAAGCCAGAGGTGCGCCGGGGGCAGGGTGGACAGTCTGGATGGGGGCGGGGGCAAAGGCGGAGAGTTCGGTAGGGCGGATCCGGCCCGGTCCGCCGACTTTCCCGCCGAATGGCGGCACGGATGGGTGGCGTAATAAAAGAGGAAGAGTAGCCTCCGGCGGAAGAAGGTGAAGTGGGCGGGGCGAGGCCGCCCAGCCCTACCCGAGGTAGGGTTTCCTGCCGACGACGACGTATTGGGTGCCTAAGGGCAGGCTCTCCAGAGGGGGTTCTAGAAAACGGAGGGCTTTGAGGATAGCGGGGAAGATGAACAGGTAGCGTGTAGCCTGGATTTCGAAACCTGCGTCTTTCATCCGTTGGCGTGTCTCAGGAGGAGGCAGGGTGATCGCATCGCGATCAAAGGCGCAGCGGCTCATCACGTAACGCGTGGCCGGATTCCACGGATTGTTTTCGAAGAGGGCGAAGATGCCGCCCGGGCGCAGTGACTGGAAGATGTAGGCAAGCGAAGCCTGACGCTCGCCGGGGGGGATGTGGTGGAAAACCCCGTTGCAGAAGGCGACATCGAACCTGTCATGGTGTGGCTGGTCGATGATCTCGAAGTGGGTGTCCGCCTCAACAAAGGATTCGCGGGCGATCCGCAGGGATTCCGATGAGACATCGACGCCGAGAACGCGTCCGGGTTTGAGAAACCGGTGGATGAACGGCGTGGCGGAACCGGTGCCGCAGCCGAAGTCGAGCACCGTCTGGGGATGAAGACCCGCATGGCTCATCCATCCCGCCAGCCAGCGCATCCGGCCGAGTGCGAAGTAATTCTTATCCTCGCCGGAGATGCTCAGGGCTTTTTGTAAATCCTCGTCGTAGGACTTGGCGTAACCGTTGAAATACGAGTCATTCACCGGGAAAATCAGACGTTTCGGAGGACTTTCGCCGGGTTTCCTGCTGCGAGAGCGCCTGCGGGGATGTCGTGGCAAACCAGGGAAGCCGCACCGATGACGGCACCGTCGCCAATGGTCACTCCTTTGAGAATCGTGCAGTTGGCACCGATGAAGACTTGGTTGCCAATGTGGATGGGGACGGCTTTGACCGGGTGAGTGCCGCCGAGGGGGACTTCATGCATGTCTGAATCGCAGATCAGGCAACCCGAACCGATGAGCGAGCCTTCGCCGATGTGGATTTTTTTAAAGGCGATGAGGCGGGACGAGGAGGCTCCGGAGTTTTTTTTGAAATGAATCATTGCATCCGGGCCGGCGAAGAGCACGGTCAAACGGCCATCGTTGAGTGGATTGGACCAGGAGGCGGAATTGAGAGTGCAGCCGCTTTCGAGAATGACGCGGGCACCGGGTTTTAGCGCGAGCCGGGGAAGTCCGTGGATGAGGGCGTGGGCATCAACCTCCGCACCATGCACCCGGCACCACAGACGCCCGAAGATCCGGATCAGGCAGAGGAGTAGGGGTTTCATGTGAAAACGCTGGAATTCTGAAAGCAAAAGTATTGAAATGAAAACCGCAGGTTTTGCGCTGTGCTATTGGTGGCCCAGCCTGCGTCCCAACTCCCGCAGGCAGAAGATGGCTTTGCCGACGGAACTGTTGGCTTGTTGGAAGCGGGTGGTGCGTGCGGGGAGTCCGGGAATGGTGGCGGTCTGGGTTTCGAAGCGCTGTTTCGCCCAGGCGTGGAGTTCGCAATCGAAGCGGTTGTGTTCCTGGATCAGCATGCGGGTGCGCTCGTCCGGCTTGCGGGGGGCTGAGCCATAACGGCCGACTTTGCGGCGCAGGTAATATGGGGATTTCCAATGAAGTGTTTCTGCGAGCATTAGGATGCCCGGGTCGAAAAGCTCACTGAGAATAACGCCGTCAAAGAAGGTCTCGATGTTGGATTTCGCGAGGGCGAGCGTCTGCTCATTCACGACGGCGTGGTGGAAATCCGCAACCCCGGCGAGCATGCGTGTCATGCCGTTGGAGAGTTCTCCGGAAAGACCCGACGACACGTAGCCTGGGAGGTCGAGATTTTCTGAAATCACCACCTGATGGAGGTAGTGGGCGGAATCGTTGAGGGCGTGCTGGTAGTGGGAAACGATACGTGATATCGGTTCGCGCAGGCAAGTGACGTAGCGGATTTCCGGAATCAGTGAGTGGAGGCCGACGCTGAAATGGCCCATGACGGCCTGTGGGTTTTCCTCACGGATGCGGGTAGTCAGCGCGGAGTCCAGCGGGCCGTCGGAATCATGGTGGATGAAGACCCGGGGGTATTGATGCGCGATGATTTTGTGCAGTGTGGTTCCCGCGGTTTTGGGAATGTGCACGAAGGCGAGCATGGATGAAAGAGGAGAGACAGAATACCCCCCTGGCGGAAGAAGGTGAAGTGGGCGGGGCGAGGTCACCCGGCCCTAACGGGGCGTTTTTGCGATTGGTTAGCCCTCATTTCTCAACCGACCGGAGAACGTAGTGTTTCCACGAGTCCTTGATCAAGGGAACTGACGTGGCGGAAGCCAGTGGCGAGCAGCTTGTCGATGGAGGCCCGGGAGTGCTTGACGTCGCCGGGGCGCTCGGGGAGGTGGACGATTTTTGATGAGGAGCCGGAAAGGCGGAGAATGCGGGCGGCAAGGTCGTTGACAGTCATGCTGTCGCCGTAGCCGACGTTGTAAGTGCCATGCAGGTCAGTACGACCGGCGACGTGGGCCAGGGCGGCGACGATGTCGGTGACATGGACGAAGTCGCGGGTTTGTTCGCCATCGCCGAAGATGGTGAGATTCTCGCCGGCGAAGGCTTTTTGTATGAAGATGGGGACGGCGGCGGCATAGGCGCTCTTGGGATCCTGACGCGGGCCGAAGACATTGAAAAAACGGAGAGAGGCGGTGTCGAGCTTGCACTCGCGGCGGAAAAGTTCGAGGTAGTATTCGCCGTCGAGCTTGGTGATGGCGTAGGGGCTTTTGGGCTCGGGGAACATCGTCTCGACTTTAGGGACGGTCGGATTGTCACCGTAGATGGCGGCGGAGCTGGCGAGCACGACCTTGCGGACTCCGGCGGCGGTGGCTGACTCCAACACGTTGAGCAGGCCGAGCACATTGATCTCGGCGCATTCGCGCGGCCGCTCCATGGACTCGGGCACGGAAATCATCGCGGCGAGATGAAAAACCACGTCAACGCCAGTCATGGCGAGATCGACGGTGGCGCGATCGGTGACGCTGCCTTGGATGAACGTGTGATCCAGGCCGTCGAGGTTTTGGCGGTGGCCGGAGCGCAGGTTGTCGAGGATCACGATCTCCGCCTGGCCTTGGTAGTGGGAGGCAAGATGGCTGCCAATGAAGCCGGAGCCGCCGGTGATGAGGATGCGCATGAGAGGAGGGGCTTTGGATTCTGGATTTTGAATGGGAAGGGGTCGGATTGAACCGCAAAGGGGGCGCAAAGCGGGGACGATGGATTTTCAAGGGTAGGGACCGGCGGCTCGCCGGACCCACTTTCCCGCCGAATGGCGGTGCGGATGGGTTGTTGAAGAGAAGAGGAAGAATAGCCTCCGGCGGGAGATTGTGAAGTGGGCGGGGCGCGGCGGCCCAGCCCTACCGGGGTAGGTTCACCACCGCTGGCGGTTGATGGTCTTTCAAATCAACAATCAACAATCGGAGTTCATCAATCGTCAATCGAGCAGGTGGATTGACGATTGAGGATTATTGATTTCGGATTTTTGATTTGAAGAGGAAGAATAGCCTCCGTCTTCGCGATGCTACGCCGGGATGAATCCGGCGGGAGAAGTGGAAGTGCGATGGGCGCGAAATTTGAACACCGAACGTCCAACGTGGAACGTTGAAGAAGAGGTTATTTAAGCAAGCGCAGACATGCGGCCCTGAGCAAAGGCGCTTTTTCAACCGCTGCGGCCCAAACCACACTGGTGTTTACCGCAAAATACGCATGAGCCAGCACATCACGGAACCCTGCGATCTGGCGCCAGGGAATCTCCGGCTCTTTTTCAGTCCATTCTTCCGGCAATGACTTCACTGCCTCACCAATGATCTCGAATACGCGGATGACGGCATCCTGTGTCTTCAAATCCTTGTTGAAGGCAGTAAAATCCAAATTCGCAATATGCGTCTGCAAGCGGTCGCAGGCCTCGATGATGTCATCGAGTCGCAAGTGGGGATCACGCGACATGCAGTAATTCGGGTTCGATGGCTTTCAAAAAACGCGGTCCGCAAGCACTCCTTGACAGGAGATCAACCTTGATTCCGAGACGGTCTTCCAGATCGATTTTCAGCCCCATGAAATTGTCGAATCCCGGCGGTGAGGCGAAATCGACCAATAAATCCAGGTCGCTGTCCGGGCGGAAATCGCCACGAGCTTGGGAACCGAAAACCCACAGGCTGGTGACATCGTGTTTTTGAATCACGGGCCATAAGTTGCTCAGCTCACGGGCAAGGTCTCTTTGATCGAGTTTCATGAGTTGGGATACTATGGTTCGTATCCAAGAATTGCAAGCGGTCACCGGTCCTGCGGGTCAGAAGAGAAAAAACAGCCTTCGTCTTCGCGATGCTATCCGGGGAAGATAAGAGGAAGAGTAGCCTTCGGCTCGGTGTTTCGGTCAATCGGTAGTAGAAGAGAGAAAATCAGAGCGCGAAACCACCGAATCTTTCGCTCTTTTCAGTGTCCATGGCGGCGCGAATGCAAAGGGGATCGAGCCGCAATGCCCTGTGAGCGTTAGTGAACTTCAAATTGGGCGAAGCCTGTTGGCATGGACGTAGGGCAACGGAGTCAAAGGCGCGGAGGTCGCCAAGGGGTCGCGGAGCCGGGACGATGGGTTTGGAGCGTGGGCGTCTCGCCCACTGCCGGATGGCGGCGCGGAGATGGGACAACGGTAGGCGGGGTCGGCCTCGCCGCTGCGTTTGCGGCGATCAAGATAGGGAGAATTGGCAGCGAGCGAGTTGGAGCTTAACCGCAGATGAACAGGATGGACGCAGATCAAGAGGATGAAGAGGCGGGATTCTCCGGTGAGAACTCAAAAATGGATTTCTTATCCCGTCTGTCATCTGCGTCCATCCCGTTTATCGGTGGTTTCTGCTGGTTCTTCCCCTTGCTTGATTGCCTCGCCGCTGCGTTCCGGGTCGGGCTGGAGAGATTCCAACTTGGAACCGGGTTGTTCCGCATAGGGAAAGAGGTTGTTCCGGTTCGGAACGGGTGTGTGCCGAACAGGGAATGGGGCAGTTCCGGTTCGGAACGGGTGTGTTCCGAATAGGGAAGGGGGCTGTTCCGGTTCGGAACGGGTGCGTTCCGAATAGGGAAGGGGGCGGTTCCTGTTCGGAACCGGTGTGTTCCGAGTAGGGAAAGTGCTGTTCCTGGTTTCCGCCGCGACATTCCTAGCCGGAGATTTTCAGTAACTGATGGTTATCTTTTCGGAGGCGCTCCATGGCAAAGACAACAACGCGTTCCGCTAACCTGGCGTTAGGGTTGATCTCGCGGGCGTGTGTCTGGAATCATCCCGCGAAAACGGCCGTTATTTGGGTTATTCGCGGTGAGAAACCCATAAGAACTTCAATTGATAGATTTTTCATCCCTAGAGCCATTAAGGTTTGGCGATTGTTTTGATTTAAATCTTGGCAGCGCGCATTAACGGCGGAATATCTCATACGTAGCGTATGGATGCGCTGCCGGACGGAAGCAAGTAACAGCAGGTCGAGGTTAGGCGCGCCGTTTTGAAACAATGTATAGAACTGAATACCATGCCCAAAATATCAATGACGATTGTGGACCGCATCGAGACGTTTGTCGCCTCATGGCGGGAACTCGCTGCGGATGCCACGTTTGCCGGGATGACGTTGGCGGAGTTCGAGGTGGCGGTTTCCGCCCCCTTGGTCTTGCGCGCGGAGATCGTGGCGTTGGAGAAGCAGTTGGAAGGCAAGAAGATTGGAAAATCGGACGCCGACCTGGCTGCGAACGGGGTGCTGGATCTGGTGGTGAACTCCGTAAGGGGGACTCCAGGATTCGGCCCGGATTGCGCGCTGTATCAGGCTTTCGGATACGTCCGGAAGAGTGATCGGAAAAGCGGCCTGACCCGCAGGGGTGTCAAGCCCGCCGTGGATGCGAACGCTGCTTGATCTGACCGTCGAAAGATGGATCAAGCAACGCCGCACCGCGGTGGGTAACGGGGTCGTCGGTTCCGCAAGGAGCCGGCGACCTTTCACGTGGATCAAAGCTGAAAAGCAGAAAGCTGAAAAGCTGAAAAGCTGAAAGTGGGAGGAGGGGGAAGAGATTTTGAATTTTGGATTTTGGATTTTGGATGAAAGAGTCCTAGCCGCGAATGAAGATGGTTTTTGAATGGGAAGAGGCTTTTAGCGTCGCTCTGTGAGCGTCGATGCTTGTGGGAAGAAATTTGAACCGCAAAGGCCGCAAAGGGGGCGCGGAGAAGAGGTGAGGGGCGTCGATATCCTATCGACTGATTCGCGCCGACATTCTGTCGGCCGTTTGGGAAATGCGGGGGCTGAAGGCGGACGGGATGTCCGCCACACCCAGCGTTCAGAATGAACGCGCTCCTTTCAGACACGCTACCGCCCTTGGTTGGGGCCTGAGTGAAGCTGACCATGGGAACCTTTAGGGATTCACGGGGGGAGAGTGGTTGGGTCAATGTATTGTTCAAGAAAAAATGAACAAAAAAGGGGCGGGCCGGGAACGGGTGGTCGCGGCTTGCCAAGGGCGGGGGAAGAGTGGAGTTTCTGCGGCGGATGAAACTGTTAAAAAAGCTGCTGTCGCATCGGCGGGTGCGGATCGGGCTGGCCGCCATGGGCGTGCTGGCGCTGGCTGGAGGAGTGGTGGCTTGGCAAGCGGGGCTGGATCTGGCGGACTTGAAGGCGGGGTGGGATCAGGTGAATGCCTATTTGGTGAAGAATCCGTGGGCCTTGTTTGTAGCCTTGGTGGTTTTGCCGGGGCTGCCGGTGCCGACGAGTCTGCTGCTGCTGACGGCGGGGGTGGTTTGGAAGGAACAGCCGTTGATGGCGTGCTTGCTGTGCCTGCTGGCCTTGGCGCTGAATCTCACTTGGACCTACTGGCTGGCGGCGCGGCCGGCACGGCGGCTGGTCGAGAAACTGTTGTCGGCGACGGCGATTCAAATCCCGGAACTGCCGCGTGGCGATCATTTGAAATTGATCCTGGTGATGAGGCTGACGCCGGGGATCCCGTTGTTTTTCCAGAACTACCTGCTGGGTTTCCTGCGCGCGCCGTTCCATCTCTACCTGCCGATCTCCATCCTGTGTACCGGCGTGATCGGCAGCGGCGTGGTCCTCAGCGGCGCGGGTCTGGCTGACGGGAAACTGAAATGGGCGATCACCGGAGTGTCGTTGATCGTGCTGGGAGGAGTCCTGACCCACTTGCTCCGCGGATGGCTGGCGAAGAGAAAGCTGAAGGTGGAGAGCTGGTGAATATCGAAAGGAAAAGGCCAGAGGCAGCGGCCCATTCTTGGAAGAGCGCGTCTGTATGACGGCGCTTCAGGATTTCTGTTTGAGTTCAGTATTGCAGCATTTGTCCCTTACTTCACGGATGCCGCAGGCCAATGAGAGCAGAAAGGTTGGGGGAAATTTTTCTTTCCGTTAAATTGTTAAAATCTCAGCAGGCTGGCTGATGGACATTCGATAGGAGAATCCGATCTCACCTGCAAGCTCCGAATGCACTCCCGCGCTGGGAAGGGCCGGTGGAGCCGACGAGGAGC
>CAMCCX010000084.1 GCA_945873305.1 Akkermansia muciniphila
ACCTGTCGCGCATCTTTTTGGTGTATTCTTCAATGCTGGTTTCACTCATGTCCATGGCTGGCGCCATGGTGTCTCCATTTGTGAGGCAACGGGACTCTCACGAACGATCCGCGAAATCTTTTCGGTGTCCGCTTCAATGAGGCAACACGTTCATGCCGTGAGTCGGATTTTTGCGATTCCATGCCGCTGTTGGAGCGGGTTAGGCTTTCCGCATGAGGACGATGGACGAGTGGTTGGGATCGGAGGAGAGCGGGGAGCGGTTTTCCCACTGACTTTGCTGCAAGCTGCCGTTGGTGGAGATCGCCGAGCCGTGGCTGGTGAACAAGGAGTTCGCCCGCGGGGAATGCGTGCTGGAATACGCGATCTGCCAGCCGTGCCGCGACCGGGTGACGGACGAGCTTTCCGAGGAGTCGAAGGAAGCGGTGCGGGGATTTCTGGAGCGGGAAATCGATTGGGAGGCGCGGATGCGGGAGTTCATGCTTGCGCATGATCCGGCGGAGCGCTTCGGCGCATGCGTCGCCTGTCGCACGCCGCGGGAGGAGTTGGCGGGATTCGGTGTTTCCGCGCTGTTTGATTCCGGCGGGTCGCTGGTCACCGGACCGTTGCCGTTGCTCGTCTGCCAGCCGTGCATCGGCAGGATGACGGCGGGTCTATCCGATCAAAGCCGTGCGGTGTGGCGGAAATTCCTGACAGAAAACTTCGCGGGGCCGCCGGGTGATTCGGGGTTTCCGGGGCTGCTCTGACAGACGCTCAGGCGTGGGTGAACGCCTCTTCGAACGCGGCGATGATCGTCTCGATGGGCTCGAGTCCGCAGGAGACGCGCAACAGGTTAGGCGAGACGCCGCAGCCCTCGGCCCACTCCAGTTCGTGATAGTGGGCGAGCAGGGTGTAGGGGCAGACCAAGGTGAACGGCGTGCCGAAGCTCGGGCCCTTGCTCAGGCGCAGGGCGTCATAGACCTTCGGGGTCTTCTTCTGGGTTTTCAAAACGAACGAGAGCAAGCCGCCGTAGCCCGCGCCCTTGTGCATGACCGCTTCGTAATTGGCCTTGTGAGTCAGCGACGGATGCCAGACTTCAGCCACGGCGGGGTGATTCGCGAGCCATGCGGCGAGCGCCTGGCCATTGGCATTCACGGTCGCCATCCGTTTGGAGTAGCCTTTGAGATTCGATAACAGAACCTCGGCGTCGCCGATGTATAACGGCGCGCTCTCGGTCGAGTCCGCGGTTAGGGATTCGCGCAGCGCGTTGGCGACCGGCGAGTCGGCGCGGACGGTGGCCATCCCGGCCATGACGTCGCCTTTGCCGGAAATCCACTTGGTCAGGCTGCCGGTCACCACGTCGGCGAAACGCAGGGCGTCGACGTTCAACGGGCCGGCGGCGGAGTCATCGATGATGAATGGCGTGCCGCTGTCTTCGCAGGCTTTGGCGACGCGATGCAGGTCGATGGTGCGGAGCAGGGGATTGCTGGGAACCTCGGTGAATACCCCGGCGAACTCGCCCTGGCGGATGCGCATCAGGGCCTCGTCGAAGGACTCGCCGGTGGCGTCGTTCAGATAGACCACGCCGTGGCCGAAGAGCTCCTGCACCTTCAGGCTGTCGACGTAGGGGAATTCCAATTGGAGCGTTTTCTTGCCGTCGTGCATGCCCGGCAGCGCGCGCAGGACGGCGGTGATGGCGGCCATGCCGCTGGCGAAAACGAAGGTGTCCTCCGCCGCCGCGCCGCTGAATTTGGCCAGCGACCGGGAAATCAGGTGTGACTTGGATCCTTCTCGCAGATTTTCGTCGAGGAAATCCTGGGCCTGCCTGCTACTGACGACCTCGCCGGCAAAGCGCCAGTATTCGTCGGCCTCGCGCTTGGCCTTGGCCGGAACGACTAACACCTGGAGTCCGTGAAAGCTGGCGATCCGCACGGCGGTTTCCGCGCGGCGCTCGACCCAGCGGTGCGCCCGCTGCACGGAGGCGCGGGTGGGCAGGACGATGACTTCCTCGTGTTCGCCGGCGACTTCGGCTTTCGCGGCGGCGAACAAGCGCTCGACGACCGGGTGTTTGAAAAACCGCGGATAGCCGGTGCGCATCCGTTTAAGGACTTTCTCGCGGCCTTCTTCGTAGCCGAGGATGGAATCCCAGGTCGGCAGGCAAACCGAGCACGCGTGGGGGGAATCCGGAAGCGGCAGCCCCAGATCCTGTTCCTGCCATGCCGGTTTGGCTGATAGGTCACGCTTCACCCCCCCTCCATGCCCCGGCTACGGACTTAGGGCAAGCCGGATCAACGCGGATCGGCGAACAAATCGGCGGGAAGTGAGGAAATCAGCGGGCTGGGGCGGGTTCGGGCTCGGCGATGATCGACGCGCGGGGGATTTTTCCGGCCTCGGGGGCGGAGTTTTCACCGGTGGCGAGATCAATGTCCGCGAAGGTTTGCTGGCCGTGGTTTTGAGAGATGGAGTTGTCGGCGTAGGAGGCGGCGGCGAGGCCTTTTTCCAGGACGAGGCCGGGGCCGAGGTTGAGCGTGGCTTGGTTCGAGCTGACCGGCACGCCGGCTGCGGCGGCGCGGATGACCAGGCCGCCGAGGAGATTGGCGCGGGCGGTGTTGCCGGAAATTTTTCCTCCGCCGGCAGAGTCGAGAACCAGCCCGAACTCGCGGTTGGCGATGAGTTGGTTGCCCTCGATGGTGGCGGAGGCGCGCCCGTTGTCGGCGTGGATGCCATTGCGGCTGTTGCCCTCGCAGCGGTTGTTGACGAGGATGACCGCGGCTCCGTCCCACGACTCGATGCCGTGCTCGAAATTTTCCAGCGACTCGCAATCCCGGACTTCAAGCGTGGTGCTCTGGCCGATGGCGGCCACGCCGTTCCAGCCGTTGTTAGCGAGGCGGCTGCGGCTAACAATGGCTTGGCCGCCCTCGATCACGGCGAGGCCGTGGCCGCTCGCGTCGGTGAAGCGGCAATCGACAAAAGTAGCCTGTCCGCCGCGCACCAGGGCGGCGGAAAAGCGGTCGCTGCCGGCGGCGAACGACTCGTGGCGGAAGGTGATGCCGCTGATCCGCGCGCCCCTGGCATCGGGGCCGATAGAAATCGCGCTGCCGTTTTCCGGCGAGCACTCGACAATGGTCTCGGCGAATCCGGCGCCTTGGAGTTCGACGGCGGCGTTGATGACGAGCGGGCCTTTCCAAGTCGCGATGCCGAGGACGATGCGGTCGCGGTCGCGCGCGCTGGCGAGAGCTTCCGCTGGCGTGGCGAAATCGCCGGGGACGTGGAGGGTGCGGGTGTAGCTGGAAAGTTTCTCCAGCCGCGCGGCGATTTCCGGATTTCCGGGAGTGAGCGAGTTGGCTTCGCGGAGCCAGTCGAGTGCCTGCTGGTCGAACTGCCCTTGATCGCGGGCGACGGCCATTTGCAGGAGCTCGGCGGCTTTCGCTTTGTCGGCGGCGATTTTTTCCACGGCGGCGGTGGCGTCGGCGAGGATCAATTTCGCATCCGGATCTTCGGGTGTCTTGGTGAGAATTCCTTGGGCCGCGGCGATGGCGTCGTCCCACCGCCGCTGGTCGAGCGCTTGGCGGGCGGCGGCGATGGCGGCGTTGCGCGAGAGGTTGGCGCGGGCGGTGGCGACTTTCTCTAGCAGTGAGAGCGCTTCCTTTTCCGCGGGGAATTTCGCGAGCACCTGGCGGGCGGCGGCGGTGGCTTCGTCGAGGCGTCCGGCTTCAAGCTCGGCCGTCGCCTGGCCGATCCAGTAGCCGATGAACTGGGTTTGCTCCTCGACCATGCCGACCTCGATGCTGCGGCGGCCGAGCCGTGCGAGAGTGGACCCGGGGTCGATGGCTTCGATCTCGGCAAAAGCCCCGGCCGCATCCTGCCAGCGGCGGTTCTCGACCATGATGGAGCCTTGGTTTGCCAGGAATCCGAGGCGCGTCTGGCGCTGTTGTTCCTTGGCCTCCTCGTTTTTCAGATAGATCCACGCGCCGCCGCCGAGTCCGGTTAGGAACACGACGAGCCAGGCGAGGTATAAAGCGGTGCGGGGCGCGGGCGTTGGTGGTGGAGTTTCCGTGGCGACCGGTGCCGGCAGCGGAGGAGCGGCGAGGCCGGAAGCCTCAAGATGTTCCTGGATGGCGGCGAGCGCTTGGTCGAACTCGATCAGTCCCTGCTGATAGCGATCCGCCAGGGTTTGGTTCGGCGCGGAGCGGACCATCGCGGCGATGTGCTCGCGGGCCTGTTTGAAATCGGATAGGTGGGGGCGCGGATCATCGTCCGGACCAAGTCCGAGGATTTTGCGGGCATCCGGAAGCTTCATGGGCGTGTGCGGTTTCAGCCGACGAATCGCTGGACGATGGGCATCCGGCGGCCGATGCCGAAAGCCTTCGAAGTGACGCGCAGGCCGGGCGCGGCCTGGTGGCGTTTCCACTCGTTGAGGTCCACGCGGCGCTGCACCCAGCGGACGGTGGCTTCCTCGTAGCCGCGGGAAATGATCTCGTCGGCGGACAGCTGGTTTTCCACGTAAAGCGCGAGGATGGCGTCGAGGATTTCGTAGGGCGGCAGCGTGTCCTGGTCCTTCTGGTCGGGCCGGAGCTCGGCGCTCGGCGGCTTGTCGATGGTGTTCCAGGGGATGATCTCGCGCTCGCGGTTGATCCAGCGCGAGATTTCGTAAACCCGGCATTTCGGCAGGTCGGAGATGACCGCGAGGCCGCCGCACATGTCGCCGTAGATCGTGCAGTAGCCCACGGCGAGCTCGCTCTTGTTACCGGTGGTTAGGAGAAGGTGGTTTTCCTTGTTGGAAAGCGCCATGAGCATGAGTCCGCGGATGCGGGCCTGCATGTTTTCCTCGGTGACGTCTTCCGCTTTGCCCTCGAAAACCGGCTGCATCGTGGCTTTGACGGCTTCAAAGGCGTTTTTGATAGGAACCTCGTCGCAGCGGATGCCGAGGTTTCCGGCCAGCGCGAAGGAGTCGTCCACGCTGCCGCGCGACGAGTAGGGGCTGGGCATCGTGAGACCGCGGACGTTCTCCGGGCCGAGCGCGTCGGCGGCGATCACGGCGGTCAGGGCGGAGTCGATGCCGCCGCTGAGGCCGAGGCAGACGCTGGAAAATCCGCACTTGGTGACGTAGTCGCGGACGCCGAGGACGAGGGCTTGATAGAGCTCCTCGGCGTCGCAGGAATCGAGTGGCGCTTCGTCTTTCACCGGTGAGAACGGATCGACCACGACGCAGGTTTCGGAGAATCCCGCGAGCTGGGTGGCGACGCGGCCGTTGGCGTCGGTGACCAGCGAGTGGCCGTCGAAGACGAGCTGGTCGTTGGCGCCGACCGCGTTGCAATAGACGACCGGGACTTTCGCCTTGCGGGCGATCCCGCCGATCATCGCGCGGCGCAGCAGCGGCTTGCCGAGGTGGAAGGGCGAGGCGCTGAGGTTGAGCAGCAGGTCGATGCCTTTTGCCGAGAGCTCATCGACCGGATCGCGGTCGTAAAAGGGGCGCTGCAAGTAGTCTTCCGTCCAGATGTCCTCGCAGATCGTCACGCCGATGCGGCGGCCGTTCCAGAGGATGGGTTCGCTGGACTCGCCGGGCTCGAAGTAGCGGCGCTCGTCGAAAACATCGTAAGTGGGCAGCAGGGTTTTCCAGACGCGGTGCTGGATTTTCCCGTTCTCCAGCCAGGCCGCGGCGTTGCGGAACGGTTTCCCCGGCCGCGACGGATGGTGGTGGTCCACGTAGCCGACGAGCAGTGGCACCTCGCGGATTTCGCCGGCGAGGTAGTCGAGCGCTTGCAGGCATTTCGGGACGAACTGGGATTTGAAAACCAAGTCCCGCGGCGGGTAGCCGACCAGCGACAGCTCGGGCGTCACCACCAGGTCCGCGCCTGCTTCGAGGCACTCCCGGTAGGCGGCGAGGATGCGTTTCACATTGCCGGGGAAGTCCCCGATGACCGAGTTGATTTGAGCGATGCCGATGTTCATGAACGCGTCCAGAAGACACCCGCAAACGGTGCCGGGCAAAAGGAAAAAACCTTTTTGACGCGTTTGGAAAAAATTTCAGGAAACGCACGTAACACGCAAAACCATGGTCCAGCTCTCCACTGCCGTTGCCGTCTTATCCGTCGCTCTGGGTGCGCTGGCCGTGGCCGATCCGCCTGCCGCGCCGACGGGGTTTCAGTGGCAGGCGGTCCCCGAGTTGTCGGACGAGTTCGACGGCAAGGAGCTGGATCCGGGGAAATGGCTGCCTTACCAGCCCTACTGGAAGGGCCGCCAGCCGAGCCAATTCGAGCCGAAGAATGTCGCGGTGAGCGGCGGAAATCTCCTGCTCCGCTCCACGGCGAAGGTCGCGGATCTAGCGGAGGTTAAAAATCCGGAGTCCGATGTGTGGGTGAGTTCGGCCTGTGTTTCGTCGAAACTGCCGGTGGCCTCTTATGGTTATTACGAGGCGCGCATCAAGGCGTCGCGCTTGTCGATGACCTCGTCGTTCTGGTTTCAGGGGAAATACAGCGAGATCGACGTGGTGGAACAGTTAGGCGCGTCGGTCAAAAACCCGGAGCTGGGCGGGATGATGCTGATGAACAGCCATTACTTCAAGCCGACGTGGGATCACGACAAGGCGACTCCGCAACGCTGGAAAATGCCGACGGGCGCGGCGGACGAGTTCCACGTGTACGGCGTCTGGTGGAAAGACAAGGACACGCTCCTGTTCTATCACAATGGCGAGAGGGTGGCGGAGATGAAGCCCGGCGGGGAGTTCCTGGAAACGATGTATCTGTTTTTCGACACCGAGGTTTTCACCTGGGACGGCCTGCCGACCATCGAGTCGTTGAAAGACCCGGCGAGGAATGCCATGCGGGTGGATTGGGTCCGCGCCTGGAGATTGGTGAAGGCTGAGACGAGGTGATCTGGGCGATCAAGGCGTGCCTAGCAGCTGGCCGACGGCGGCGTGGCGGGTGAGGAATTCGTCGGCCATGGCACCGTAGGCCTGGGCTCCGAGGCCGCTGGCGTCGTGCTCGAAGATGGTTTTGCCGTGGCTGGGCGCCTCGCCGATCCGGATCGTCCGCGGGATCATGGTGCGGTACATTTGATCCGGGAAAAACTTGGAAACTTCCTCGACGACCTGGCGCGAGAGCAGGGTGCGGCCGTCGTACATCGTCATCACGATGCCTTCGAGCTTGATGCCGGGATTGGCGTCGGAGCCGCGGATTTGGTCGATGACGTGGACGATTTTCGCCAGGCCTTCGAGGCCGAACCACTCGCACTGGAGCGGGATGAGGATTTCATCGGCGGCGGCGAGGGCGGAGGTCATCAGCACGCCGAGCGAGGGCGGGGTGTCGAGGATGCAGTATTCGAAAAGGTCGTTCGGCTTGAGCGCCTGGAGGATATTGCGCAGGCGGGTGAGGTGGTCGTCGCTGCGGGCCAGCTCGATTTCCACGCCGGCGAGGTCCATTTCCGACGGCAGGAGCGAGAGGTTCTCGCGGCCGGTGGGTAAAATCTGTTGGGCGACGGTGGTGTCGCCGAGCAGGACGGGATACATGCTGCAGCCGTCCGGCGGCTCGATGCCGAGGCCGCTGGTGCAGTTCGCCTGCGGGTCGAGATCGACCAAAAGCACCCGTTGGCCACGCAAGGCGAGGGCGGCGGAGAGGTTGAGGGCGGTGGTGGTTTTACCCACGCCGCCTTTTTGGTTGGCGATGGCGACGACTTTCATGCGGCGGTGGTCCGGACCCGGACGGGCAGACAGTCACGGGCGGGCGCGCCGCTGGCAATCAAAACCGCAAAAGGAAATCATCCAAACGCTCCGACATCCTGCAAAGCGACAGGAATCCTCCGAATGGCCCGCTTGGAAATTTCTCGTTATCCTGCAAGGCTCATTCTACGACTGACGCGTCCGCCTCAGTTTAGCGAGGGCGCAGAGCCATACGGCGGTCTTCTCGCTCGCTTCGAGACATTACGCGGGACATTTTTACGGCTATGTCAGGGGGCCGAAAGACTTTGATGCCTCCGCTGGCGCCGAGAATCCACTGGATGAGTCCGGAGAAATCCGCCTTGTGGCCGCACGTCGCCGAGCTTGGGGTGAGGCGTTTGGACGCTTGCTCCGGGAAATGACGCTGATACGTTCTTTTCGGAATCGCCGTCATGCCCGAACTCTCACGCTTTTACGGTATCATCATTCGGATGTTCTCCGGCCTTCCGAACGCCATCACGCCCCGCATTTTCACGCCTATTACGGCGAGCACGTCGCCGTGTTTTCCGTTTCGCCTGTGGCTCTAGTCATCGGCTTTATTCCGCAGCGTCAGCAGCGCCTCGTCGAGGCTTGGGCGGAGCTTCACGAGGAGGAGTTGCTTGCCGACTGGCAACTTCTGGAGCGGGGCCGCAAGCCTTCCCCAATCTCACCTTTGCAGTAGAGTAGCACCATGAATCATCCCATCTACCGTATCACTTCCGTCGAGTGCATTCAGCCTCATTCGTTGCGTTTGCGCTTCAACGACGGCTTGAGCCGCGTCATTAATTTCGAGGGTATTCTGGAAGGCGAGCTTTACGGCCCTCTCCGCGACCCGGCTGTTTTTGCCCAGGTCACTCTCGATCCGGAAATTCATACGGTCGTCTGGCCGTGTGGCGCGGACTTCGATCCCGCTACGCTTCACGATTGGCCCGAGCATGAAGCCGCTTTTCGTGCTGCGGCGGAGCGTTGGAGCCACTCCAATGCAAACGCATAACCAGGTGCCGGGCTTGGGGGGATGGTTTCACCGGTCCATCAAGATTCGATCTCTCCGGCGAGCTTGGACGGGATGAGATAGAGGAGCGTGCCGCGGCGGGAGGGCGGATTGACTTCGAGGCAGGCGACGGCTCCTTTTTTGACCTCGATGCCGCCGCTGGCAGCGAGAATCCACTGGATGAGTTGGGAGAAATCCGGTTCGTGGCCGACGATGGCGACGCTCTTGAAGTCGTGGAAAGCGGCGAGCTCCTTGAGCGCGTTTTCCGGGGCCATGCCGCTGGCGAGCCAGCCTTGGAGGGTCGCGCCGGGGATCCCGGCGGTCTGGCAGAATTCCTCGGCGGTCTGGCGGGCGCGGACCAGCGGGCTGGTGAGGACGATCTCGGGAAGCTCGCCGACGGCTTTCAAAAGCTTGGCGGCGCGGCGGGCTTGCTTGCGGCCTTTTTCGACAAGCGGGCGCGAGAAATCACCGTCGGGGTGGCTGTCTTCGGCTTTTCCGTGGCGCAGGAGAATGAGCTTCATTTCTATGAGTAAACGCTGAGATGCTGAAAACTGAAATGCTGAAATCAGAATCACATGGTCATGCCGCCATCGACGGCGATGACTTGGCCGGTGATGTAGCGGGCGGCCGGGCTGGCGAGGAAGGTGACGACTTCGGCGATGTCCTTGGTTTCGCCGAAAGTGGCGAGCGGGATCTTGGCGATGACCGCGTCTTTGACGGCTTGGGGCAGCTCGTCGGTCATGTCGGTGGTGATGAATCCGGGGGCGACGGCGTTGCAGGTGACGCTGCGGCCGGCGAGTTCGCGGGCGACGGCTTTGGTAAAGCCGATGAGGCCGGCCTTGCTGGCGGAGTAGTTGGTTTGGCCGGCGTTTCCGATCAGGCCGATGACTGAGGCGATGTTGATGATGCGCGGGTCCTCGGCTTTCATCAGGACGCGCATGAAGGCTTTGACGGTGTTGAACGCGCCTTTGAGATTGGTGTCGAGCA
Organism: Akkermansia muciniphila; assembly: GCA_945873305.1. Lineage (GTDB taxonomy): Bacteria > Verrucomicrobiota > Verrucomicrobiia > Verrucomicrobiales > Akkermansiaceae > Luteolibacter > Luteolibacter muciniphilus_D. The sequence goes on from CAMCCX010000084.1 coordinate 9,648, forward strand.
CGGTGTCCCAATCGTCTTCCTTCATCCGCATGAGCAGGCCGTCGCGGGTGACGCCGGCGTTGTTGATGAGGATGTTCACGGTGCCGAGTTCCTCGCCGATTTTCTTGGCGAGTTCTTGCACGGCGGCGTGGTCGGCGATGTCCACGGCGTAGGCGGTGGCGGCACCGGGGAAGGCGGCATTGATTTCCTCGGCGGCTTTGCCGCAGCTCGATTCGCTGCGGCTGACGACGGCGACCTTGGCGCCTTCGGCGGCGAGGGCGCGGGCGATTTCCTGACCGATTCCGCGGCCACCTCCAGTGACGACGGCAACTTTATTGGCAAAACGTGACATGCCGAGAAGGTGGCGACGGGAGCGGGCGACTGTCAATCCTCGGGGCTTGCGGCGGGCTGGGGGAGGTGATGCAGTGGGCGGATGAGTTGGGAATTTCAGAGCGTGGCGGTGGTGGGCTCGGGAGCCGTCGGGCTGTATTACGGCGGGCGGCTGGTGGCGGCGGGCGAGGACGTGCGGTTTCTGGTGCGCTCGGATTTCGAGGCGATTTCGCGGGATGGATTGAAGGTGGAAAGCGCGCATGGAAATTTCGAGCTGCCGGAGGTGAAGGCGTATCGGACGGCGGAGGAAATCGGGCCGGTGGATCTGGTGATCGTGGCGTGGAAGGCGACGGCGAACCATCTGCTCGCCTCGGTTTTGCCGCCGCTGCTGCATGCGGGGACGCAGGTGTTGACGCTGCAGAATGGTTTGGGAAATTGCGAGGCGCTGGCTGAAATCGTCGGTCCGCAGCGGGTGTTGGGCGGGCTGTGCTTCGTCTGCATCAACCGGATTTCTCCCGGCTGGGTCAGTCACTCGGCGGGCGGCCGGATGACGATCGGTGAATTTCTACCTGGTGGAATCGGCCGCGTCGGCGAGCTGGAGCGGCGTTTCAAGGCGGCGAAGATCCAAGCCGTCGCCGTCGAGAATCTGGAAAAATCGCAGTGGGAAAAGCTCGTCTGGAACATCCCGTTCAACGGGCTTTCCGTGGCGGAAGGCGGGGTGACGACGGATGTTTTGCTCGCCACTCAGGAAAAGGAAAACGAGCTGCGCGCGCTGATGGTCGAGGTGATCGCCGCCGCCCGCGCGCAGGGGCTGGACCTCGGCGACGAGTTGATCGATTTCAACATCGAGCGGACCCGGCCGATGGGGCCCTACCGGACGTCGAGCATGCTGGATTTTGTGGCAGGCCGGGAGGTGGAGGTCGCGCCGATCTGGGAGGAGCCGCTGCGGCGGGCGCGGGCGGCGGGAGTGGAAATGCCGCGCACGGCGGAGTTGCTGCGGCGGATTCGCGCGCGGTTGGCGCGGTGAGTGCGATTATTTGAGGAAATCGCGCACCGGGGATTGCTCGGCTTTGGGGAGGGAATTAAGCCACTGGTCCGCGGCGGCGGGGTTTTGTTGCGCCCATTTCACGGCGTGGGTGGAGGTGGTTTTGACGATCGTCGGAGAGGCGTCGGGATTTGCGGCGAGACAACGTAGCGCCTCGCCGTGGAGGACGGGCTGGTAGTCAGAGTCGTAGTCGCAGCCTTGTTCGACGATGATCGTGGCGACTTGTTGTCGCCGCTCCTCTGGCAGTTCTCGCAAACGGCTGGCCAGTTCCGTGAGTTTTGCCGGCTCCCAAGTGCGGAGCATGTTGTTATATTGGCGGCTTTCGTTGGAACGGGGCTGGGTGGCGGCGAGTTTTTCGAGCCACTCCGCGGGATCGGCCACCGGAGGAATGGGTGTTTCTTGATTCGCGGCTCTTTCCACGAGCATCGCTTGGGCGGCGCGGCGGTCTTCCTCGGTGGTCAACTGTTGGATCAGTTTGGCGGATTCTTCGGGCGTCCGGACCGACCACGAGAAAATCCGCTCGATCATCGAGTGTCTTTCCTTGGCGCTCAGATCGATGGCGTCGATCCACTGGATCGCGGTTTCCGGCTTGTCGTGAGTCATGCGCTCTAGGGCTGTCAGGCGGATTTTCTTGGCTTGTTCCGCCGTGAAGCCGCTGCCTTCCAGATCGGCGTGCCACCATTTTCCCCGGTTCTGCCAGATGAACCAATCGGCGGTGGCAATCTACTGCCGCCAGGAGGGAGGAAGGTTCGCCAGCTCGCCGAAGAGCTTGTCCAAGATGCCCTCGCGGGAAAGGTTGTTGTGGAAATGCATCCAGCCGGACGGGCGTTCCTTGAGGAGTGCGATCACTTTTTCGGGATCGGTTTGCGCGAATCGCATGAGGATGGCCTGCGCTGCCTGCGGGTTGGATTTCCGCCATTCCCGATAGGTCGAGTCCGGTCGGCTGTTTTGAGGCGTTTTCAAGGACATCGCCCAGTCCAGTGCTTCGCCGTATTGTTGTTTCCTGGCAAGGCGGCTCACGACCCGCCGGGCAGCCGGTTCCCTGACGAGCGGGTTGGTTTGAGCATTCACCCAGCCGGTGTAGGCAACCAGATCGCGCTCCGCCCAAGTGTCTGTCAGGAATGAAAACGTCCCGGATTCCTCCGGGTCCGGGGTGCCGGGCAGGATCATTTCGAGTGTCCGGGCGGGGTCCTTGGCGCTCAGGCCGGCCAAGAGGTGATAGGTTTCACGCGAGCAGTCGTCGCTCACGGTTTCTCCGCCTCCCGGGTAAGTCATCTGGATCATTGGGTCCGCCGCGCCGGGGCAGGTTGAAAAAAGCGCTTCGGCTGTTTTGAAGGCTTTCTCCGGATCGGAATGGATGAAGGTTTCCCCGACGGCGGCGAGGCGCTGGGCGGCGATGCGCGGGGCCTTGGTGGCTTTGGCCTCGGCGAGCGCGGCCTCGGGATCGGTGGTCACGAGGTGTGTGAAAAGCTTGGTCTCGATCTGGCGCTTCAGTTCGCCCGGCGGAGTGAGCGCGGCGATGCGTTCGAGATCCTTCATTTGGGACGGCGTCATGGCCTGAATCAGGGATTCCATCGCGCCAGCACGGCTACCGAAAGTCTTGGTGGCTAAGCTCGGGTTTTGGTCGAGCCAATCCCACGCGGCCATGGCGTCTGTTCCCACCAAGGCGCGGAACGAGGTGCCGAGTAGTTCCTCATTCCCACATTTTTGTGCGAATTCCAAGGACGCCAGCGGATCGGCAGTATCGGCGAAGTCGCGGATGGCGGCGAGCGCGGACTCCGGATCGTTGAAAGCCCAAGCCCGCCATGGCTGGATGTCGTTATTTCCCGCTGCGGCGATGGCAGACTGCGGGTTCAGCCGGGTCCAGTGGATGAAGATGAGTTGGATGATCTTGGAATCCGGGTTGGTCCGCTGCCGGTAGTTTTGCCAGAAGGCGGAAATGTCAGTTTCGGCCGCGTCCAGCAGCCAGAGCGCGAGGCGGCCGTAGCAGGCTGTCGGACTTTCTCATTTTTTCCGTGAGGCGATTTTTCGTGCCCGGTTTGCGAGGCAAATTCCGCGCGTCCTTTCCGATGTCAGTGGTTTTCGGTTCGGGATACTTCCTAAAACACCCTGAATTTGACCGGATCTGACCATTTACCCTTTTGATCGGGCGGATTTCCCCCGCATTCTACGCACACTCCCGCATCTGGTGGCGGTGGAGGAGTTGGAGGTTGTGGGCAAGGCACATCAATTCCCATTCGAGCTTCACTTTGACCAGGCCGCGCGGATGGAA
>CAMCCX010000085.1 GCA_945873305.1 Akkermansia muciniphila
AACCGGCTCGCCCCGCTCTGCCGGGAAATCTGGAATGTTTACGGTCCCACCGAGACCACGATCTGGTCCACAGTCGCCCGGCTCGGTGCTGCCGAAGGTCCCGTTCTCATCGGCCACCCGATCGACAACACCCAGGTTTACATCGTCAACCCTGCCCTGCAGCCGCAGCCGGTCGGCATCGCCGGCGAGCTCCTCATCGGCGGCGACGGCCTGGCCTCGGGCTATCACGAACTTCCCGAACTCACGGCCGACCGCTTCATCGACTCGCCGTTCCGCTCCGGCACCAAGCTTTACCGCACCGGCGACCTCGCCCGCTGGACCGCCGACGGTTCCTTGGAATGCCTCGGCCGCATGGACCATCAAGTCAAGGTGCGCGGATTCCGCATCGAGCTGGGAGAAATTGAAACGCTGTTGGAAAAACACCCCGCCGTCGAACAGGCAGTGGCCACCGTCCACGACGGACGTCTCGTCGCCTACCTTCGGAATACCACCCGCGCCGACGGCACGAGCATCTGGCAGGACCAGTGGGATCTCCTCTATCAATCCGCCATCGACCAGACCGGCAGCGAGAAACTCGACCGCCTCGATTCCGTCATCGCCGGCTGGGCGGGCGCGGATAACATCGAAGACCAGGTGACCGAGTGGATCGACACCACCATCGACCGCATCCAGTCTTACGACGCCCGCCGGATCTTCGAAATCGGCTGCGGGACCGGCCAAATCCTCGCCCGCCTCGCCGCCGCATCGGAATGTTACTGGGCGGCGGACATTTCAAAAGTCGCCATCGATGCGCTTGAGAAAAGCCACCCGCTGCCGCAGGTGAAGCTGTTCCACCGCCCCGCCGACGATTTCAGCGGAATCCCTAACGAGCACTTCGACACGGTCATCATCAACTCCGTCGCCCAGTATTTCCCGGACGCCGCCTATCTCTCACGCGTCCTCGAAGGCGCGGCGAGAATCCTCAAACCCGGCGGCCGTATTTTCCTCGGCGATCTCCAGGGCAACGCCCTCCTCGCCATCCACCACGCCGAGGCGCTCCGCGAGCGAGCCCCTGCCGGGATGACCGTCGGCCAACTCCGCGAGAGTGTCGTCCGCCGTGTCGCCCATGAAACGGAGCTTTCCATCGATCCGGCCTGGTTTGCGTTCATCGAAGCCCACATCCCGAGTGTCACCCACACCGAGACGCTTTTACGCCGTGGGAAAATTTTCAACGAAACCACGCGCTATCACTGCGATGCGATCCTCCACAAGCAACCGACACCCGGCGCGTTCGAAGTTCCGGAGCCGCTGGAATGGAAAAATCTCAACCTTGAGCAGCTTGAGGCGATGCTCGACGGATCCAAAGCCAACATCCACATCACCGGCATTCCCGACGCCCGCTTGACTCCCGCCATCGCCTTCTATCGGGCGCTCCAATCCACCCCGTCGGATGCGCCATTGCCAACCATCCCTGCCGCATCCCTCAACGCCGTCACCGCCGAGGAGTTGTTCAAGCTCGCCGAACAAGCCGGATTCAAGGCGCACGTCCGTTGGCAAAGTGACGGCACGGAAGGAATCCTGGATGTGGGGTTTTCCACTCACGAAACCTTGCCGGACTGGAAAACAAGAACCCCATCCCGGTCCGCTTCCGATCACGCGAACACGCCGCACGCGGCGGCCTCGCCGGTCAGCGACCTCACGCCCGCGCTCCGCCGCCACCTCGCCAGCCAACTGCCGGACTATATGATTCCGGCGGTGTTCGTCGCGCTCGACAGCTTCCCGTTGACCCCTAATGGCAAGGTGGACCGCAAGGCGCTTCCCGCCCCGTCCGAGGTGGAAACTCCCTCCGCACCCCGCCGCGTGGTCGGGGCCCGCAACGAAACCGAGGGCAAACTGCTGGAGATCTGGAAGCAGGTGCTCGGCAAGGACGACATTGGAGTGGAGGACGACATCTTCGAACTCGGCGGCGACTCGATCTTGATTTTCCAAATCACCACCCGCGCCACCCGCGCCGGGCTGTCAGTCACTCCCGCGCAGGTTTTCCGGCTCCGCAATGTCGCCGCTCTAGCCGCCGCATCCTCCGCCACCGCTCAAAAGCCGCTCGCAGCCGCAATTCAAGCTGTCAACCGGGACGCCTATCGCCGTAAGCTTTGAACCGATGAGCGTGATCACCCAGCCACAGGATTCTCCGGTCGCCGATACGGAGTCGCTGGCGTTCCCCGCGTCACCCGCCCAGGAGGCGTTTGTCTATCTGGAGAAGCTTTTCCCCAGCCATCCGGCGTTCAACGTGCCGGTGCGCTTCGAACTGACCGGCGAGCTGGACAGGGCGCTCCTGAAATCCGCGTTCGACGCCTTAGCCGTCCGCCACGAAGGCTTGCGCACCCGCTTCGTCGAGGAAGACGGCAAGCTGCTCCAAGTCATCGCGCCGGAGACGACTTTCCCGCTGCCGCTGACGAATGTTTCCCATCTCGCCGGCGAGGAACTGACTGCCGAACTCAACCGCCTCGGCTCAATCGAGGCCCGCACGCACTTTGACCTATCAAAGGACCCGCTGTTCCGCGCCAACCTCATCCTCGCCGCACCGGGCCGCCACATTCTCCAGATCACCATCCACCATTCCGTCGCGGACGGCTGGTCGATCGGGATCATGACCGACGAACTGGCCGAGTTTTACAACGCATCGTTGGAAAACCGCGCGCCTCGGCTCGAACCGCTCGCGATCCAATACGCGGACTTCACCATCTGGCAGCGCGAGTTTCTCGAAAGCCCCGAGCTCGCGCCGCATCTCGATTATTGGAAGCAACGGCTCCTAGGTTACACCGAGCTGGAGCTTCCCACAGACCGCCCGCGTCCTCCGGTGAAATCCTGGGACGGCGACATCGTCTCCCTCATCCTGCGTCCGTCGATCAGCGAAAAAGTCGCCCGCATCTCGCGTGAAAAAGGCGCGACGATGTTCCATGTTTTCCTCGCCGCCTTCAAAGCCGTCGCCAGCCGTTACACCGGCCTCGAAGACATCGCCGTGGGTTCGCCGGTCGCCGGACGGACGCGCGCCGAGTTGGAGCCGGTCATCGGCACGTTTATTAACAGCGTCATCCTCCGCACCGATCTATCCGGCGATCCGTCATTCGGCGAGTTGGTGGAACGCGTGCGCGACAACGTGACCGAGGCCATCGCCCATCAGGACCTTCCCTTCGAAAAACTCGTCAAAGCCATGCAGCCGCGGCGCGATTCAGGACGCAACCCGCTGTTCCAAATCAACTTCACCCACCAGCGGGATTTCGTGAAGCCCGTCTCTTTCGGCGGCACGCGGCTCACCGCGATTCCCTCGCGCTCGCCCGGAGCGATCTTCGACCTGCACTTCTTCATGGTCGAGCGGGCTGATGGCTGGCGCGCCTCGTGCGACTTCGCCCGCGATCTGTTCGATCGCGAAACGGCCGAGCGTCTGTTGGGGCATTTTGAAACGTTCCTCGACGCCGCGGCAGGCGCGCCGGATGTCCCGCTCTCGGAATTACCCATCCTGACCGTCCCTGAGAAATCAGCGATTTCCCAGTGGTCCGGCGCGAGGATTCCCTATCCATCGGAACGCTCGCTCGGCGAATTGTTCCTCGAACAAGCCGCCCGCGAGCCGCAGCGGATCGCGCTGACTCACGACCAGCGCGCCATTTCCTATCAACTGCTCGCCGCCTCCGCGCTCGAACTCCGCGGCCGCCTGATCGACGCGGGAGTGAAGCCCGGCGACCGCGTCGCTCTTTGCGCGCCCTCGGTGCCGGAAATGATCGCCGCCCAAATCGCCATCCTGCTGGCCGGCGCCACCTGCCTGCCGCTCGACCCCGAATACCCCGCCGCGCGGCTCCGCTTCATGCTCGAGGATTCCGCCGCGGCGGTGCTTCTCACCACGCCTTCGCTGGCAGGGCGCCTGCCGGAATGCCGGAGCACTCTCTTGCTAACACCACTGCCGGAATCCCTCGATTCCCCGCCGATCCAGCAAGTCCGGGTCCCGGCGGACGCGGCGTCCCACATCTTTTACACCAGCGGCTCGACCGGCACGCCCAAGGGCGTCCTTGTTCCGCACCGCGCCATTTCCCGGCTCGCCCTCGGCGGCGGATTCATGGACTTCGGACCGGACGACTCGTTTCTCCAATCCGCGCCGATCTCGTTCGACGCCGCCACCTTGGAAATCTGGATGCCGCTGTTGCACGGCGGGCGCATCGTCCTCACCGGCGAAAGCGGGCCATCCCTGCCCGCCATCGCCCGCGCGATCCGCGAGCAAGGCGTGACCTGCCTCTGGCTAACCGCCGGGCTGTTCCAGACGATGGTGGACGAGCATCTCGCCGATCTCAAAGGACTCCACTACCTGCTCGCCGGCGGCGACGTTCTCTCGCCGGCGCATGTCCGGCGTGCTGTCGAGGCGCTTCCCGGCACCACGCTCATCAACGGTTACGGCCCTACGGAAAACACCACTTTCACCTGCTGCCACACCATCACCGCCGCGGATCTCGGCCGGCCTTCCATTCCTATCGGACGCCCGATCGGCAACACCACGGCCCACTTACTCGACTCCCGCCTGCGCCCCGTGCCCGTCGGAGTCCCCGGCGAGTTGTTCACCGGCGGCGACGGGCTCGCGCTCGGCTACCTCAATCACGACGAGCTGACAGCCGCCAAATTCCCCGCCCACCCCGAGCTGGGCCGGCTCTATCGCACGGGCGATCTCTGCCGCTGGCTGCCGGACGGCTCGATCGAGTTTCTCGGCCGCGGCGATTCGCAGGTGAAGATCCGCGGGTTCCGCATCGAGCTGGGAGAAATCGAAACCCATCTCGCGAGCCATCCGTCGGTCCGCCAGGCGAAGGTCGCCGTCCGCGGCGATTCCGCGGAGACGAAACGCATCGTCGCGTGGATCGTCCCCGCCGAGGGAAACCCGCCCGAAGTCGCCGCGCTGACCGCATTTCTGGCGGGAAACCTGCCCGCTTACATGCGTCCCGACGGCATCGCCATCCTCGAAGCAATGCCGCTCTCCGCGAACGGCAAGATCGACGTCTCCGCATTGCCCGATCCATCGCGCCCGGCCGGCTCCAACACCTGCACGATCCGCGAAGCGCCCGTCGGCAAGACCGAGCAACGCCTCGCCGCGATGTGGAGCGATCTGCTCGATCTCCCGGAAATCGGCCGCGACGACGACTTCTTCGCGCTCGGCGGACACTCGCTCATGGCGCTGCGCTTGTTCTCCCGCATGAACCGCGAATTCGACTGCACCCTGCCGCTCGCCGCGTTGATCAATCACCCGACCATCCGCGGCCTCGCCGGGCTGCTCGCACCGCAGCCTGAAGTCAGTTCCGAGCCGACCATTTCGGCAAAAGGCCACTTCGTCACGCTCCGCGAAGGCGGTGACGGCTCTCCGCTCTTCTGCATTCACGGTGGCGATGGCGGCGTGCTTTTCTACCGGGAAATGGCCGCCAATTTGCCGACCGGCTGCCCGCTGCACGCCATCGAGTCGCCCGAACTCAGCCGCGGCAGTGAGGTGGAAGTCGCCAGCATCGAAGCAACCGCCGCCGCATACGTCCGCCTCCTCCTGGCCTTTCAACCCCGCGGCCCATTCCGTCTCGCCGGCTATTCCTTCGGTGGCGTCGTCGCCCACGCCATGTCTTGCCAGCTCGTGGAAATGGGCCATGAAGTCGATTTCCTCGGTCTCTTCGACACCCACAATCCGACCGTCCAAGGCAAAGTCTATTCACCCGTCGGTCGATTCGCGGTGTTCTGGAAACAGCATCATGAAATCCCCTTGGGCAGGCGCTTCTCGCTGCTCCGCCAGCGAATCCGCGAAGGGACTGAAACCCACCGCCGCGTCAGCGCCGAGATTCTCGCGGCCCAGTCCTCGGGTCCCGCCGAGGCCTACAGCGATTTGCGCCGCGTCCAGGTCCGCGAGGAAAACTGGCGCGCGATGCAAGCGCATCAACCCGCCCGTTTCCCCGGCCGGGTCACCCTTTTCAAAGCCATCACCGGCAGCGACAAAGTCGAACTACCGGCCGATTACGGCTGGTCCACCCAAGCCGATGGCGGACTTCAAATCATCCAAATTCCCGGCCGCCACCTGACGATTTTCGATCCTGATCACGTCGGAACGCTTGCCAACTCGCTGCATCTGGCCCTCTCACGTGAGGAAGCGCCCGACGGCAACCCGGACTACTCCGGATGACTTCAGGACAGGTCACCGTTCATCTCGTTTTTCCTGAAATCATTTCCCAGGAAGCCGCCTTGGCCTGCCTCGCCGATGAGGAAAAATCGCGGGCGGATCGTTTCCGATTCAGAAAGGACGCCGTCCACTGGATGGCTTGCCGGGCAAACTTACGAAAAATCCTCGGCCAAGCCATCCAGCGCCCGCCACGGGAAGTGCCGCTCGTCCTCACGGAAAACGGCAAGCCTCTGCTGGCTCCGCCCTACGATTCGCTTCATTTCAATCTCTCCCACTGCTCCGACCTCGCGATCGTGGCGCTGTCTGCGGAGGGACCGGTCGGCATCGACCTGGAATCTCTCGACCGGGCGCCGGATTTATTGGAATGCGCAGCCACCTTCTGCCACCCGCTGGAAACCAGCGAGTTACCTTCCGAGACAGGCGCGCGCGCCTCTCAACTTCTGCGGATCTGGACGGCGAAGGAGGCCGTATTGAAAGCGCTGGGCACCGGTTTGTCGCACCCACCGGAATCCGTGCGGATTCTGTTCGGAAACCCGGTCTGCACGGCCATTTCAGACCGCCCACTCGCCGGAGTGGAAAATCAGAATCTGCATGAACTGCATCATGCCAGACTCAACAGCTATCAAACCTTCCTTTCCGCCCCGACCTCGGTGACGCGGATTCAGCTGATTGATCAGAGCTTCACCCACCAACCCTCAGCCGCTGCTCCGCCTTCTCATACTCGCCAAGATGCGCCCGCATCAGGCTCTTCCACAGCTTCCCATGATTCGGCACCGAGAAGTGCAGCAGCTCGTGAACGATGACGTAATCTCCCAACTCTTTCGGCATCCCCAGCAGCTCGTCATTGAAACTCAGCGTCCCGCCCGTGGAACAAGACGCCCACTTCCGCCTCATCGGACGGATGTAAATCGAGTGCGCGTCCACTTCCAGCTTCCGCGCCCATTCCTTCACCCGCCCCTTGAACTCCTCCCGATCGCGCCAGCGATCCGCCACGAAAGTGGCTGGAGCGTCTCGCTCCAGACCGTGCAAGGGGCGTCTCGCCCCATCTTCATCTTTCCGCACCGCCATCATTTCCGGAACGCTTTCTCCAACCGCATAAACAGCGACTCCACCGTCGCCGTCACTTTCTCCAAATCATCCTCCTCGGAATACACCGCAAACGTCACCTGCTTCCGCAGCTCGCGCAACTCCGCCTCACCATCCTTCCAGCCGGGATGCTTGCCGAACGCCTCTCGAATCTTCGCGCTGACCTTCTCCGCATTCGCAATCCCGTCGTCCGTCAGTTTGCACAATACTGAAATAGCTCAGGCCATCGAGGTGCCCTTTTTCCTCTGCCCTTGTTTCGGCTGCTGGCTACCGCCGAAATTGTCGCCAGATTCTCGAATGCGGTCTAAATTCAGCATCGTGGAGCTAGAATTGCCCTGCGCGAATCATGCAGGCCTGCTCTTCTCATGCAGCGCGAGAATTCGGATGATGCTTTCTTCGAAGGCCTTTTTGAAATCGGGATCACCGGCGTAGACTTTGTAGAGATCGAGGTCCTTCTTGCGCTCTTTGTTCACGGCTTGGGAGATTAGGCTTTCCAGGGCGATGCGGCGGTTCTGCTCGTCGGGGTTGTCCACGACTTGAGCCTTGTAGGCCGCGCTCGCTTGGACGTGTTCCATGATGTTGATCAGCTTGACTCGCTGTTCCTCGGGCGTCGCGTCCCAGGCTGAGAAGAAGCGCTCGTTGAAATGACGGATGATCTCGTCGAGCGGCGATTCCTCTTCCTCGCCGCCGTGGTGCCCACGGACATTCGGGTTCTCGGGTTCGAGTTCGGTTTCGGCGCTGTCGAGTTCGATGTGCTGGTTCAGGCGGACGCGTTCGAGGCCGTAGGTGGAGAGATCGACGCTTTCCAACAGCTCGTCCAGTTGGTCTTGATCCCTGTTAATGACCTTGAGCTTGGGGATCAGGAATTTGAGGAACCAGTGGAGCTTTTCCCACGCGGGATTGGCAAACGGCATGATGCAGGCGAGCTGGCCGTAGAGCTTCACGAACTGCTTGGCTTTGATCTTGAAGTCGATCTTGTCTTCTTCGTCTTCGATCATGTCGAAGCGCGCGACCGTTTCGTCGATAATCGGGTGGAGTTGCTCGGCATCCACACCATTGAAGAAGAGTTCGTTGAATTTCTCAATGTCCTCCTCGCTGTAGAGCTCGGCGTCGTCGAGGGCGTCTTTCAGGTCGTGGAGGACGTTGATGTCGGTCGGCTCGGTGAGCGAGGTGGCGGTGTAGAAATCGTCGAAGGCGGCTTTGATCTCGGTGGCGGTGTTGTAGAAATCGAGGATGAAGGTGTCCTGTTTCTGCATCTTGGCGTTGCAGCGGTTCAGGCGGGACAAGGCTTGCACGGCGAGCACCCCTTGCAGGCGCTTGTCCACATACATGGTGTGCAGCAGCGGTTCGTCGAAGCCGGTCAGATACTTGTTGGCGACGACGAGCAGGCGGTAGTTGGTTTCTCCGGCTTTGACGTTACCGGCGAGTTTGTCCGGGATGTCCTTGGACGGGAAACCATTGAGCGATTCCTCCGTGTATTCGATGCCGTCCACCATCTTCTTGCCGGAAAAAGCGACGATGGCTTGGAACGGCGCGTTCGCCTTCTTGAGTTCGTCGCGGATGGCGAAGAAGTAACGGATGGCACTCTCGATGTTGCGGGTGATCACCATGCCGCGGGCCTGGCCACGCAGTTTCTTGGTGGCGACGACCTGGCTGAGGAAATGATCGGCCATCAGCGCGGCCTTGGTGCCGATGGTCTGCGCGTGGCTCTCGACGTAGGCGCGGAGTTTCTTCTGCGCCTTGACGGTGTCGAACTCCGGATTGTCCGCGATGGATTTCTGGACCTCGTAGTAGCTCTTGTAAGTCGTGTAGTTAGCGAGCACGTCGAGGATGAAGTCTTCTTCGATGGCCTGCTTCATCGAATAGAGATGGAAGGGATCGAATCCGCCGTCGGCATTGCGGGTGCCGAACTTTTCGAGCGTCGCTTTCTTCGGCGTCGCGGTGAAGGCGAAGTAGGAAGCGTTGTTGCCCATCTTGCGGCGCTCCATCGCTTGCAGGATCTTCTCCTGATAGTCTTCCGGCTCCTCCTCTTCGGTCGCGCCGAGCACGGCGGTGGCGGAATCAGCGGCGCTACCGCTTTGCGAGGAATGCGCTTCGTCGATGATCACGCCAAACTTCTTGCTGCTCATGTCGGCGATGCCATCGACGATGAAGGGGAACTTCTGAATCGTGGTGGTGATGAGTTTCTTGCCTGCTTCCAAATGGCTGCGGAGTTCGGCGGCGCTGTTGGCGTGGGCGAGGATGTTCTTCACCTCGGCGAACTGCCGGATGTTCTTGTCGATCTGGCGGTCGAGCACGCGGCGGTCGGTGACGACGATGACGGAGTCGAATAGGTTCTCCTGCCCGGTCTTGTCGTAGAGCTCCACGAGCTGATAGCCGAGCCAGGTGATGGAGTGGGATTTCCCCGATCCGGCTGAGTGCTGGATCAGGTAGCGCTTGCCAAGGCCCTTCGCCTGCACATCGGCGAGTAACAGGCGCACCACCTGGAGCTGCTGATAGCGCGGGAAATAGAGCGTCTCCTTGGACTTGCCCGCCTTGTCCTTCTCCACCGTGAGCTTGGCGTAGTGCTCGATGATGTTGCTGAGGCTGTGGCGGGTGAGGATCTCCTGCCAGAGGTAGGCGCTCTTGTGGCCGTTCGGATTGAGCGGGTTGCCCTTGCCTTGGCCATCCGGCAGGCCCTTGTTGAAGGGCAGGAAATAGGTGCTCTTGCCATCGACTTTGGTCGTCATCCACACCTCGTCGGGATCGACGGCGAAGTGGACGAGGCAGCGCTTGAAACTGAACAGCGTCTCCTTCGGGTCGCGGTCGTCGCGGTATTGCTTCTTCGCTTGGTTGACGTTCTGGCCGGTCCACGGGTTCTTGAGTTCCAGCGTGGCGAGCGGCAAGCCGTTGAGGAAAACCACCATGTCCACCGACTTCTTATCGATGCTGGAGAAATACACCTGCCGGGTGACGGAGAAGACGTTGGACTCGAACTTCGCGGTGACTTCCGGGTTGAGGTCGTTGTAGGGCAGTCGATAGAGCAAATCGAAATGCGCGTTGTCCACATCCAGCCCCTTCTTCAACACGGCGAGAATGCCGTCCTTCTTCAGCTTCCGGTGCAGCCGTTCGAGAATCTGCCGTTTCCAATCCGGCTTGTAGTGAAGCTTTGCCAGTTCCGCCGCCTGGGTGGCTTCGAGAAACTGCCAGAATTTCCCTTCATCGATGGCGAACTCGGAATTGAAATCCGTGGACTTGCCGCGCAAGTAGCCTTTGCTGCCATAGTCCTTCGGTTGCTCCTGCATAACACCTTCCTTCACCGGTGCGCCACTCACTCCCCCGGTGAGATAACGTTCAATGCAGGCTTCCAAGCCCTTTTCGGTGGTGTCGGTGCTCATGATTCGGGTAGATCCTTGGATTCGCGTAGCAAAAATGCCTCCAGTTCCTCGGCTTTGGGCAGAGCCACCTTGTAAGTGGAAACGAAGAGGTGTTCGTCCATCCCGCCGAGCGCGTATTCGACGAGCGCATGATCCTTGTCGGTGCAGAGCAGCAGACCGATGGGCGGGTTGTCGCCCTCCGCCATCTCGCGCTTGCGGTAGTAGTTCACGTAGGTGTTGAGCTGACCGGCGTTGACGTGATTGAAAGGCTCGACCTTCAGCTCGATCAACACATGGCAGTGAAGCTTGCGGTGATAGAAAACCAGATCCACGAAGTAATCACTGTGCCCGATGCGGATCTTCTTCTGCCGATCCTCGAAGCAAAACCCATTTCCCAGTTCGAGCAGGAACTCCTGCAAATGGTCGAGCAAGGCGGTCTCGAGATCCTTCTCACGGAAAACCTCCTTCGGCGCGAGCCCGAGAAATTCAAAAATGTAGGGATCCTTGATGATGTCGGCGGGTAGGGATGGCGTGACCTCCTCAGCGGTCAGTCGCAGTAGCTTCTCCTTGTCCGTGGAAAGCCCGAGCCGCTCGAAAAGCAACGAACCGATCTGGCGCTTCAGCTCACGAACCGACCACACGCCCTTCACGCACTCCATTTCGTAGAACGCGCGCTGGAGAGGATCTTCGATCCGGAGCAACTCAACGAAGTGGGAGAAGGTCAGTTGTTCGAGCAATTGGCCGACTGACGGGGCAAAGCCGGGACGGGTTGATTCCGCAGACGTCTGCGGAGTTCCCTTCTCAGAAACAACAGACAGTGTCTGTTGAATTCCCAACTGGCTCATCATCAGTCCTTTTCCCAACTCGCCAGACAGTGTCTGTCGAATCTCCGGATAGGCGAGATACAGGGTGCGGCAAAGGCGGAGGGTCGTCGGAGGAAGCCCTCTGATCGCCAATCTTTTGGCGACCGTCGGAATCAGGGATTCCCCATATTCAGCGCGGTCCTCCCCGCCCTGCTCGAACTCCACCAAATGGGCACCCACCAGCCAGTTCCGGACCGTCAGCCCGATATTGACCACCTTGACGGCCCGCTCCTTGAGAGAGCGGTCCAGTTCACGAAGATTGGTGATGAGCTGGTCGAAGTTCATGGGAGGTGGAAATGCTTCATGGGTTCGTGAGGTTTAGCCGAGCAGAGCCATCAATTCCTCCACGGGTTCCTCGCCCGGCCAAGTGCCCCACAGAATCATCGGATCAACGCGACGGTCCAGAGCAAGCTCCGGAAACGGATTGTGCGCAGCCGTGACAGATTCGGTGGTTTGGTTGCTCTCAGGCATGACTTTCAGTTTGGCTTTTGATCCAGAAACTCGTGAATCCGGTCCGTCTCCTCATACGAGCAGAACAGCGCGCAGACCTCCTCGCCGATGGCGCGGCTGTCAGCGTCGATCTCCTGGTGGTGGGGATCGTAGATCATGGCGGGGCGGAGAGCCGGGTGCGCGGCGCGGAGGTCGTTCCAGCGCCAGCCCCATTGCTCCATGGTCCCGAGAATCCGGCCGTGGCGGCGGATGATCTGGAAGGCGATCGGGCTTTCCTCGGCGATGTAGTAATCCAGCCTCACCTTCTTGCGGGTGCGGCCGTCCAGCGTGGTGCCGGGCAGGGCGATCACGCCGTGGTCCTTGAAGACCCGTTGCAGCGTCTCATCCGGGATGTCCAGGGTGCGTGGCTTGAGGTCGCTCAGGTAATGGAGATGCGCGATGGCCACCAGCGCCTCGGCGAAGACGTGTAGGTCCACGCCCTCCATGCCCTTCGGAAACCAGTGGAACAACTCCAGCCCGTCACGCTCGATCCCGCACTCGGCGGAAATCTCGTCCAGATGCCGTTGCACCGCGTCCGTCTCGATGTTCTGGCCTTGGCCGACGAGCCAGCCGAGCGTGCGGCCTCGGTCGGTCACTTTCAGGCCGGCGGGAAGATGGTCCTCCAGATCCACCACGATCTGCCAGCCGTCCGGGTAGGTCTGCGGCAGCGCGAGCGAAAGCCCTTGGCGGGTCTTGGCGATTTCCAGCGACTCCTGCCAAAAGGCGTGCAGGAGCTGGCGGACGGTTTCGGGTGTGAGTGGTGCGGCGAAGGTGCTCACAACAAACCTCCTTCCAAGCCCAAGTCAATGTTCCAAATGACGGCCACCTTGCGGGTGAAGTCCGAGAAATCGCCCGGATCGAATTCCAGCAAGGGTTCGTGACGGTTGTAGGCCGCGGTGTTGGTCGGTAGATTCGGATCAACGATGTTCTGGTGCCAGCCCGCCGCAATCCGCTGCTTCGCCCGGAAGTTCTGCCTGCCCACCGCGCAATGGCCGATTCCCCGGACCCGCTGCTGGTCCAGCCGCAGCGATGCGTCGTAACTCGTCGGATCGTGGCTCACTCCCGCCACGCCCTTGTAGCGGATGTCCAGAAACGAACCATTCACCAACTCGACAAAGGCCTCGAAACTCAGCCCGTGGCTGCCGTGCTTCTTCGGCGACACACTCTGCCCCGCGACCAAAGCTTTCGGGGCTTTGACGATCTAGTGGATGCGGGCGGCGGTGTGGCGGTAGGGCATGAAGGATGCTGAACT